>CALXOT010000086.1 GCA_944390085.1 uncultured Succinivibrionaceae bacterium
CCATCAGGTCGGAGCAAAAAAGCCCGTTCCTGAATTCTTAGAGAGTATTGTACATGATCAAAATGTGCGACACCCGCCGCTTTCATCCCCAGGCTCACGCAAGGGGAATTACGCGGCATTAGTTAAACGGAAGCAGGCAACAGGAAACAGGAAGGTTTATGAAGGTTCTAGTAACAGGCATGGCCGGCTTTATCGGCATGCATCTGACTAAGGCTCTGGCAGAGAAAGGCCATCAGGTGGTGGGCTTTGATAATTTAAACTCACTGACCTATGAGGCCTCCTTAAAGGAAGACCGGCTGCATGCACTGGGTTTTGCCAGAATCCCTGACTATGGCCAACAGGAAGTTGCCGGGGCGCTTAGCTTTATCCGGCTTGATCTTACTGACCGTAAGGCCGTGGAGCAGCTGATTGCTGCAGGACACTTTGAGGTGGTGGTGAACTTGGCTGCCCTGGCCGGGGTGCGTTTGTCCACGCAGGAACCTGAAGCTTATTTTGCCTCCAATGCCGATGGCTTTTATAACCTGTTAAATGCCATCAGGTTACAGGATCCGCTAAACCGGCCGCGCCTGCTGTTTGCTTCATCCTCTTCAGTGTATGGCGACTGCAAGGTGGTGCCGTTTGCTGAGGACAATCAGAATATTGAGCAGGTTTCAGTCTATGCCGCTACCAAGCGCATCAATGAGATCATTGCCTCAACCTACTCCTCGCTCTATCAGATAGATGCCACCGGCCTGCGCTTTTTCACCGTGTACGGCCCCTGGGGACGCCCTGATATGGCGCCTTTCATCTTTACCCGCGCCATGCTGGCAGGCAAACCTATTACCTTGTTCAATCAGGGCAAATTACGCCGTGATTTCACCTTTGTGGATGATATCGTGGAGGGGCTGGTGCGCATGATCGAGGGCCAGGGGAATAGTGAGCGTTGCCCGGAGCACCCTTTTGCGGTTTACAACATTGGTAACGGCAACCCGATTGAGCTGTTTGATTTTGTCCATGAGCTGGAAAATGCAGCAGGGGTGAAGGCCAATCTGATTTTAGGTGAGATGCAGCAGGGGGATGTACATCAGACCTATGCTGATGTCACTAAATTAAAGCGCGATTTTAATTTCCATCCGTCCACGTCACTGCACGATGGTATTGCCCGCTTTTTTGCCTGGTACCGGGAATACTATGCCGTCCCCTGAGTTGCCGTAACCAGATGCAGGCAGTAAGGCAACAGCAATAAGGCACAGTCCGGCGGAAGGGTTTGCCCTTAGGTTAGTATCCTGTTTATAAAAAGCGCCGGCTTAAGCGGCGCTTTGGAACATACTTTGCAGCTGCGACTTTACTTTTCAAAGTCTTTGAGGAGAGCGCGGTATTCGTCAGGGCATATCTTGTCAAACCACTGCGCCCCCGGGCCGCCAGCGTTTTCCCCAATGGCAAGATGGGTCATACTTTCATTAAGGGCTGCCCCATGCCAGTGCCTGACACCTGGCGGGCAGATCACCAGATCTCCTGGGTGTAATTCCTGTACCTGGCCGTTTTCGTACTGGGTAAACCCATGCCCTGCGGTGACGTAGAGTTTTTGTCCCAAAGGATGCAGGTGCCAGGCGGTGTGCGCCCCGGGTTCAAAAGTGACCAGGGCGCCGTAGGAACGGGCCGGAGAGTCGGGGGCAAACAAATTGGTGAGGCTGACCTTACCGGTAAAGTTCTTCTCACCGGCAGCACTCCATTTCTGATCTGCAGGGCGCACTACTTGCTGCACCTGTGCAACAGGGGCCTGATTTGCTGCGGCGCTGGCAACAGGGGCAGTAAAGCCTGCCGTAAACAGGGCGGATAAAGTGCAAGCCAGGGTTAGGATCTGTTTGACTGATGGCTGTGGCATATAAAACCTCATGTTTTATGCTGCTGCCTGCGCTTTGACCTTAAAGAGGGGAGAAAGCACTGTAAGGCCAGGGCAGGGGGCAAGCTTAAAAGTCTGTAAAAATTTTCCCGGGGACTGCTTCCCCGGGAAAATAGGGGTGCTTTTTTGAAATTTTGTTTAGGGGAAAACTTTATAAGGTGCGCTTAAAGAAGGCCGTTGCCTTGTCTTCGACCTGCCTGACGTACTCCGGCACATAGTAGGTCTCAATGTGACGCGCACCTTTAATCAGGAACAGCTCCTTGTCAGTGGTGCTGCTGGCACGCTTGAAGGCATCCTCTGACATGTAAAGGGAGTCGGCCTTATCTCCAGCCATGATCAGCAGCGGCTGATCAATAAGCTCCATGTGCGCAATGGCATCAAATGCCATCAGTTCCATCAGACTGGAGGCGGTATAACGGAAAGTTGAACCAGGATGGGCATAGTCCTGCAGATAATACTGATAGCCCTGACGGTAGAGATCAAAAGGTAATTTCTGAGCCTGTTCCGGGGTGATGCCGCTCATGTCGCCCAAATAGGTTTCCTCACCGGTCTGTACGGCCTTGGCACGGGCAGTGGCAGCAAGTTGCAGGCGCTGGGTAATGGCCTCAGGGCTGTCGCTGTCCTGATAGCCGTTGCGGCGCACTCTGCCTGAGTCAAACATGCTGAGTACAGCCACCGCCTTAAAGATTTTGTCAGTCTGCGCCGCTGCCAGCGAGTAACCGCCGCCACCACAGATCCCGAGAAGTCCTATTCTGTCCTGATCGACTCCCGGGAAGGTCAGGAGAAAATCTCCCATGGTGCGGATATCCTCAATGCGGCTTGAGGGCACATCCTTGTTGCGCGGCAGCCCTGCACTCTGCCCCCTGATAAGCAGCATCAGCAGCTACCGTGATAAAGCCGTGTTCAGCCAACTTTTGTGCATACAGGCCTGCCACCTGCTCCTTGACGCCCCCATTGGGATGTGCCACGGCAATGGCTGCATATTTTTTCTGAGGATCGTAATTGGCCGGCAGGTAGACATTAGCTGAGATAGTAAGTCCGTCAGCCCGGCTGTAGGTTACCGGGCGTATGTTAACCTTCCCCGGGGCATTGACGGTGATGGCTCCGTCGTAACATAAGGTAAAGGGATTATCGCGGTAGTCGGCAGCCTGGGCTGCAGCACAGAAGACTACAGCGGCGGCAAGCATGCTTAACTGATGAAGTTTCATGAAAGTCTCCTCAAAACTTTACCTGGCAGTGAGCTTAAGACTTGGCAGGAAAAGTTTTTCTTTTTGTCTGAACTTGCAGTTAAGTGTAAACAGGCTGCAGCACCTGCCAAAGCAGCAATTGCAGCTGCTTTTTGCCCGATTCTCTAAAGCCTGAGACTTAGCTTTCCTGCACATCCCGGCGCGGCGGTTGCCCGAACATGCGTTTGTATTCGCGCGAGAATTGCTGCTGACTTTCGTAGCCAACCTCGTAACAGGCAGATTGCGCATTGTAGTGTTCTGACAGCATCAGACGCTTGGCTTCGTACAGCCTGAGCCTTTTGTGGTATTGCAGTGGGCTTAAGGTGGTGATGTTTTTAAAATGCTTGAAGAAGGTGGACGGAGCCATGAAGACCATCCCGGCTAAGGCAGGCACATCCAGGGGTTCCTTGTAATGTTCGCGCAGATAATGGATGGCACGGGCAATTTTGTAGGTATGTGAGTCGCGGGTATAAATGGAACGCAGTACTGCGCTGTTCTCTCCGGTCAGAAGCCTGATATAGAGTTCCTTTAAGGTAAGCGGGGCGAGCAGTTTTACCTGCGGATCCCCATGCAGTTTCAGCAGGCGCAAAAACAGTGATAGCAATTCATCATCGATCTTTATAATTTGCACGCATTTGGGATCCTGTCTGGAGCCAGGACTGTCGGTATAGGCATAGGCAGGTGGCAGCTGCTGCAGACACTCGGAGATTAAGGCTCCGTCAAAGTTTAACATTAAGGACAGGAATGGCTTTTCTTTGCTGGCGCCGATAATCTCAAAGGCAGAGGGCATATCCATGCCCGCTACCATGCCAAAACCAGCGCTGTATTGGCAGGATTCATGCCCAAGCAAAGCTTTTTTCTCCCCCTGCACAATCATGGCAATCCCCGGGGAGTAAAAGCAATGTTGCGTACCCTCACTGTGATCAAGATGGGACAAGTGCAATAGCTCTATATCTGTATTAAGCCGGCCATGCTGAGGCAGCAGTTTCAAAACCTGGTTTTTAAGTTGTTCTAAAAGCGGGGAGTTGTGGGGATCTTCCATGCTATCTTTTTCCTTATCTGTCTGACTTTGGTTCTGAGCTCCCGGGGTTAATCCCAGGATTATTGCAGACAGCAGCAAAGCTGCAAAAGTGGTTTTTTCTAAATCTTGTTTTTTTGATTTTAGCGGTGGAGGGGAAGCTTGCGTAGGGTAAAAACAGCAGGTTTTGCAAAAATATAGAAATAGGCAAAGCAGATACCGGGGCGGTAAAGTGCTTTACCTGATTCTTTTTTATAGTTATAGCCGTAGCTAAGGTAAGTCCTGGGGGGCTTTTAGCCCTGGATTGAAATAGTTGAGGAGTGCTAATGAAAAAAATGTTTGCCGCTATTGTGTTATCTGCTTTAAGTGCGTCGGTGGAGGCTGCAGGCTTTACTGCAGGGAATGATCGTGAGCCTCTGGCTCAGGCGAAGATGACAGAGCTTCTGGGAGCATCTTATGTACCGGCTTTGTCCGCCACTGATCCTGATTTTGCCGCCATGCGGGATCGCTTGATCTACGGCGATATTTTGCAGCAGGTGAAGCTTGAGCCCAAAATATGTGTCCTCATTTCCCTGGCAGCGGCAACCGCTGCCGCTGCCCCGACCTATGTCCGGGAACAGGCCATGGCTGCCTTAAGACTTAATGTAGAGCCGCAGATCATTAAGGAAGCTGTTTATCAGACTGCTCCTTACGTGGGCTTTCCCAAGGCTGAGGCGGCCTTAAATGAGATTAATGCCCTGTTTGAAGAGCGCGGCATCAAGCTTGCCGCTGAGAGTCTTGCTACTGTCAGTGAAGCTGACCGCTTTGACAAGGGCCGTGATCTGCAGGTGGGGGCTTACGGGGAGCGCATCCTGAAGATGCACCGGGAGGCGCAGCCTGAGGAAAGTTATCTGTCAGTTTACCTGCTCTCCTCGTTCTGTTTTGGTGATATCTACACCAGAAATGGGCTTGACATGAAGACCCGTGAACTTCTGACTTTCAGTGCCATTGCGGTGATAGGCGGGGCTGAAGGGCAGCTTACCGGCCATACCATTGCCAACTTCAATGAAGGCAACAGCAAGCAGGATTTGATGGATACAATAGCGCTGTGCCTACCTTACATGGGATTCCCGCGTTCTTTAAATGCTCTGGCGGTGATCAAAAAAGTGGAGGCTGAACGCAATGCTGGCAAGTAGCAGGGCCTGCATATACCCTTGAGATTTTGGTATTGTCTATGTTTTTAAGCGCGGATGCCGTTTGTCCGCGCTTTTTTTATGCCTGCAGTTTGGGGGGATTTTTGTCTTAGCTGTATTTGAGCTAATCAGGAAAGTGGTGCACCGTGTATAATGTCACATTTGATTGAGCTAAATGGGCGCTGATTAAAGCCGCCAAGCGGCCAGGGGCGCCAAGCTTCCACGGATTTTACAACGCAGTAGCAATAACGCGTGGTGTAGTAATGGATAAGTTAACCGAAGCAAAAGAAAACGGCATTAAGGCTGCCGCCAGTGCCCGGACCCTGCAGGATTTGGATGCAGTCAGAGTAAATTTTTTAGGCAAGAAGGGCATTTTTGCAGAATTTATGAAGGAGCTGGCCTCCTTGTCAAAAGAAGAGCGCCCGGCCCGCGGTGCGGTGATCAATGCCGTAAAGCAGGAAGTGGTGGCCGCCTTTGAGGCAAAGCGCGCTGAAATTGAAGAGCACGAGTTAAATGAAAAGCTCAGGGCAGAAACTGTGGATATCACCCTGCCCGGACGACACCGTGAGATTGGCAATATCCATCCGGTCAGTCGTACCATTGAGCGTATTGAGGATTTGTTTGGCGCCATGGGCTTTAAGACAGTGGGTGGTCCTGAAATTGAGGATGACTACCATAACTTTGATGCCCTCAACCTGCCGCCGCATCATCCGGCCCGCGCTTCACATGATACTTTCATGTTAGACAACGGCTTGCTGCTGCGCTCACAGACTTCATCGGTGCAGATCCGGGTGATGGAAAAGGTAAAGCCGCCCATTCGCATCATTGCCCCGGGCCGGGTTTATCGCAATGACTATGATATGACGCATACCCCGATGTTCCATCAGGTGGAAGGCCTGTTGGTGGAGGAACACACCTCCTTTGCCGAACTTAAGGGCACTTTGTACGAATTTTTGCGCAATTTCTTTGAAGAGGAGCTGGAGGTACGTTTCCGTCCTTCATACTTCCCGTTCACGGAGCCTTCAGCTGAAGTGGATGTCAAGCGCAAGGGCGGCAAATGGCTTGAGGTACTGGGCTGCGGCATGGTGCATCCGAATGTACTGAAAAATGTCGGCATTGATACTGAAAAATACCGTGGCTTTGCCTTTGGCATGGGCGTGGAGCGCCTGACCATGTTGCGTTACGGGGTCAATGATCTGCGCGCCTTCTTTGAAAATGATCTGCGCTTCTTAAAGCAGTTTGCATAAGCAGGCAGAAAGGACAGGACTGAAAGCAAAGAAAGCAAAGGCTCATAGGATTAGAAAAATGATTTTCACCACAGAATGGATTGATTCTTTTGTAAAAAGTGGCCTGAACGCAGAGGAGATCGCAGATAAGATCACCATGGCAGGCCTTGAGGTTGATACCGTATCCCCGGTATGCGGTGAATTTTCGGGCGTGGTGGTGGCTGAGGTCAAGACCTGCCAAATGCACCCCTCCTCGGATCATTTGCATGTCACTACCGTAGATGCCGGTACCGGACAGCTGCTGCAGGTTGTGTGCGGCGCTCCCAATTGCCGTGCCGGGCTTAAGGTGGCCTTTGCCCAAATCGGTGCCAGGCTCCCGGGGATCACTATCGGGGCTGCCGTGCTGCGTGGCGTGGAGTCAAACGGCATGCTGTGCTCCTATAAGGAATTGGGTATGGCAGAGGAGTCAGATGGCATCATTGAGCTGCCCGCTGATGCCCCGGTAGGTCTTGATCTGCATCAGTACATGAAGCTTGATGACAAGGCGGTGGATATCGACCTTACCACCAACCGTCCGGATTGTCTGGGCATGCTGGGTATTGCCCGCGAGATTTCGGTTTTAACCCGCAAACCTTTAAATGCACCGCTTAAGCCTGAAATTAAGTGTGAAATTGATGACACGGTGCCTTTAAAGGTAGAAGCTCCGGCAGCCTGTCCGCGCTATTGCTGCCGGGTGGTGCGCGGGATCAATCAGAAGGCGGTAAGCCCGCTGTGGATGACCGAGCGCCTGCGCCGCTGCGGGATCCGCTCAGTTTCCCCCATCGTCGATGTGACCAATTATGTGATGCTTGAGCTGTCGCAGCCCCTGCATTCCTTTGATTTAAATCAGCTGCAAGGCGGGATCACTGTGCGCTTTGCCAGGGAAAACGAGCCTTTGACCGTGCTCTCTGGTGAGGAGATGAAGCTGCATGCCGATACCCTGGTCATTGCTGATGACAAGGGGCCGGTCGGTATTGCCGGTATTTTTGGCGGCCTGGCCTCCGGCATTAGCGAAAATACCACCGATGTGCTGTTGGAAAGTGCTTTCTTCAGCCCGGTGGCCATTAAGGGCAGAGCCCGTGCCTATGGCCTGGATACCGATGCTTCCCATCGCTTTGAGCGCGGGGTTGATCCGCAAAATCAGGTATTGGCCTTAGAACGCGCCACGCAACTGCTGCTGCAGATTGCAGGGGGCAAGGCAGGTCCGATTGAGCAAAAAGTTTTCCCGGAGCATTTGCCTGAGCGCAATGATATTTTGCTGCGCACTGAGCGCTGTGCCAAGGTGCTGGGCTGTGCGGTGCCGGCAGATGAGATTGAGGATATTTTAAAGCACCTTGACTTAAACCCGCAGCCTGTGGAGGGTGGGTTTAAGGTCAAGGCTCCGTCTTTCCGCTTTGACATTGAGATTGAAGAGGATCTGATTGAGGAAGTGGCCCGAATTTACGGCTATGATCGTATCCCCAATTCCCAGCCAGTTTCTACCCTGAATATGCCCCTTACCCGTGAGGAGCAGGTAAGTGATCGCAAGGTGCGCTCATTGCTCTGTGACAGGGGTTACACTGAGGCCGTGACTTATTCCTTTACTGATCCTAAGTACCTGCAGGCCTTGGGCGGAATTGAGCCGATTGTTCTGACCTCACCCATCTCTCCGGAGCTCTCCTGCATGCGCACTACCCTGCTGGCAGGGCTGATCCATGCGGCTAAATACAATATCAACCGCCAGCAAAGAAGGGTGCGGTTATTTGAAAAGGGCCTTAAGTATATAAAGGATACAAAGGCTGAAAATGGGGTGCTGCAGCAGGAAATGCTGTGCGGTCTTATCAGCGGAGCCTGTGAGGATGAGAACTGGTATGAAAAGGAGCGCAAGGTCGATTTCTTTGATATCAAGGGTGATGTTGAGGATTTGCTGAGCCTGTGCGCTGATCCTAAGGCCTTTAGTTTCGCCCCGTCTACCGAGAGCTTCCTGCACCCAGGCCAGAGTGCTGATCTGTACAAAAACGGGGTCAAGGTCGGTTATCTTGGTGTGCTGCATCCGCGTACCTTAAAGGAAGTGGGTTTAAAGCAGGAGGCCTGCGTGTTTGAAATTGAGTGGCAGGCGCTGTCCGTGCGGCAGATCCCGCTGTACCATGAAATTTCCAAGTTCCCGTCAAACCGCCGTGACTTTGCCTTTGTGGTGAAGCGTACGGTCAGCTCCGCACAATTGTGTGAGGTGATTGAGCAGGCCTCGCCGCTGATTACCTCGGTCAGGATCTTTGACATTTTTGAAAATGAGAGCCTGGGACAGGATAAATCCGTAGCTTTGACCGTGTCCTTCCAGGATCTGCAAAAGACCCTCGATGACAAGGAGACCGAAGCTGCGGCTGCTGCCTTAGTGCAGGCCGTGGCTGAAAAACTGGACGGCCACTTAAGGGCCTAGGTTCTTGAAGCTGCAGTAAAAAGCTGGGCACAAGGCCAGCTCAATGCTGCGGCTTTGCAAGCTAAGAAGCTTAAGACTTAAGGAGCTGTTGATGGCAGGTAAGATGAAAACTCTGGAACAGCGCTTTGCCAGGCTGCAGGAGATTATTGCCAAATTAGAACAAGGCAGCCTGAGCCTCGATGAGTCTATTGAGGTTTATGCCGAAGGCATGAAGCTTACGGCCTCTTGTCGCGAGACTCTCTCTGAGATGACGGCTAAGGTCAAGGCGGCCAGGGAGCAGGCGCTGGGGTTTAATGCTGCGGATAAAACGCAGGCTGTAGATCCGCTCAGCCCCCAGGAGCCGGACTTTGCTAAGAACACAGGTTCAGCTGAAGCCCCGGACGGTCCTGCAGCCGGCTGACAGTAAAAGCCTTGGACAAATAGCGTCACAGCTCACAGCCCGCGCGGCGTTTTTGTGCTACATCTCATAAAACGCCTTGTGCGGGCTTAATTGACTTAACTAAGGCCACAGGAAAGCCAGGAAAAAGATCTTCTTTGCCCGGGCTTTTTTGCTGCAACAATCAAATAACAATCAAATAAAGGTAAATCAGATAAGGATATAAGCATGGATTTGACAGAATACAGCGCCATGGTGCAACAGCGGGTTAATGCCACTATGCGCCGCAAGCTCGATGGGTTTGACACTTGTGCAGCTGAGCTTAAGGAGGCCATGGCTTACGGCTTGCTGCTTGGCGGCAAGCGTTCACGCCCCCTGCTGGTCTATGCCACCGGCAGTGCGCTGGGAGTTTCCCTGGATGCGCTTGATGGTGCTGCTGCTGCAATTGAGTGCGTGCATGCCTATTCTCTGATCCATGATGACATGCCTGAGATGGACAATGATCTACTGCGCCGGGGCAAGCCGTCGGTGCACGCAGCTTTTTCACCGCAGACGGCCTTGCTGGCCGGGGACGCCCTGCAGGCTCTGGCATTTGAGTTTTTGGGGAGCAGCAGACAAGACCCAGCTGTCATTGCCCGGCAGTGCTTGCTGCTTGCTAGTAGTGCAGGTTATAGCGGCATGTGCGGCGGACAGGCCATGGATCTTAAGGCTGAGCACCAGCATCTGCCCTATGCGGAACTTAAAGTGTTGCATGCCAAGAAGACCGGTGCCTTAATTAAGGCTGCGGTTTTGATGGGGGCGGCAGCGGGTACGGATTTTGCGCGCCTTACGGAGGCTGAACAGGCGCTTGCAGCCTATGCAGACAATACGGGTCTTGCCTTCCAGATTTGGGATGATGTGCTTGATGTCATCGGTGACAGCGCGGTTACCGGCAAACCGGTGGGTAATGATGAGGCGGCAGGCAAGAGCACTTATCCGGCGCTGTTTGGGCTTGAAAAGTCAAAGCAATTGGCGGAGGAGGCCTGCAGTCGGGCTCTGGAGGCGCTGGACTGCTCGTCACTGTCCGGTCTTGATACCAGTATCTTGCAGCTCTTTGCCAAATTTTGCGTCAGCCGGGATCATTAAAGGAAGCAGCCATGGCAGAAACTTTGCTCGATAAGATAAATTCACCTGAAGATCTGCGTAAGCTGAAAAAAGATCAGTTGCCGCAGCTGTGCGCTGAGCTGCGCACATACCTTATTGACACCATCAGTAAGACCGCAGGCCATCTGGCCTCAGGACTTGGGGTGGTTGAACTTGCCGTGGCCTTGCATTATGTGTTTGATACCCCGCACGACAAGCTGGTGTGGGATGTCGGCCATCAGGCCTATCCGCATAAGATTTTAACCGGGCACAAACGTGAGCTTGCCTCCATCCGGCAAAAAGGGGGGCTGCATGCCTTTATCTGGCGTGGCGAAACCCCCTATGATCTGTTGTGCACTGGCCATGCCTCCACCTCTATCGGCTCTGCTCTGGGGCTTGCCCTAGCGGCGCGGGCGCAGGGAAGCAAGGAGCATGTGACGGCAATAATAGGCGATGGCTCCATGACGGGGGGCATGGCCTTTGAGGCTTTAAACCATGCTGGCACCTTTAAGGACCTCAATTTGCTGGTCATCCTCAATGACAATGAGATGAGCATCTCCGAGAACGTCGGTTCACTGGCACAGCGTCTGGCGGCCGTGCTGGCCAATCCCCATTACGTCAAGTTGGTCGAGGGCGGCAAGCGTGTTTTGACTAAATTACCGGCTCTGCGTGATTTTGCGCTGCGGGCACAGGAGCACGTCAAGGGCATGGTGATGCCGGGTACCTTGTTTGAGGAGTTTGGCTTTAACTATATCGGCCCGGTGGATGGCAATGATATCGGACGTCTGACCTCCATTCTGGAGAAAGTAAAGGATCTGCCCGGGCTGCAGTTTTTGCATGTGGTGACCCGCAAGGGCAAGGGCTATGCCCCAGCCGAGCAGGATCCCATCTGTTATCATGGGGTGCCAGCCTTTGATCCTTCAGCCGGGCTGCCACGCACTCCGCATCCTGCAGACAAATCCTTTTCACGCGCCTTTGGCAACTGGATGTGCGCACAAGCAAAGCTTGATGACAAATTAATCGGCATCACCCCAGCTATGCGGGTGGGGTCTGCGCTAGATGATTTTGCAGAGCTCTTCCCGGATCGTTTTATTGACGTGGCCATTGCCGAGCAGCATTCGCTGGTGCTGGCCTCGGGGCTTGCGGCGGGCGGCATGCATCCGGTGGTGGCCATTTATTCATCTTTCCTGCAGCGGGCCTATGACAGTGTGATCCATGATCTGGCCATTCAGGATCTGCCCATCATGCTGGCCATTGATCGCGCCGGGGTAGTGGGTCCTGATGGTCCTACCCATCAGGGTGCCTATGATGTGGCCTTTTTGCGTACCGTGCCCAATCTCACCCTCATGGCACCTGCCACCTTAAGTGAGCTGCACTCTATGCTCAGCTATGGGGCTGCCTTAGGACATCCTTGCGCAGTACGTTATCCGCGCATGAACGGCATGGAAAGCATCAGTGCCCTCGGTGGTCCTGAAGAAGCGCCGTTGGTACAGGGTAAGGGTCAGATTCTGTATCAGGCAAAAGCTGAGGCCGGACAGAAACGTGCGGCCTTACTGTGTGTGGGACCCTTTGCCGCAGAGCTGCTGGCTAAGGCGCGCACGCAAAATTTCACTCTGGTGAACTTGCGCTTCATCAAGCCTCTGGATGAGGAGCTGATTTTAAACTTAGCCTCAAGTCATCAGGTGCTGCTTACGGCAGAGGATGGAGCCCTGTCAGGCGGGGTGGGGGAGCAGGTAGCAAGGCTTCTTTTAGAACACGGCTTTAAGGGGCGCTTTAAGGCTCTGGGACTGCCTGATAAATTCCTGATGGAAGGCAGACGCGGGGAGATCCTGCGCGACTGCGGGCTGGATGCAGTGTCCATAGCTGCCACGGTACAAAGGGAGTTGGAGGCTGCAGCCCTGTAAGCCAACTGCGCCATGGCGTGGTGTTTTTTTAGTGCTTAGCTTTTAGGCTATGAGCCTTATAAGCGTAATAATGGATCATCGGTAAATCAGAAAAAAGGACGGTACTATGCCCTCATTTGATGTTGTATCCGAAATCAAAAAGGATGAGCTGGTAAATGCGGTGGAAAATGCCAACCGCGAGCTTTCCACCCGTTATGATTTCCGCGGGGTGGAGGCTTCCTTCACTTTGAACAAACAGGACAGTACGGTAAAGCTTGAGGCTGACGAGGAATTTCAGATCCAGCAGATGGGGGACATCCTGCGCTCAAAGCTAGTCAAGCGCGGCATTGAGATCACGGCAGCTGAGTTTAAGGACATTACCCGTTCAGGAAAGAAATCGCTGCAGCAGGTGGTGTTCAAGCAGGGGATTGATCGTGAGCTTGCCAAAAAGATCATTAAGCTGGTCAAGGATGCCAAGCTTAAGGTCGATGTCAAACAGAATGATGATACCCTGCGTGTCAGCGGCAAGAAAAAGGATGATCTGCAGGCTGCCATCGCCCTGATGCGTGGCGCCAAGATTGAGCAGCCGCTGCAGTTTAACAATTTCAAGGACTGATAGTCATTTAGCAGTAAGCCTAAGGCAGCTTAAGTGATCACAGCTTGCAAGGAAGGAAAGGAGCCGGGCAGGACTTCCTTATGGTCTGAGATTTTCTCGGCACGCATGGGGATCTGCGTGGTAACCGGCTTTTCCTCCGGTTTGCCCCTGTACGTGCTCATTGTGCTGTTATCTGCCTTTTTAAAGTCAAAGGAGGTCGATCTTAAAATTATCGGCCTCTTTTCGATGGTCACCTTCCCTTATACCTGGAAGTTCCTGTGGGCTCCATTAGTTGACCGCTTCAGGCTGTGGGGCATGAGCCGGCGCCGGGGTTGGATGCTCACCACTCAGGCCATTCTGATCCTGACTATCGCCGCCCTCGGGCTGTTTGAGCCGGCACAGAGCCTTGGGGTGATCATGGCGTTGACCTGCCTTATCGCCTTTGCCTCGGCCACGCAGGATATCGTCATAGATGCTTTTCGCCGCGAGATTTTGACTGACAGGGAACTGGGGCTTGGCAGCTCGCTCTTTGTCAATGCCTACCGGGTTGCAAGTCTGGTGCCAGGCAGCCTGTCTCTGATCGCTGCCGATTTCTTTCCCTGGCATTATGTCTTTGCCGGTACAGCGCTTTTTTTACTGCCCGGGCTGATTTTAAGCCTGGCTGTGCACGAAGGGGAGATCAGGACAGCTCCCAAAGACTTAAGGCAGGCTGTGGTGGAACCTTTTTCTGAGTTTCTGTCCCGCAAGGGGGTGCGGGGAGCCCTGCTGTGCCTGTGCTTTGTCTTTTTTTATAAATTAGGTGATTCCATGGCCACCGCCCTGGCCACCCCTTTTTATCTTGATCTGGGCTTTTCCCTAAGTGTGATAGGCATTGTGGCCAAGAATGTCGGACTGTGGTCCATGGTGGCAGGGGGCATGTTAGGCGGGGTGCTGATGCTTAAAATCGGTATCAACAAGGCGCTGTGGTTGTTTGGCATGGCGCAGCTGCTGCCCATCACCGGCTTTGTCCTGCTGGCTCATACCGGGGCACAGGGGCAGGCCTCAGTCTTACTTCTTGCCGTGGTGATCGGAGCTGAAGCCCTGGGGACGGGGCTTGGTACTGCAGCCTTTGTCTCCTATATCGCCCGGGAGTGTAATCCGGCCTTTACCGCCACGCAGTTTGCGCTGTTAAGTTCCTTTTCAGCCGTGCCGCGTACCTTCTGCAATGCAGCCACCGGCTTTATTGTGGAAAGTGTGGGCTGGGAGGTCTTCTTTATGCTCTGCACCGCACTGGCCGTACCCGGGATGTTGTTATTGTTTGCCATTGCCCCTTGGTCAGAGCCGGACGGGAATAATAATACTGGTGTTAGAGCAACGGCTGGGGCTGTCAAAGGGCCAGGTTCGTGAGCTGATCACCAGGGGGGAATAAACGGTGGTAAACAGGTAGCAGCAGGCAGTTATGGAAGGCTACGGCTGCTCTGTGCCTAAGCCGGAAGACGAGGTGATTTTCCGCGAATTTGTGCTTATTTTCGCTAAATCTGTTAAAAAATTGGCAAGAGCCGTCCGGTGATGTTACTTTTGGAAACATTACCTTAAATAACAAAATGATAATGTGACAAGCTGTCATTTTCCTGCAAGAGCAGCACTGATCTTTTAAGTTATCTGATCTCTACCTGATTTACGTGCATTTTAAACGTTTGCGCACGTTGGTAAAAATTGCGCAAAGCCCGCTGTCAAGGGCTTTTGCTGTGAGCCTCATCAAATAAAAAAACGCAGTGGCGATTTTTATTTATGCTAAAATTTTTCAGTTGTAACCTGCGAAAAACTGCGGGACAGATTTATTGCGTTCGCTTGAAAAGCGCGCTTGCAAGCAAGCTGGACCTGGCTTTTTGATAGGGTATAAAAGAGGAAGCTCTGACTTTCCGTAAATTATTGATTGGAACCGCCTATGATTAACATCAAAAAAGGATTGGATCTGCCTCTTGGCGGCCAGCCGCAGCAGGTGATTGTCAGCGGTCCGGAGATAAAGCATGTGGCCTTGTTGGGCGAGTGCGATTATCCCGGTCTCAGACCGTCCATGGCTGTGGAAGTAGGCACAAAGGTCAAGAAAGGGCAGGTACTGTTCGAGGATAAGAAAAACCCTGGAACACGTTTTACCGCTCCTGCCGCGGGTACTGTCACCGCAGTAAACCGTGGGGAGCGCCGTGCTTTCCAGTCAATCGTCATTGAAGTTGATCCCGCAGGTCCGGCCGTGGCCTTCAAGAAGACCGCCGCTGACAAGCTCCAGGATTTAAGCTCCAAGGATGTGACTGACTTATTAGTTGAATCCGGTATGTGGACGGCTTTTAGAACCCGCCCGTTTGAAAAGGTACCCCGTGTCGGTACTCTGCCGCATTCAATTTTCGTGACCGCCATTGACACCAACCCCGGTGCTGCAGATCCGCGCATCGTGATTGAAAAGGAAAGCGATGCTTTTGCCAACGGCCTCAAGGTGTTAAGCCGTATCGGTGACTTTAAGGTCTACGTATGCAAGGCTGAGGCTTCACTGCCTACCGCTAAGATGCCTAACGTGGTCGAAGAGGTTTTTGTCGGCCCTCATCCGGCCGGTCTGCCTGGCACCCATATCCACTACTTGGATCCGGTTTCTGAAAATAAGACCGTGTGGCACATCGGCTATCAGGATGTGATTGCCATTGGCCATCTGTTCGTGGAAGGTCAGTACTATAACAAGCGCTATGTCTCGCTGTGCGGACCTCAGGTCAAGGAGCCGCGTATTGTCGAGACCCTGCAGGGTGCAGCAATAAGTGAGCTGTTACCTGGCGATGCCGTGGAGCCGTCTTCATACGGCGTGCGTGTGATTTCAGGCAGTGTGCTGTGGGGTAATGCCGCTGTAGGCCCTTTTGCCTACTTAGGTCGCCGTCACCTGCAGGTAAGCGCCCTGGAAGAAGGCCGCATGAACGAGTTCGTCATGCAAAGCTGGATGGGGCTTGGCTTTAAGCGCCATACCGCTTCTCGCGCCTATATCTCCTCCTTTATCAAGCCCAAGTCCTATACCATCAACACCGCTATCAACGGCGGCTCTCGTCCGATGGTGCCGGTGGGCTTATACGAGAAGGTATTCCCGTTTGACATGGAGCCTACCGTGCTGCTGCGCGCGATTGACATTAATGACTGCGATCAGGCAAAGCTTCTGGGAGTTCTGGAGCTTGCTGAGGAAGACCTGGCGCTGTGCACCTACGTCTGTCCGGGCAAGACCGATTATGGTCCTCAGATCCGCAGATGCTTAACCAAGATTGAAGTGGAGGGTTAGGCTGTGTTACTGAGTTTATTCAAGAAAATAGCGCCGATGTTCGAGAAGGATGGCGTCCTGCAGATGCTGTACCCTCTGTACGAAGGCACTTTCACCTTACTCTATAGCCCGGGCAAGGTCACCTCAGGCCGCACCCATGTGCGCGACTACATTGACTTGAAGCGCATCATGATCATCGTGTGGTTGGCGGTATTCCCGGCAATGTTCTACGGCTGGTATAACACCGGTGCGCAGACTGTGGCTGCCCTGGCCACCCTGCCCAATGG
>CALXOT010000087.1 GCA_944390085.1 uncultured Succinivibrionaceae bacterium
CCATCAGGTCGGAGCAAAAAAGCCCGTTCCTGAATTCTTAGAGAGTATTGGACATGATCAAAATGTGCGACACCCGCCGCTTTCATCCCCAGGCTCACGCAAGGGGAATTACGCGGCATTAGTTAAAGTCAGAGTGCTTATCAGCGCAGCCCCGAAAAGCCACGCAGAAATAATAAGTTGTATTGCGATTATAAGGCAAAAGGAGACTTAATGTATCCCCTTACCGGAAAATTGGGCAGATCTCTTGTGCCCGGGATTTCAGCCTCCCCTGTGCTCAGGGAGGCAGTGGTTTACGTCTCCTTAGGTGCTGGAAATTTATGCGGGAAAAAGGTGTTAAGGATATCTTTTGCCGGAGCTTTGCCCAGGACCATGCCGCCCAAGGAACCGATAAGCCCGATCAGGCAACCCCAGACGATGTTGTGAAAGCCCCACAGATTTATCTGCAAAATGCCCAGCAGGGTGTAGCAGCCAAGCCCCAGTATGACACCGCACAGTGCCCCTTCTTTATTCATGTAAGGCAGGAACAGCCCCAGCAGTAGCGGCCATAAAAAGGCACTTTCCAGTCCTCCGAAGGCAAACAGGTTGATCCAGGCAACAATGTCCAGCGGGTAGAGTGCCAGGATGATGCAGATACAACCAATCAGGACGGTCATGGCCTTGGAGTATTTTTGAGAGGCAGTGTCCGGGCAGGGATGTCCTGTGGCCTGCAGGTACAGATCACGCATTACTGCCGAGCAGGCGGCGATAAGCAAGGAGCTTACGGTACTCATGGTGGCTGCCAGGGGGCCGATAATGGTGATCCCGGCCAGCAGCGGATGCATTCTTTCCACTATCAAAAGCGGGATCAGGGCATCGCTGCCGCCTGCAGGTAATTCATCCACGATGGCGCGGGCAAAGACGCCCAGCAGGGTCAGCCCGATCATCAGAGCTCCGCAGATGATGGTGGCCACTAGCATGGCCTGATGCAAATCTTGTGTGGAACGGTAGCTCATGCAGCGCACCATGGATTGTGGCAGTCCGATGGTGCAGAAGCCGACCAGCAGCCAGGCTGAAAAAAGCAGGGACAGCGGCAGGGCACCACCAGCATTGAAGGTCAGCAGCGTACTGGTGCCGGAAGCATCCAGACTGGTGCTGCTTAATTTGGTCATGATGGCGCTAAGGCCGCCGCCTTCGTTCAGGATGACGGCACCGAGGAGCACCATGCCAGTTAGCATCAGCACGGCGCATACCGCATCCGTGAGCACCACAGCGCGAAATCCACCTGCAGTATAAAGCACCGTCACTGCTGCAAAGAGCAGCAGACCGGCTTTATAGTCAAGGGAGGTGATGGCAGCGAAAATCTGCGCTCCACCTACGAATTGTCCCACTGTGGTGGCACTGAAGAAAATCAGCAGCACCAGGGAGAGCAGGATGCACAGGGAACGGCTGCGGTAGCGGGCATATACCAGATCGATTACGGTCAGGGAGCCAGTCAGGCGGGAGAGCACCGCCATTTTCTTGCCCAGTACTCCGAGGATTAAAAAACCGGTGATGATCTGCGGGGCAGCGAAAACCACCCAGCCCAGGCCGTAGCCCCAGGCCAGTCCAGGGCCTGAGACATAGGTGGACACTGAGCCATAGGTGGCCACCAGGGTCATGGCCAGTACCAGGCCATTTAAGCTGCGGCTGCCCAGGAAATATTCCTGCTGGAAAGTCTTGCTTTGCTTCAGGCGTGAGCTTGCCTTATAACCTACATATAAAAGCAGGGAAAGGAATAAAAGCACCGGCAGCAGTACCAGGGCAGTACGCATCAGTAAAATCCTCGTCAAGTCCCCTTCACCTCCCCGCAGGGAAACAAAGCAGGGGGATCAGTCCAGGTTGAAATTGCGCATAAAGCGCTTAATCAGCACATATACGCAGGCAATGGAGAAAAAATAACCGCCCACGCAGCTTAACATGAACCACAAGGGCAGGGACAGGAAGGTGACAGTGCTGTCCTTGAACAGGTAGATGGCAAGCCAGAAAAAGACTGCAATCAGCAAGGCTGCGCCTGCGGTGACTGCAGCCTCACGATCCATTTGGGCAAATTTTTCGGCTGTACCCTTAAGTTCAGGAGCCGGATTATGATTTTTTGCCATCTGCAGTTCCTGCGGCCATATCCTGCACAAAATTGCAGATGGCAGGGCCAATACCCGGATGGCGCATGGCGTACTCAATAAAGGTTTTGACGTAGCCTTCCTTATTGCCGCAATCATGGCTGCGGCCGACAATGGCATAGGCATTGACGTTTTCGATATTCATCAGAATATCGATGGTATCGGTCAGCTGGAACTCGCCGCCGGCTCCGAGTGGGGTGCGCTTGAACAGCGGCCAGATTTCAGCTGGCAGTACGTAGCGCCCCACTACGGCATAATTGGACGGAGCCTCTTCCTTACTGGGTTTTTCCACGATGCTTTTTATCATCACGTCTTCCCCAGGAGCAGGCTTGACTCCCTGCAGATCCACGATACCGTAGGCGCTTACATCCTTGTGGGGCACTTCCTCGACCATGATCTGTGCCGTGCCTGTTTCCTCAAAGCGCTTGACCATGGCTGCTAGGTTGTCAGTGCTGGGATCAGACAGGCAATCGTCGATGATGACGTCAGGCAATAAGATGGCAAAGGGATTCTTGCCTACTATAGGATTAGCGCACATGATGGCATGGGCCAGTCCCTTGGCCTCGCCCTGGCGCACATGCATAATGGTGACATCCTTGGGGATGATGTTCTGCACTTCAGAGAGCAGCTGGCGCTTGACACGTTTTTCCAGGGTGGCTTCAAGCTCAAAGGAAGTGTCGAAGTGATTTTCAATGGCGTTTTTGGAGGAATGCGTCACCAGCACGATATTCTTGATGCCGGCAGCCACGGCCTCAGAGACCACATATTGGATCAGGGGCTTGTCCACTAAGGGCAGCATTTCCTTGGGAATGGCCTTGGTGGCAGGCAGCAGTCGGGTACCTAAACCGGCTACCGGGATGATGGCGTATTTGATGTTGCCGTAATTCATGTCAGGCATGGGATCCCCCTTATGATTATCCTTTATGCTTTTAAGTCTAAATCTTAGTCAGTCAGATAAATGTCTGTTCAAGTGTTCGGTTTCTGGCCGTTTCCTGATTGGGCTTCACTGAAAATTTCAGGATGGCGGCGCAACAAGTAAAATCCGCAGCCCAGCGCGAATACGAAGTTTAAGATGGCGTTGCCAAAGGTCTTGTAATCAACCCACCAGTCTTCAGCCTCCCTGGCACTGATGCCAAAGAGATCGGGTAAATAAAAGGCGATGATGACATTAAGGAAGGCTGCCAGGGTAAAAAACAGCATCCACATCCGCCCTAAGGTTAAAAAGGCACTGTCAGGCAGCTTGAGCTCCTGACCGAACAACCAGGCAAAGGGATTCTTCTTAAGCAGCACCTGGCAGACTAAAATGGCTGCAGCCAGGCACAGGTTTACTGCAGTGATCTTCCATTTGATGATTTGCGGATCATTGAGCAATACGGTGGGCAGGCCAAAGAGCACCACTGCGGCGGTGACAAAGACCTGTATTCTGGATACCTTGTGAAAGAGCAGGTATTGCAGCAAGAAAGCGGCGACGCCGCTGCCAACGATGACGGCGGTGGCCAGGATCAAATCAGAGCTTAACTTGTAGACGGCAAAGAAGGCCAGAGCCGGGGCAAATTCTAAAATTTTAGGCAGCATGACAGTCCTGTGTCCGGTAAATTCCACTGGCTGATTATAGCAAATGCAGGCCTGAAGATTTGTTATTTATCGCTGCTACCTGACTGCGGGGTTACTTTGGGTACTGCTGCCGGTGTAGCGGTAACTCAATCCCTGATTGTCAGCCTGTAAAATCAGGTAACTGTCATTTAAAAAGCGGATGGTGGATCCTAATTTCAAGTCATAGATCAGGGCCGGGGCGCTGACAGCCTTGCAGTCACTGACGGCAAATTTCAGCAGATCCCCGCTGCGTCCGTAATAAATCAGGGAAGGGGTGCACAGATTCTCCTTAAGGCTTTGCCGTTCATGGACAGCAAAGCTGAGGCTGCCCTTCAGGGCGCAGGAGGTGAGGTTGAGCAGGGTCTTGACGCATAAAGTGTCAGGGGCATCCTGTGGCACCACAGCGGCGCGCAGTGGATCGCATAGGGCACAGGAACTGATGTCCTTGCCCTGCGCGCTGTGCAGCGCAAATAGATAACCCTCTTCAGTTTGCCCCAGGCTCTGATAGGTACCGGCAGGGAGGCTGACTGCAGCTGCCTTTTGATCAAAAGGGATGATAAGTTCCGGGAAAGTACAGCGCTCATCGGCAACCTTAAGTGGCGCCCCGACGGCAGCAAAAGCTGTTTCATTGAGCTTGGGGCGGTATTCGCTCACGCAATTGTCCTGTACTGCAGCGCCAGCAGTGCCAAGGGGGAGGAGCGGCAGGGTACTTACAATGGCTGTCGGCACAAGGGCAAGGATAAGGCGCAGCCGTGTTCGGATCCGGCTGATTGCAGGACGGACCGGGAGCAAAGAACGGAATAATAAAAAGCGCTGCTGCATAAGCTGCAGTATAACAAAGCCGCACCCGGCTGTGCAGGGGGCGGCCTGAAGTTTGTGCCTGCAGGGCGCTAAGTATCCTGTGGGAGCTTGCCTTAAGCCTGAGCTGGGGCAATAGGATCGGCAGGAGGTTCCGGGTCAGCTGGGCTATCCTGAACTGCCTGACTTTCGTCCTTATTTTTAAGGGGCAGGGAGCTGGGATTGAGCTGCACCCCCTTAAGCCTTTCCTTTTTTCCCTGCCTTACGGCTAAGTCCGGGAAGAGCACAGCTGCCACGTCATCAAACTTATCGGCATAGTAAAAGTTAACCCCGGAACTGACGTCTTCAGGCAGCTCCTTGACGTCACCTGCATTGGCCTTGGGCACAATGATGTCAAAAATGCCCATGCGCCTTGCCGCGATCACTTTTTCGCGGATGCCGCCAATGGCTAGCACCTGTCCGGTAAGAGACAGTTCGCCGGTCATGGCAAAGCCTGACTTGGGCTCTTCATCGATGGCAAGCGAGAGCAACGAGGCTGCCATGGTGATGCCGGCAGAGGGACCGTCCTTGGGAGTGGCTCCTTCCGGGACATGCAGGTGCACGGCTGCCTTTTTAAAGAACTCGCCGTTCTTTTTGCTGCCGGTCAGTCTTGAAAGGTTAGACTGCACATAGCTGTAGGCAATCTGTGCCGATTCTTTCATCACGTCGCCCAAGGAACCGGTCAGGGCAAAGGACTTACTTTCGCGATGCACTATGCTTGACTCAATGGGCAGGGTGGCACCACCCACTGAAGTCCAGGCCAGGCCGGTAACCACCCCGACGCCGGTTATCGACTTTTCACGCTTGAACGGGGCAGTGCCCAGCAATTCTTCCAGATTGTCCTTGCTGACAGTGAAGGTCCCCCCCTGTTCCACAATCTTGACGGCAGCCTTGCGGATGATTTTGGCCAGAGCCCGTTCCAGCGAACGCACCCCGCTTTCGCGGGCGTATTCTTCAATGATTTTCATCAGTACTGCATCGCTGATGCGTACTTGAGAACGCTTGAGCCCGGCGTCCTTAAGCCCGCGCGGCCACAGATGCTCTTTGGCAATTAACAGCTTTTCCTTGGCAATGTAGCCTGCAAGCCTGATGGGATCCATGCGATCGAGCAGGGGAGCTGGGATGCTGTCAGTGGTATTGGCAGTGCAGATAAACAGGCAGTTTGACAGATCGAGCTTTTCATCCACGTAATGATCAAGGAAGTTTTCATTTTGTTCTGGATCAAGGGCCTCCAGCAGGGCCGCTGAGGGATCACCCTGATAGGAATGGGAAAGCTTGTCTATCTCATCGAGCATGATCACCGGGTTCATAACCTTGCTCTCGCGCAGCGCTTGCACCATCTTGCCGGGCATGGCTCCGATATAGGTCTTGCGATGTCCCTTGATCACAGATTCATCATCCACGCCACCTAAGGACAGCCGGAAGAACGGCCGGTTCAGGGCTTTGGCAATGGATTTGCCGATGGAGGTTTTGCCCACGCCCGGTGGACCGACAAACAGCATGATGGAGCCACGGGTTTCGCCCTTGAGTGCGCCTAAGGCCAGAAATTCGATGATCCTGTCCTTGACGTCCTTCAGTCCCTCATGATCCTTATCCAGGATCTCGCGGGCCCGGGGCAGGGAGATGTTTTCCTTGGCCAGTTTGCCCCAGGGGATGGTGGTGAGCACGTCAAGGTAATTGCGGGTGACTGCATATTCAGGGGATCCGGATTCCAGCACCTTTAATTTCTTGATCTCGCTGTCATAACGTTCCTTGATGTGTTCAGGCAGCTTGAGTTTCTTGATGCGTTTTGCAAATTCCTGTTCGTCCGCGCTCTTGTCATCAAGCTTGAGCCCAAGTTCCTTCTGGATTTCGCTTAATTGCTCACGCAGGAAGAAATCGCGCTGGCGCTTGGTCAGCTTTTCAGTGACGGTACCCTTGATCTTATCCTGCAGTTTGGCCGCCTTAAGTTCGTTCTGAATCAGGCTCATGGACTGTTTGAGCCGGGGCAGCAGGGGTACTGTATCCAGAATTTCCTGCAGCTCTGCGGTATTGGCTGAGGTGATGGAAGCGGCGCAGTCTGCTAGCAGCGAGGGATCGTTCTGGTTAAAGCGCAGCAGGTACTGGCGCATTTCGTCGCTATAAACTGGGTTCAAAGGCAAAAGTTCCTGCATGGCCGAGACCAGAGCCATGGCGTAGGCCTTGATTTCAATGCCCTCAGCGCTGTTACTGTCAGGTTCCGGGGAGGTAGGGTAGCTGACTTTGGCCCGGCAGTCCTTTTCAAAGTCTATCCAGCTGTCGATACTGACCCGGCAGATACCTTCACAGATAAAATGCATTTCCTGCGTACCGACTTTGGCATGCAGCAGGCGTACGGCACAGCCGGTACGCGGAAAGTCTTCCTTGCTGATCTTGTCCTTGGCGGTGCTGTTTTCACCTAAAGAAAAGAGAGCCACCACCTTGCTCTCTGAGGCAGCAGCCTTGCTTAAAATGTCTTCCCAGTCCAGAGAAAGCTGCACCGGCGTGATTTGGCTTGGCATGACCGGACGGCCAAAAATTGGGATCACGTGCAGCTCCTCTGGCAGCAGCTCACGCGGATTGCGGGAACGTGATTTTTCCGGTCTACCAGCAGCAGATCCAGCGGAACTTGTTGTGCCAGCAGTGCCGGCAGAGCTGTTGTCCTGTGCTGTTGCAGCTCCGCTCTGCGGATCCCCGTCAGTGCCAGAGGCCTGTTGTTCTTCTTTGTATTTATGCTCTGTATGCTCAGTTTTTTCCGGCAGACGTTCCTGTGCCTGCCGTTCAAGTTTTTCTACCAGATCCTTGATGGAGGCAAGCTCATCTTTTTTCTTGCCGTTCTCGCTATCGCTCATATTCAGCCTTAATCCTGAAGCTTTTATTCCGGGTCAGCCTGCCATGTGGTGAGGCTTATAAATCTTTAATCCTAAATAGGGGCGGGCTGTCATAATTTCAAGGGCAGGATACAGCGCAGCCAGCTCGGTTTTTAAGCAGGTTAAAGTAAAGCCTGAAGGCAGGTAACAGCGCACTTTCATTAAAGTCAAATTCTGCCTGATGATGCCCGGCTGCAAGAGTGGCACCGATCACCGAATAAATGCCTCTCCCGCCTTGTTTTTGTACCTTATCAATTAACAGTGAGGCATCTTCTGAGGCTCTGAAGTCAAACTCATCCTGTAGTTTAAGGCCGCAGCCTGCAGCAGCGGCAGCAAGTTCCTGCTTAAGGGAGCTGTCACCATTAATGGGCAGAGCCTGGCCGCGCCTGCAGATCTCAAGCTGGCAGCCGGGGTATTGCTGCATGCACTGCAAGGACAGTGCCTCCAGGCAAGCCTGCATGGCCTCCAGGGCAGCACTGTCCCGGGCCCTGATTTCACCTTCGGCAAAAGCCAGATCCGGAATGATGTTGCGCGCACCCTCACAGCTTAAGCTGCCAAAATTGATAAGCCGCCCTGCGGCAGGATTTTGCAGTTCCTGCGCTCTGAGCATAAAGCTTGCAAGGCAGTACAGGGCATGGGCACCCTCCTGTGGCCTGCCTGCATGAGCTTTTTTGCCATGGGTCCTGACATCAAATTTTATACTGGCAAGAAAGCCCTGAGACCGTGGCACGAAGCAGCCGTCTGCAAGACCCATCCCCAGATGCAGGCAGAACAGATCGTCAATGTCGGCTAAAAGATTGCTTTGCACCCATAGCTCTGCGCCGCGGCAGCCTTCTTCTGCTCCCTGAAAAATAAAGCTTATGCCCTGAAGATCACCGCTGCCTGTGGCAAATTCCTGCAGATGATTCCCAACTTCCTCAATCAGGCTCAGCAACAGGGCCATGTGCCCGTCGTGGCCGCAGGCATGCATAAAGCCTGAAGTACAGGCAAAGCCGGAAGCTGCCGGCAGATGGGCAGGAGCAGTGCTTTCCTTGATTGGCAAGGCGTCAAGATCGCAGCGCAGGGCCAGGCTGTGCCCTGATTTTTTAAAGTCAAAGCTTGCCTTAAGCCCGGGAATAGTCACCTCGTGTCCCAAAACTTGATGTGGTTGCAAGCAGCTTGGGCTGCAGCCTATCACTGCAGCTGCCGCCTGACTGAGTCCTGGCGGTAAAAATTCAAGGCGCAGTCCCGGGATGGTACGCAAGCTATTCACGATATACTCAAGGGTGCGCCATTCTCCAAAGCTGGGCTCGGCCAGCTGATGCAGGTTGCGGCGGTGGTGGGTAAGCCTGCGGTACAGGGCAAGATCAGGTTCAGTCAAGTTGGTGCTCCTTTGGCAGACGCTCAAGTTCCTGCTGATAGATACTGGTGTTTTCCGGATCAAAGACATTGAAGATCACTTTTAGCCCGGCCTTTAAGGTTTGCTTCTGTGCCTTCAGGCAGGTGTTAATGGCAATGCAGGCAGCCTGCCGTTTGGGAAAGGCGAATACGCCGGTGGAGAGACAGCAGAAGACAATGGATTTGAGCTTGAGCTCAAGAGCCTGCTGCAGGCAGTTTTTATAACAGGCTGCAAGCTGCAGACAGTCCTGTTCGGTCGGACGGCCGGTGGTGATGGGGCCGGTAACATGCAGTATATAACGTGCCGGCAGGGCAAAGGCAGGGCTTACCAGTACTTCTGCAGTTTTGGCCGTGCGGTGCAGCTTTTTTATCTCCCTGTCGCAATAAGCACGCAGCTCTACCCCGGCGGCACTGTGAATGCAGTTGTCAATACAGTTATGTCCGGGGATGAAACAACCGAGCATGGTGGCATTAGCGGCATTGACGATAGCCCCGGCCTTAATTAAGGTGATGTCGCCCTGATACAGGTAAAAGCCGTGGTAACAGGGTAGGGTCTCAGCCTCCACCAGGCCTTTTTGTTTCAGGCAATTTTTTAAAAAATACTGCTCAATGCTGCTGAAGATCCGGGAAACCTGGCGCGGTGGACGCAAATTCATCAGGGCACGCAGCTTGTGCTTTTTTTGATCGGCTGTAAGTTTTGCCCATTCAGATGGCAGGCTGTTGCCTGCAAGCAGGGTTTTTATATCTGGAAAGCGCGGGGCAGTTTTATTTTCTGCATACAGGTAGGCAAGCAGAAAATCGAGTTGTTCCTCATCTGATAGTTTTTGGGGATTAAAGCGTCTGGTTTTTGTTCCCAGGGATGGCCGCGCATCGGCATTTTGTGCATAGGGATCAAGTAAGGTCTGCATATTGCAACTAAAAGTCTGGTTTGAGTTTGTGCAAAGTATCGAGGTGCCTCAGCAGGCTGCCTGCTGATAGTATGCGTCAGCTTGTCTTTAAGAAAAAGACAGGATGGTCACGAAAAAGGGGGAAAGAAATCTGGAGCGAGTGACGGGAATCGGACCCGCGTTAACAGCTTGGGAAGCTGCAGTTCTACCATTGAACTACACTCGCATGGGCTTGTTGTTGAAAACATAGCTATTTTAATGAAAGCCTGGCCTTAATGCAAGCCCCCGCAAATGTACAATTGTAAATTTGTCATGCAGTCTTAGTTAATTCTTTGATCTGACGGATTTTAACAAATTATGCCAGCAGTACCTACCTTCTTTAAGGTAGGGAGTAAGTCACATTGGGAGACCGGATGTTTCAGTACAATATGGCCGTACCCTGCGGCTGCCTGAAACCGCCCGGGGACAGACTTTCATTTGCAGGCTGCTTTTCACTATAATCCGCATACACACTGCTTTTGTTCTATTAAGTCCATTGGGGCAGGAGATCGGATTTTGATTTGGCTGTTGACGGCTGGCGCGGGCGGAATGGGAGCGTTGTGCCGGGTGCTGATTTTAAATTGGTGTGCCAGGCTGCAAACAGAGTTTCCCTTAGGCACGCTTACAGTCAATGTGCTGGCCTGTTTTGCAGGCGGGGTACTGGCAGGGCTTGATTTGCCGGAGCCTGCCCTGCTGTTTTGTTTTGTGGGCTTTCTGGGGGGACTGGGGACTCTCTCTTCAGTTTGTTCTGACTGCATCAATCTTTTTGTCAGGCACTGTTTCCTTAAAATTCCCCTTTATCTTGCCCTCACTGCGTCCTTAGGCCTGGCCGCAGCAGCTCTGGGGTGGCACAGTGTCACTCTCTTGCTGCAAACAGGAGTTTGGGGAGGTTAAGGATGGTTGATCCTGTTAAAACTGAGCGTAAGACTTCAGTGCCGCAGCAGGACAAGCTCCGGCAGCAGGGGCTCTGGCCTGCTGCTTGTGCCTTGGCTGACAGACGCAGGGGGCTGTTATGGCTGGCGGTTTTTGTGGGTGGAGCCCTGGGGACGCTGCTGCGCAGCCTGGTAGGTCAGACCGTGCTTACCTATCTTATTGTGCCTAATCTTGCAGCCTGTTTTCTGATGGGAGCTTCAAGCTGTGCGCTGTTACATACAAAATTGCCAGCTTTGTACCGGCAGGCGGTCAATGCGGGCTTTTTAGGCGGACTTTCCACCTATGCCTCGCCAGTGGTGGTGCTGCTTGACCATGGCAATCTGACCGCACGCGGCCTGGTGATCTTGTGTGCTGAATTGCTAGCCTATCTTGTTATCAGCATATTAGGCTACGCTGCTGTGGCTCTGTATTTCAGGCGCAGGCGGCAGCTTAATGCCAGCATGAGGGAAGGGTAGGTCTGCTGCGGGGCAGAACCTTTGTTTTAGGCCGCTCTTCCTGTGGTTGCAGTGGCCTTAGTGTCAGGAACCGGAGGCTGTATCTTGGGTGATTTGTAAATGGGGTAAATTTTGCCCTTATAGGGTTTTACCCTCATCTTTCTGCGCCTATGTTTTTCCAAAGACCCCGCCTGGGCGGGACTTTGAGCTAAAAAGCAGTGCAGGGGTTTCTGCACTGCTGATTACTGTGCCCAAGGAGGCAGGGCTAACTAAATTTCCAGCTTGCGCTTTAAATATTGGATAGCGTCAATCAGGGTGGTGGTGTCGGTGGCTGATGAAGCTGAGGTCACATATTTAAGGCCGTCATATTCACCCCCCAGAATTTCAGCATAGGCAGTAAGGGGCAGGACCTGTCCCTTAAGGCGCAGGCCATAAGCTTTAAGCTCACGGCATACGGCGACCGTGTATTCAGCACCGGTGGAATAGACTGCCTTGAAGTCAGGGCAGCGCGAGAGCACCTGCTGGGCTATTTCTCCGTAGGCTGCCGAGATAATGTCGATGGCCTCACTGCGCGAGCGGTTGGTATTGGCCAGCAGGGTGTAGAAATCCTCAATTTGCTGGGCGCTGGCGCCTAAATTATCAGATACGGCAAAAGAGACATTATAGTTCTGCGCCTGCAGCACAATTTCGGTTACCACGCGCTCAATTTCGCTGGCCCGGCGCTGATCATCCTGCAGCAGTTCCAGATTGTGTACCGGCACGGCATGCACATTTTCATTAAGGCGCAGCAGCTCCACCTGTGCTGAAATGAGCGGATTGCTGCCGCCTACCAGACCGAAAATCCGGGGGTGCGGGGCAGTGCTGACGCGCTCGCGCATGGCCTTGCGCGCCAGGGTGGCGGTGAAGGGGCCGGGATCTACTGCCAGGAATTTTATGCCTGAGGAGAGCACAGCGTCGGCTATCATGTTGATCTCCTCCTGTGAGGTGCAGTCCATGACGATGGCCCGGGCACCGCGGTCTGACAGCTCCTTGATTTTATTGGCAAGATAAGCCGTCCCGTGCAGCAATTCCTTTAAGTGTAGGGCTTCTGCATGGTAGCGGAACTTTTCGGTGAAAAGATCAGCCACCCGGCCGCTGGCCTGGGGCTGGATGTCATCCTGTCCCACGATGGTCTTCTGCACCGGCCGGCCGTCTACCAGGATATAGCCGCCGACATTGGAGCGGCGCAGGGCCGGGAATGCTGGTACCACGATGGCCACCCGATCATTGTCCCCTAAGGCATCGAGCATGGCCTGAGTTTCGGTGCAGGTATTGCCGCGCATGGCCGGATCAATGCGCTTGGCGTAAATCTTGACCTCAGGTTTCCTTAACAGGCGTGCGGCATAGAACACTAGCTGATAGCTCTGCTCCGGTTCCAGATTGCGGCTGTTGGTGGAATAGACCAGGCAGTCAAAGTCATTGATGGCAGGCTCCTTTAAGGCCTGTGAGCTTATCAGCGAGCAGACGCTGCTGCGGTTTTTCTCCAGCAGGGCACCCACCGAGCTGCCGCCAGTAATTTCATCTGAGATAACGACGCATTGCACCATGTCAAATTTTTCCTGATCAAAGTATGTGACTGCATCCGCGCTTTAGGTTACAGCAGGCGCCGGGGCATTGTCACTCTATAAATAAATTGTAATGTAAGGCTTTATTAAACTTTCAGCCAGGTAAAAGCTGGCTAAGTTAAGCTTTCTGATCTGAGCTCGAACCGGCAAGCTGCCTATCTCCCGGGCCCCGGCCTTGGTCAGGAGCCCTGGTTTTTATTGCTCAGGGCAGGGTGGAGATGCGGGCACGCAGCATCAGCACACTCGATGGCGCCACCGAAATTTCGTCCACCCCAAGTGAGATGAGCTCATGGGTAAAGCCCTCATCGGCAGCAAGTTCACCGCATACCCCCACCCAGATCCCATGGGCATGGGCATTTTCAACTGTCATCTTTATCAGCCTGATCACCGCATGATGGAACGGGTTTAAGAAGCGTCCCACTTCAGCGTTCTGGCGGTCAACGGCCAGGGTAAACTGAGTCAGATCGTTAGTGCCGATGCTAAAGAAATCCACCAGGGGAGCCAATTCATCTGAAATCAGGGCAGCTGCCGGGGTTTCAATCATGATCCCGGTTTCCATGTTTTCGTTAAAGGGAATTCCCTCCTGCCGCAGCTCTTCCTTGGCCTGCTGCAGTACCTGCAGGCAGCCTTTGACCTCATCGGTTGAAGTGATCATCGGGAACATAATGGCGATGTTGCCAAAGGCAGAGGCACGCAACAGTGCGCGCAACTGCGTCCTGAAGATTTCAGGGTGGGTCAGGCAGATGCGTACAGCCCGCATGCCCATGGCCGGGTTTTCCTCATGCTTGAGCATGAAGTAGTCGGCTGTTTTATCTGCACCGATATCCATGGTGCGGATGATAAGCTTGCGCCCATCAAGGGCCTGAGCAGCTTCGCGGTAGATCTTAAACTGCGATTCTTCATCCGGATAGTCTTTGGCGTAAAGATAGATGTACTCACTGCGGAACAATCCCACGCCTTCAGCATCCGCGGCCTTGACTAGCTCGATGTCATCGGCCGATCCGATATTGGCATACAGATGAATTTTGCGGCCACTCAAGGTGCGGGTTTCCTTGCCCCTGAACTGTTCAAGGCGGGCACGCAGGGCATCTTCTGTACGCTTGCGTTCCTGATAAGTGCGCTGTAGTTCCTCACCGGGATCGATATAGGCGGTACCCGAGGCGCCGTCGACAATGGCAAGGTGCCCCTCAAGGCTTTCATTTAAGGGATCGCCCATGCTGATTACAGCAGGGATGCCCATGGTACGTGCAAAGATCACGGTATGCGAACGCGCCGAGCCTGCTGAGGTCAGGATCCCTACCACCTGCTCCTTGTCCAGCTGTACTGTTTCACTCGGTGCCAGATCATCGGTGGCTAAAATCAGGGGCTCGTTGCCGTATTTTTTAATCTGATGGGGGGAGGAAATGCCTTTTTGTTGCAGCAGGATTTGTATGACCCGTCGTGAGACGTCATGGACGTCTGCCGCGCGACCGCGCATGTAGTCATTGTCCATGTTCTCAAAGATTTGGGCAAAGCGCGCGGCTACCTGATCCACGGCATATTCTGCGTTGCAGGATTCGTCTGCAATCAGGCTGTTAATCTGCTGCACATAGTCAGGATCATCAAGCATCATCTGATGGATCTGGAAGACTACCGCATTTTGCTCGCCTAATTTTTCAAGGGAAGCATCGTAGAGTTGTCCCAGCTGGGCAATGGCCTGCGTACGGGCTTTTTCAAAGCGTTCCTGTTCGGCTGCAATATCTGTAATGATCTGCTTTTGGGCAGGGGCTACCTGTCTTTTTAAAAAAGAGATGCGCCCGAAGGCGATGCCGCGGCTGGCCGGGGTGCCGTGCAGGGCTGCACTCTGATCCTGCGTCAGGGTACTGAGGTTTTCTGTTGCTGATGCTTGCGGTGATGTAACCATTTTGCTTTGAGTTTGGGTTGTCTTGCCATACTTCCTGATCTGGCAAAATCATAAACGAAAAACCATGCTTTGCAAAAGCCCTACACTGCTTATTGTGAGAAAAGGCATTTTTTGGGCGTCTGTGTCCCGTAAGTGATAGAATAGCGCGCAGTTTGTGACAGTTTATACAGGATTTTCCCATGGTGGTGAGAACACGTTTTGCCCCGTCGCCTACTGGCTTTTTACATGTCGGCGGTGCCAGAACCGCGCTGTTTTCCTGGCTTTATGCCAGACATTGCGGTGGTCAGTTTGTTTTGCGCATTGAGGATACCGATCGCGAGCGCTCCACTCAGCCGGCGATTGATGCCATTTTAGAATCGATGCAATGGCTCAAGCTTAACTGGGATGAAGGCCCTTTCTATCAGACCAAGCGTTTTGACCGTTATCAGCAGGTTATCGATCAGCTTTTAGCTGAAGGCAAAGCATATAAATGCTATTGCTCCAAGGAACGTCTGGAGCAGATGCGCGAGGAGCAGATGAAGCAGGGCATAAAGCCTCGTTATGATGGTCGCTGCCGGGACAGCCATGAAGAGCATTCCCCGGATGAGCCTTACGTGGTGCGTTTTAAAAACCCCACTGAGGGCGCCGTGGCCTTTGATGATATGGTCAAGGGACATATTGAGTTTGCCAACAGTGAGCTCGATGACTTCATCATTCAGCGCTCTGACGGAACCCCGACCTACAATTTCTGTGTGGTGGTGGATGATGCTGATATGGGTATTACCCACGTTATACGTGGCGACGATCACGTCAACAATACCCCGCGTCAGATCAATTTGTACAAAGCCCTGGGTGTGCCGGTACCGGTGTTCTGCCATGTGGCAATGATCCTGGGTGACGATGGCACCAAGCTGTCCAAGCGCCATGGGGCGGTCAGTGTGATGCAGTACCGTGAGGATGGCTATCTGCCTGAGGCACTGGTAAATTACCTGGTACGCCTGGGCTGGGCACATGGGGATCAGGAAATCTTCAGTGTGCCGGAAATGGTGGAGTATTTCTCACTTGATGCCATTTCCAAGAGTGCGTCGAGCTTTAACACCAAGAAGCTTGATTGGCTCAATGCCCATTACATGAAGACCCTGCCAGCAGAGGAAGTGGCAGCAGAGCTTAGCTGGCATTTACAGCGCCTTGATGCGGACTTAAGCAAGGGCCCTGATCCCAAACTGGTGGTCAGATGCTATGCCGAGCGTACCCATACCTTAAAGGAAATGGCGCAGAAGGCCTTGTGCTATTACCAGGACTTTAGTGAATATGATCCTGCAGGCGTTAAGAAATGGATGAAAGAAGGCTCGGTGCAGGTGCTCAAGGAGGCTTATGCCATCCTGTCTGCAGCCCCAGCCTGGGAGGCTGAGCCTTTGGATGTTGCCCTGTCTGATCTGGCCGCGCGCCTTGAGATTGGCATGGGCAAGGTAGGGCAGCCCCTGCGTATTGCCTTGACCGGCAGCGCCATGTCCCCGGGGATCGGTGATACCCTGGTGCTGTGCGGTCGGGAGCGTGCGCTGGAGCGCATCAGTAAGGCAATCAAACACTTTTCAGTTTAAGTTCTTTCTTTCTTTAGGGCTTGTAGTTATAGTCCATTTGGAACTGTGTTAATATGCCGCGTTTCCGGAAATTAAAATCTGGACGCGGCTTTTTTATATTTAGTTAATGTTCTTATTTTTCCATTGTTTTTTGTAAGCGGTAGCGTAGTGTGAATATTGTTAAACCAGATGACAGGCAGCTGAAGGTAAGTTTTAGGACCGCCACTGCTGATGATGAGGGGCAGCGTCTTGACAATTATCTGGCCCGTACCCTCAAAGGGGTGCCGCGCTCCATGATTTACCGTATTTTGCGTCGGGGTGAAGTGCGGGTAAATAAGGGCAGGGTCAGTCCTTCCTATAAGCTGCAGCTTGGCGATGAGATCCGTATCCCTCCGGTCAGGGTAAGCGCAGGACCGGTTACCATTCCGTCCTCAAACCTGCATCTGGTACAGGATTTGAATGATCGCATCCTGATAGAGACAGATCTGTTTTTAGTGGTGGACAAGCCTGCCGGTATTGCTGCACATGGCGGCAGTGGCATTGAATTTGGTCTGATTGAAGCGCTGCGTGCTTTAAAGCCGGATTGCTCCTTCCTGGAACTGGCACACCGTCTGGACCGGGAAACTTCAGGCTGCCTGATAGTGGCCAAGCGCCGTTCGGCACTGCGTAATTTACATGAGCAGTTCAGGCAGCGGGTGGTAAAAAAGCGCTACTTGACCTTGGTACCTGGCAAATGGGATAGAAGGCAAAAGCTGATTGAGGCACCGCTCAAGCGCAATGAGCTGCGTTCCGGTGAGCGCATGGTGGAAGTTAATTTCCGTGAAGGTGCCCCTAGCGCCACTTCCTTTGAGGTAGTGCAATATCTTGACGATGCCACTTTGCTTGCTGCTATGCCGCATACCGGACGGACCCATCAGATCAGGGTGCATTGTGCTTATGCCCGCCATCCGGTGGGGGGGGATGCAAAGTATGGCGATGAAAGCTTCAACCAGCGTCTGCGCTCCTTGGGCTTAAAGCGCATGTTCCTGCATGCAAGCCGTATTGTGTTTGAGGATCCTGGTTCCGGTTCCCTGTTAAAAATTGAGGCGCCGCTGCCTCCGGAGTTGCAGGCAGCGGTAGACCTACTGGCGCTGTAGCAGGTTTTGGTGGGTCTGGCTGGCACATTGTCCACAGTAAAATGATTTAGAAAACGGGCCCTAACTAAGATAAGGATAAGGTTTTTGCATGCAAGGAAATAACGCACAGTGCCTTAAGGCAAAGGCAGCTGCAGTACAGGCTTTTGGCGCTGATTATTCATTTGTCAGTGGCAGGCGTGATTTATGTCTTGATTTGAGTTTTGCGCCTTTTAAGGGAGCAGTTAAGGCGGTGGCCTTTGATATAGATGGCACTTTGTGTGACAGCATCTGGCAGATCATCAAATGTGCCAGGCTTGCCTTCAATGAACTTAAGATCCCGCAGCCTGAGGAAAATGCCATTAAGGCTATT
>CALXOT010000088.1 GCA_944390085.1 uncultured Succinivibrionaceae bacterium
CCTCAGGCAGTATGCAATTTTATTGCTTGGCCGCTGGACCAGTGGCGACAGCTCGCTGATACTGACCCCATTAGGGATCTTGAACGAGAAGGAAGCCCACACCTCTTAAGGTGGGGGAGTAGGTCACCCTCTGTAAGGGTTGCTGCGAAGTAGTAAGTGAGCTTGGCAGATTACGCCATTGCGTACTCATCGGGGCAATGACCATGGCAGGAGCTCTGCCAGTTCAGGCAGAGCAGCTAAACCTTAATGGAAACGGCAGTACCTCCCTTGATTATGATGGCTAAGGCAGGCCCGACAGAGGTTCCTATTCAGGAGATAGTTTTAGTGGCACCCTTAACTTTGATGTCTCCGGGAAACCTGACTGTTCGCACGATCATTATCCCGGCACCTGGTATAACGATGAGTTTGATCTCAATCTGTCCTTGTCCGCAGGCAGCCTCAATAACGTAAACTTTACCACCACGAGCTCCGGTAACGCCTTCTTCAATCTCATCTTAAGACAACCGTTGCAGCCTGCTGACAACAATGTCAGCATGACGCTCAATAATTTCACGCTAAATGGGGACAATGGCGGAATCTATGATCTTGATATTGACGTTTACAACGAGGCCCAGCACTCCAATACCACGATAAACCTCACTAACTTTCAGGTTGCAGATGGCTCTACCGTATCCCTGCGCATGGACAATATCATGGATACCAACAATCCTGAGATCAAGGTCAATATCGCGGATTCAATGACTCCTTATATCTGGGGGCGGCGCTTTCCTATATGGAAGGATCTGACGACACCACACTTGGGGAAAGTGTAAAGGTGGACACAGATAACGATATCGAAAGCGCCGCAGTAAGCCTCTACGGCGCCTGTCTCTTTACCCCCGCTTCAAGGCTCAGGGCTGCAGCCACCATGCAGTGGGCGCGCAATGATCTTGAAATGACCATGCCCACTGAGCTTAACCTTGATGACAAACTCAGCGCAGATGTGGATACCTTCAGCCTGCTGGTGCGGGCACAATACGAGCACGACTTCAGCTTTCTTGATGACAAGCTCACGCTGACTCCCTTTGCCGGGGGGGCCTACACGCGCCTTGAGACCGAGGGCTATACCTCAAAGTACGGCTCTAAGCCTGCTTTCCACACCCAAAGGGCGACACAGGACATCTACAGCCTTACGGCAGGCCTTAAGGGCTCTGTCAGCTTCAGGCTGGGCGAGGATTCTTATCTCACGACCCGTACTGAGATCTTTGTGCTGCAGAACTTCGGTGATACCGAAGTCACGAACCGCGTACGCGGCGAGGGACTGGTCAGTCAGGATACGGTCCATCCCGAGGTAATCGCAAAAACGGCCTTTGGCGGGGGCCTGGGGGCTGAACTCAAGGGAAGTGACAGCACCTCCATCTCCCTTGACTACAGCTATTACGGCTCATCGCAAAATGACAATCATGCCCTCACCGGCAATGTCACCTACCGCTTTTAGATGTGAATAAACACGCGTCCCTGGCTTTCCGGGGGCGCCCAGACACAGATTTATACCTGCAGATTAAGGTGACCCTAAGGTTCCTTTTACGGGATAAAGGATAGGGTCAGCACCGTGATGTCTTGTTGCAACCCACTGTTTTGCCGGTACTCACGCAGCCGCTGCAACAGTCGGGGCAACACTTCCTGGGTCTGATACTGGGTGCGCAGGAAATCAGTCAGGCGCTCTTCGCCAAAACTCTCACCTACATCATTACCCTGTGCACACAACCCAGGGCTGTAGCACAGTAGCAGATCCCCCCGGGCAAAGTGTGCCTGCCCCAGCACATAATTGCGCTCAGCTGAAAAGCCCAGTAGTACATTGCGGCTGCCGACATGCAGCCTTTCTATCGTGCCATCGGCACGCAGCAGCCAGGGTTTGGGGAAGCCGACGTTAAGATAACAAAGCTCACCGCTGTGCGCATCCACCCGGCATAAAAATAAAGAAGCACGCTGATGACGGTAATAACGGTGCAGCAGATCATTGAGCTTGGCAGCGCACAGTTGCAGATCGTCACCATCATGCAGACACTGGCGCAATACCGACACAATCATGGACACTGCGGCGGCAGCCTGTACTCCGTTCCCCTCAGCACTGCCTACAACAATGACACAACTATCTGCGCTTTCCAGATGCACACAGTCATAAAAATCGCCGCCTACTTCAGCACAAACCTGATAATCAAGGTTAAGGCATAAATTTACCGGCACTTCCAGCCGGGAGAGCGGGAGCAGCTTAGTGCGTTTTAAGGCCGCTGCGGCCTCCACAAAGCCCTCATAATGGCGCTGATGCGAGATCCGGTGCACCAGATTGACTGAGGACTTGTAAATCCCCACCAGCATGTCCTTTAAGGCCTGGAATACCGGTGCGCTTTCGTCTCTGGCCTGATAGTCAAAGTAACGGGCATGTTCCAGCAGTTCCTCGGGGCTGTTAAATTCCACAGCCCCGACTTTATGCGCAGCTTCCATCAATAAGCTGAGGCGGCGCCTGATATCAGCGATAATCAATAAGGCCGCACCGACACTGAGCAGGGCAAAGGAAATACAAAAGGAAATAAGCCCCACGGCGCTGTAAAGCAGATGACTCTCCATCATGCTTACTTTCTTTTCCAGCACCAGATACCAGTCAAGCGGCTTGATGTAGCAGACCTGCACAATCAGATCTGCGCTCTCCATAAAAAAGTCCTGAGGGTTGCTGCTTTGCTGAGCTTTGCTAAAGATCTCAGCTGGGATCTGAGACAGCGCCCGCACGCTTGCCTTATCTACTTTGCTTAAGATCTCATGTTTTTCATCGATAATATAGGCAGATCCCACCAGATCTGCAGGCAGGCTTTCTACCAGCAAGTTAAAGGATTCCAACAGGCCATAGACCGTAGTGTCCGTATACAGCTGTTCCACCCGCGAAATATCAGCCGCAGCACAGATGATGAGATCGCTATTCTGCGCCATGGGCAACAGATAGCTGATAAAGGGTCTGCCCCGTGAGTCACGCAAAAAGTAGAAAAAACCTTCAGCAGGCAGCTCATCAGTACGAATATGCAGCAATAAAGGCCAGCCCCGCATATCCAGGCTGTGCAACAGGATTTGAGCTCGTTCATCAAGATGCACGCTCTTTTTAGGATTGCTGCGGTTATACAGGAAGAGGGTGATGTCTTCCTGATTGAAGGTAGAGGCATGCCGCTCCAGCAGTTCCGGAGAACTGTGATGCCTGACTGCTGACACCATGCTGCGAGAAATACGGATAAGCTCCAGGCGCTGCTGCGTTAAAGACTGCACCTGCTCATTAAGATAGCCGTAATAATGGGCACTGATGGAATTTGACAGCAGTACGGCATGACTTTTTTGCGTCACCTGCTCATGCTCCAATATCATGGAGCTGTGGCTCTGATAAGACCACAGGCCATAGGCGGCAAAGGGCACTATGCTGAGCAGAGCTGCAAACAGCAACAGCTTGGTACGCAAAGATAAAGCCTGTCCCAGCATGAGGCTCTCCCTAACATTAGCAGCTAAATAAGATAGAATGTGAAGATTGTAGCAGCATTGTCTGGGCTGGAGGATGTTCATGTTGCGGGCTGGTACTTTATTGAGCAAATTCCTTTATTTTTGCAGCATATTTTGTACAGGGCTACTGGCGCCTTTACCCGGGGCGGTGGCTGCAGAGACTGATACTGCCCCTGATTTTTCACACTGTCCGCAGCAAAAACAATGGCGGGCGGCAATTTTTCAGTTTGGTTGTACTGTAGATTACCTTGAAGATCTGATAAGCATTCTGAGCGAACTACAACAAGAAGGCCTTACTCTAAAGAACAATCCGCCCAAGCTCAATTCCTCCTTCGTACTGCACAGCTCAGAGCAATTCGAGACTTTAAGCCGCGACACCCGCACTGACTGTCTGCATTTTGTACCTGATGGCTTTTACTGCGCCCGCTGGAATGAGAACAAGCTGCAAACTGACGGCAAGGCCCTGCTCACGCGAGCCCGTAACGGTGACATAGATCTGATCCTGGCCTTTGGCACCCCCGCAGGCCTGTTCTTAAAACAACGGGAACTTAACGTCCCCTCTCTGGTCATCGAAGCCCGCTCCCCTGAAACTACCGGACTTAGCTTTCAAGGCGAATTTTCCGGGGTGAAAAACTTTCATGTGACCAAGGAGCCCAACACCTACCGCTCTGAGCTTAACATGTTCTACGATATTTTCCGCTTCAAGCGCCTGGGGGTGGTAATGGACAAAGATCCGTTAAATCAGGTGGCACAGGGGCGGCCTTTCATTGAGCAAATTGCCTCCGAGCGCAACTTTAAGCTTGATTACTGCTTCACTGACGTTTTCACCACCAATACCCAAAACGCCCAGGAAAATTTCAAGAGCTGCCTTATTCAACTGGCACAAAGCGCAGACGCGGTCTATCTGACTGAGCATCTGGGCATTGATCAGGAACATTATCACCGGCAGCTGCAACCGCTGATTGAAGCTGGCCTACCCACCCTCGATCAGTCCGGAGCCATCGCGGTAGCGCGCGGGGCACTGCTGGCCACAGACAGTTTGGACAGCTCTGCCCTCGGGCACTTTGAGGCTGATGTAATCAAAAGGGTCATGCACGGAGAGGCACCGGAAAATATCGGCCAAATCTGCCATGTCCCCAAGCTCTTGTTCCTTAACATCAAGACCGCCCGCGCCATTGGCTGGCGTCCCCCCTTTGACGTAATCTCGTCGGCCGATGTGATCTACCATAATTTCAATGACGTACATCAGCGCCGCACGTCCATCCGTCCGCTCAAAAGGGATTAGCGCCGATCTGTACAAGCAGTACGGCCGTGCTACAATCAGCAGGCTTGGAATTTTGATAAAAGCCAGCGTGTCCGGGGCATAAACGGGAAAACAAGCAAGTGGAAAGTAACCGCATCAATTCTTCTGAACAAAGGCTGCTGTTACTGCTGCTGCCACTGATTGTACTGGCATTGTCTGCCTTTGTGCTCGATCCGCATGTAAGCTATCAGCTGGATCATGACAGCCGGGACTATCTGAGCTTTTGCTGCCGCCTGCTGTTTCCCTGCCTGTTTTTGCTCTGCACCGCCTTCCTGGTACAGTCACAGGGACGGGTGCTGCAGCTTACTATCCTGAGCTTAAACTATGCCCTGCTGCTGTTCGTACTGGCCCTACTGCGTCCTGATGCCTTGCTCAATCCTGCAATCTGTGTACTTTCAGCGGCCTCTGCGGTGCTAGTGCTGCGCCCTGGCACTGAGCTTAACGACAATTCATATCTAGCGCTCCATCCCAACTTGCGCGGCCTGCTGCAAATATGCTTTGCCCTGTTGTTGCCGCTTGCGGTTTTTTTAGGCCTTTATACCATCCTGCGGCAAATAGAGATCTTTGTGATCTTTACCATCAATGAAAATTTTGGTGGCTCCCTGCTGTCCATGATCCTAAGCCCGATTTACCTCATCCTGCATACCTTTGGTTTTCAGGGAACCATCACCAATTCTGCCCTGATACATTTTCAGGATGATAAGGTCAACGCATTCATCAACTCGGTTTTTATCACCAATTTCATAGCCCTGCCCTGTCTTTTGCTCACCCGCGCCTTCCAGGCCACAGGCAACCTGCGCCTGTTCTTTACCCTGCTGGCCTTTACTGCCGTCCTGACCGCCAGTATCGGCCCCTGTATCTCACTGATTTGCCTGATTGTGGCAGTAATGCTGCCAGGCACCTTCATCCTGCTTACGGCCTGCTCCCTTGCTTTCTTCCTCTGTTCTTCGCTGATGAACATCCCTGCACTTACCACCATCACCAATCTGTACCGCCCGGATATAGACATGAGTGACATGGCATTACCGCTCATTCGCGGTTCCACTGCCCTGCTGCACCTGATCGGAATAATCGTGCCCATTCTCTCCTTACTGCTGCTGTCTGTGGTCAAAAGCGAACGCTTAAACCAGCTCCATCAGCGCCGCTCCATTAGCAAAAGCGGCCTTAACCTCAGGGGCAACCTTTCGCCTGACCTAAGTGCCATCGTACTGCTACGCGCCTTAGGCGGGATCTCCAATATCGGCAGGCTAAGCCTGTTTGAACGGCAGCTGTCAGTAGAGGTGCAGGATCATGAGCGCTGTCAGGCAGCCCTGTTAAGTGCCCTTACCCTAAAAAAGCCCCATTACGACAAAAACAGCCACAGTTATCTTTTGGATCTGGGAGATCTGAGCGCCGGTGTGGCCTCCCGCCTGCAACGGCTTACGGCAGACAATCCGGGGATCCCGGCCCCGGTGATCAGCACCCGGGGCTTTAAAATCACTCCGATGCCCCATATCAAGAACAGTCTGTAATACCGCCCTGCTCATTTAAGTAAGGAAAAGAAAAAAACATGAAACAGGATTGGATTGAAATCAAGGCACGCTGCAATTCACAAAACGCCGATCACGTAAGTATGCTGTTAGAGCAGTCAGGAGCACTGGCCGTCACCTATCAGGATGCCGAGGACAGCCCGATTTTAGAACCCCGCCCGGGGGAACGCCGACTGTGGCCAAACACCGAGGTCACCGGCCTGTTTGCCCAGGGAACGGATGCCGCCCCTATTGTCAGTGCCCTGCGCCAGCAATTGGGCGACAGCATTCCGCTGGCTGAGGTAAGGCTTGAGGACAAGGACTGGATCCGGGCCTGGATGGATCAGTTCAAGCCCATGCGTTTTGGCAAAAGGCTATGGATTTGCCCCAGCTGGCATCAGGTACCGGATCCTAAGGCGGTCACCGTGATGCTGGATCCGGGGCTGGCCTTTGGTACCGGCACCCATCCCACCACAGCCCTGTGCCTGGAATGGCTGGACAGCCAGGATCTTACTGGCAAAAAAGTGCTGGACTACGGCTGTGGTTCCGGGATCCTGGCAGTAGCCGCCCTGAAGCTTGGCGCCCACAGCGCCCTTGGTATTGATATCGATGAACAGGCCATCAGCGCCAGCCGCGACAACGCCCGGCGCAATCAGGTTGATGAGAGGCTGCAGCTGAGCCTTGGTGCAGATGAGCGCACCTGCCCTAGCGATCTTACGGTGGCCAATATTCTGGCAGGCCCCCTGGCGGAACTGGAGCCACAAATAGCAAAGCTTACTAAAAAAGGCGCCCCGCTGGCTCTTTCCGGGATTTTATGCGCACAGGCTCCTGAGGTGATCGCAGCTTATCAGCGGGACTTTGAGTTCGTGGATCAAGCAGAAAAGGAAGGCTGGATCAGGCTTACTTTTAAAAGGTGCTAAATGGCACCCGTGACAGTTTCAGGCATAACACGTTATAATCAAACGATTTCAGCTGATTTGCATGCTGAGACTTAGGATTTAGGATTTATCAGCACCGGAAATAAAAGGAGCAGTCATGGCTGCAAAGATCAGGTCCCGGGAAAGAGCGGCAATCATCCAATCCTTACGAGCCGGCGTCACCCCTCGTGTCGGACTGGAACATATTCAGGTAGGACGGGCCAGGGAAGTTAAGGCACTGATTGAAGATTTGGATCGCATCAGTGAAGGAGGCAGTGCCTTCCGCCTGGTGATCGGGGATTTCGGTGCTGGCAAAAGCTTCTTTTTGCAACTTATCCGTTATGTGGCCCTGGAAAAAGGACTGGTGGTCATCAATGCCGATCTGGCTCCCGACCGGCGTCTGCATGCCTCAGGCGGGCAGGCCCGCTCCCTCTATCAGGAGCTGACCCGAAACCTGTCCACCCGCGCCCATCCTGAAGGCAATGCCATGGTGCCGCTGATTGAAAAATTCATCACCGAACAGCGCCGGCTGGCTGACGAACAGCAGCTTGAGGTTGAGCAAGTGATCAAGCAAAAGCTGGCCTCACTGTCTGAGCTGGTGGGAGGTTACGACTTTGCCGAGGTGATAGCAGCTTACTGGCAGGGCTATAACAGCGGCAACGAAGAACTCAAGCAAGCTGCTGTCCGTTATCTGCGCGGTGAATACGCCACCAAAACCGAAGCCCGGCGCGATCTTAACGTGCGCACCATCATTGATGATGCTTCGGTCTATGATCATTTAAAGCTCCTGGCCCGTTTCGTCTGTCAGGCTGGATACAAGGGGCTTTTGGTCAACTTAGATGAAATGGTCAATCTGTACAAGCTGCCCTCGCAGCGTGCCCGTTCGGCCAATTATGAACAGATCCTGCGCATCCTCAATGACTGTCTGCAAGGCAGCAGCGCCGAGCATATCGGCTTTTTGCTAGGCGGCACCCCTGAGTTCCTAGCAGATCCGCGCAAAGGTCTTTACAGTTATGAAGCCCTGCACTCGCGCCTTGCTGAGAACACTTTTGCCCAGATAGCCGGAGTGGTGGATTACAAGGGGCCGGTACTGATGCTGCAGAACCTAGAACCTGAAGAACTTTATGTGCTGCTTTGCAATATCCGCAATGTCTTTGCCAATTACGACAGCAGCAAATATCTGTTGCCAGATGAAGCTTTGACCGCTTTCCTGCAGCACTGTTCACAGCACGTAGGTGACGCCTATTTCCGCACCCCACGCAATACCATCAAGGCCTTTGTTGATCTGCTCTCCATTCTGGAACAAAACCCGGAGCTAAAATGGCAGAGCCTGATAGCCGAGATCAAGGTCGCAGCCGAAAGCGATCCCTCCTTAGTCAGCATCAGTGACGACACTGCGCCTGAGGAAAATGCTGGGGACGGGACGGGACGAGTATTCAGCAACTCCAGCAACAGCATTGATCCTGACGACGACAATCTGACGACCTTTAAGCTGTAGTGGCTGAGGACAGCCCAACCCAGATCAGATGCCACGCCCCACTGCGGGCGCTGGCTGTTGCGGGGCGACGCCCAGCAACAAAAAGCTTTGGGAGCCCTCCCCATCACCAGCAAACCGAGGAAATAAAGTATGCAGACTCCAGCTGAGGCCTATGCCTCCTTATCCCCCAAGCTGCAGCGCTTCATACACCAGCGCGGCTGGAGCGAACTTAATGCCCTGCAGACTGCTGCAGCAGAGCCCATCCTCAAGCATGACGGCGATATAGTGCTCTCCGCCGCCACCGCCAGCGGCAAGACCGAGGCAGCGTTTTTACCTGCCATTACGTATATTGAACAGCATCCGGCTCCCGGTTTTCGCATCCTGTATGTAAGTCCGCTCAAGGCGCTGATCAACGATCAGACCAGGCGCCTTGAGGACATGTGCTTTGATCTTAATCTGAAAATTACCCCCTGGCATGGCGACGTCTCTGCAAATCGCAAGGAAAAACAGCTGCGCAGCCCTGAGGGCATAGTGCTGATCACGCCAGAATCACTGGAATCACTGCTGCTCAATCATTACACTATGCTCAAGACCGCCCTTTCCCATCTTGAGTACATTGTCATCGATGAATTCCACGCCTTCATGGGCACCCAGCGCGGGGTGCAGCTGATTTCACAGCTGCACCGCCTGGACAATCTGGCCGGCAGGCGCATCGTGCGCATCGCACTTTCTGCCACCTTCTCCAACATCAGCAGCATCCAACGTTACTTAAGGCCCAATGCTCCCCATTATCCCTGCCAAATGATAGCGCCAGACATGAACAAGCAAGACAGTCTGGCCATTCAGCTGCGCGGTTTTACCATCCGCCCTGAAGGCACCATTCCTGCAGGTTACGAGCAGGCTGCAGCTGACATCTTCCGCCTGCTGCGCGGGGGCAACCATCTGGTCTTTACCAACTCCCGGGCCAAAACTGAATTTATCGCCGGCTGCCTTTCCTCCCTGTGCCAGCAGGCGCACGTACCGCAGGAATTTTTTCCCCATCATGGATCTTTATCCAAGGAACTGCGTGAGAGCCTGGAGCTCAGGCTACAGCAAGGCCGCCTGCCCACCACCGCTATCTGTACCTCCACCTTGGAGCTTGGCATCGACATTGCTGACGTCCAGAGCATCGGCCAAATCGACGCCCCCCTGTCCGTAGCTTCGCTGCGCCAGCGCCTGGGACGCTCTGGCCGGCGCAACCGCCAGGCCATTCTGCGCCTGTTTGTCCCGGAACAAACTGAGGACAGCCCCGATCTGTCTGCGCAACTGTGCGAGGAAACTTTTCTGTCCATTGCCATGGTGGAACTGCTGTTAAAACGCTGGTATGAGCCGCCGCTTGCCTCAGAATATTCTTTCTCCGTGCTGCTGCAACAGACCTTGTCCGTCATTGCCTCAGTAGGTTCAGCCTCTGCTGCCAATTTATGGAACCTGTTATGCCGCAGCGGACCGTTTTACCTGATTGATCAGAAAATTTTTGCCAACTTCCTGCGCTCCCTGGCCGCCCACGATCTGATTGTGCAATTGGGTGATGGCACTTTGGCCCTGGGACTTAAGGGTGAGGAACTCTGTTCAGACTGGTCCTTTTACTCTGTCTTCAAGACCGCCGATGACTTTGTGATTGAACATGATCACCGCGAAATCGGCCGCATCCCGCTTACCACCATTCCTGAGAAAGGGGAGTGCTTTGTGTTTGCCGGCAAAGCCTGGGAGGTACATTTTGTGTCTGTGGAACGGCGGATCCTAGGAGTCAAGCCCAGTGATCGTCTGGCTAGTCCCTTAAACGGCAACAGTGGGCTCGGGCAAATCTGTGATGAAGCCTGTAAGCGCATGAAAATGCTTTATCAGCAGCCCCAATGTCCGCCCTATTTAAACCAGCAGGCACGTGAACATTTTGCGCGGGGAGCAGCCTTTTTTGCCCATTACGATCTGGCACATCAACTGTTCATTGAGGTACCTGCCGGGATTGCACTCTTTCCTTTTCAGGGCAGCCGAGCCCAGTTTACCCTGGCGTTGCTCTTGCGCCGCGAGCTAGTGCATGCCCAGTTAAAAGGCCGCCACATTCTGGTGGAGTACTGCTCACGCGACAATTTAAAAAGTGCAGTCAGGCGCCTTATCGACAAACCGCCGCAAAATGCCCATGAGCTTATCGGCAAAATCGTACACCTTGAGGAAAACAAGTACGATGAATTTATCTCAAGACCGCTGCAGGAGCTGGCCTTTGCCCACAGCCACCTGGATTTAGCAGGAGCCTACGGCTTTTTAAAGCAGCTCAGCACCTGCCTGTAGCCTCCCCCCCCCCCAGCCCGCTCCGGCGGGCTTTTGCCTTTTTTATGCAGTTTTTTATCTGATTCTATTTTTACAGTTCCGGTCAATTGACAGTACGCTACAGCTTTTTATGATAAGGATAGTAGTTTTATGCCTACAGCATCAGACAGCAGCAAATACAGCAAAACTCCACCTTCTGGGCTAAGAAATAAATGCAATACCGCACCCTGCCGCATGGCGGCGAGAACATCAGTGAAATAGGGCTGGGACTTGGCATCGTCAGTCCCGAGGATAAACCAGAGCGTCTGTTGGAGGGTGCCCTTGAGGCCGGCATTAATTTTTATGATCTGTGTGCCGCCTACGAGCCGGTATATGAAGCTATAAAGCCGACCCTGGCACGCAACCGCAGTAAGGTTTTCACCCAGATGCACTTAGGCGCCACTTACCGCGATGGCAATTATGCCTTCTCCCGTAATCTGGAGAAGGTGCGCGCCACCTTTGAACAGAAACTGGAATTGTGCGCCCTTGGCTACACCGATTTTTTAATGTTGAACTGCATTGATGAAAAGAAAGATCTGCAGCTGGTGCTTGACAATGGGATCTATCAGTATGCCCTTGAGTGCAAGGAACAGGGCATTGCCAGCCACTTGGGCTTTTCAACCCACAACCCGGAAATAGCCCGTGAGCTTTTAAACCTGGGTGGCTTTGATCTGTTTATGTTCAGCCTCAACGCTGCCTTTGACTTCAGGCAGGACGGGGAGCTGGCCTTAGGCGAAACGGCCGCCCGTGAAGAAATTTACCAGCTTGCAGCCAGGCAGGGGGTTGGCATTTCGGCCATGAAACCTTTTGCCGGCGGACAATTGCTCAATAAAAAGCTCTCCCCTTTAGGGGTGGCGCTGAGCGTGCCGCAATGCCTGCGTTATGTCCTGGACCGGCCTGCGGTTATGACCTGTGTTTGCGGTGCCACCCGGCCTACTGATCTGCAAGATTACATCAGCCTGTTTGATCCGCACACCGACAGCGATTATGCCACCGCCTTGTCCGGAGCTTCCGTAGTGGGCAGCCTGCGCCGCTGCATTTACTGCAATCATTGTGCGCCCTGCCCCCGGAAACTTAACGTAGGGCTTATCAACAAATACTACGATTTAAGCCGCTTGGGCGACGATCTAGCTAGACAGCATTACCTCAATCTTGAGCACCATGCCTCTGAGTGCAATGACTGCGGCCACTGCGACAAGCGTTGCCCGTTCAAGACTGCACAGATGGAGCGCATGCACGAAATTGCAAACTATTTTGGGATTTAAGCCAATGCAGGCAAGTTGCGCTCGTTTATGGTGATATTGCGCTTTATTGTTAATGATTGCGCTTTTGACAAGATACAAGTTTTAAATTAAGGAGTACAGGAGTCTTCATCATGAAGTTTCAAGCATTAGCAGCAGCCATCGCTGCAGCCGCCCTGAGCTTTTCTGCATCAGCCCTCAGCGCTGACATTGACTTTGACAAACTGCAGCACCGGGTCTCAGATCAATCTGCCCCCAAGGTATTCTTTACCAGCGACATCAGCCCAGCCGGCCTGATGAAGGCCTATGAGGCTTTAGGCCGCGTACCTGAGGGACGGGTGGCAGTCAAGCTCTCCACTGGTGAGGCGGGCAACAATCACTACCTGCAGCCTTCCCTGATCAAGGATCTGGTGCAAAAGGTTGACGGCACCATCGTGGAGTGCAATACCGCCTACGGCGGTTCACGTGCCGCCACCGCCATGCACCGCCAGGTCATCAAGGATCACGGCTTTGACAAGATAGCAAAAGTCGACATCATGGATGAAGACGGCGGCATGGAAATTCCGGTCAGTGGCGGCACCTACCTTAAAAACGATCTGGTCGGCAAGAACCTGGCCCATTACGATTCCATGCTGGTGCTGACCCACTTTAAGGGACATGCCATGGGCGGCTTTGGCGGCGCCATGAAGAACATCTCCATCGGCGTGGCCTCGGCACAGGGCAAGGCCCGCATCCACTCGGCCGGGCAGAGTGATGAGTCCATCTTTTTTGACCGTTCCATTGCCGACGGCCGCTTCCTCGATCTGAGCACTGACGAGCACCTGCAGTTCATTCTCTCCATGGCTGAAGCCTCAGATGCCGTCTCTGATTACTTTGATCAGGGCAAGGACATGCTTTATATCTCTGTGATGAACAATCTGTCAGTGGACTGCGACTGTGACGGCAATCCGTCTGCCCCGGACATGCATGACGTGGGCATTTTAGCCTCACTTGATCCAGTTGCCATCGATCAGGCCTGTGTGGACATCGTCTATGCAGCTCCGGACGGCAAATCCTTAATTGAACGCATGGAAAGCCGCCGCGGTCCTGCCATTTTTGATCATGCTGTAAAAATGGGACTGGGCAGCCGCAACTACCAGCTGGTATCTCTGGACTAACTTTGCTGCGCTTTGGGCAAGCATAACGGCGGGCAAGCCCCGCCGTTTTTTTCCACCTGCAGCGCAAGCTGCCATCAAAAGGGCATTTCATGATCCAGACACTGTGGGATCTGTTGGTACGCGAGGCTGTGTACCTGTGGTACTACCTTGATATACAGATAAGGCAGCTCATGCCTTTTTACATTATTGGTACCATGCTGGGCTCCTTTATTTCGGTTTTTGCCAAGGACAGTATCAAAACCTGGTTTGACCGCCTGGGGATGGCACGTCTGGGGGTGTTGACCCTGATCCCGGCAGCCCTGCTGGGTTTTGCCTCCCCCATCTGCATGTACGGAACCCTGCCGCTGGCGGCAGCCTTCCGGCAAAAAGGAGTGCGACAGGATACTCTGGCCTGTTTCATGACCGCTTCGGTTTTATTAAATCCCCAGCTTATCGCCTATTCCGCCGCTCTGGGCAGCACCGCTTTCTGGGTACGGCTTATCAGCTGCTTTATCATGGCCATTACCGCCGGTCTGTTGGTGCGCTGGTGCTTTAAAGAGCAGGAGTTTTTCAATTTCACCGGCTTTGCCGAAGGCAGCAGCCGGGATATACACCCCAACCTAATCGTGCGTTACTTAAAGAACGTCGGACGCAACCTGAAGATCACGCTGCCCTATTTCCTGGTCGGCATTTTGCTGGCCGCCCTATTTTCCATCCACCTGCCCCAACAGGAGTTTGCCGATCTATTTGGCAAGGACAATGCGCTGGGGGTGCTGTTTGCCGCCACCTTAGGGGTGCCTCTTTATATGTGCGGCGGGGGCACCATTCCCATTTTAGTTTCCTGGCTCGCCTCCGGCATGTCCTTAGGTTCGGCCGCCGCCTTCATGCTTTCAGGGCCTGCCACCAAGATCACTAATTTGGCAGCGCTAAAGGCGGTATTGGGGCTGCGCAACTTTATACTCTATTTGTTGTTTGTGCTGATTTTTGCCACCGCCACCGGGCTTATCATCAATGTGCTGCAGCCATGAGACCGTGCATGTCAGCCGGCACATTTTACGGAAATTTACAGACATCAGGCCGATTTTACGCTGTCATTTAGCAGTCAAAGAGCTATAGTAATTAGTTGAAAATGAAGCAAGACCTGCAATCAAGGAGATAACATGTTTGATATAGATGCGCTGCTTGAAGGCGTCAGGGCAGGCAGCATCAGTGTGGCCGAGGCCGGAGCCAAACTTAAGGCTGCCCCTTTTCTTGATCTGGGCTATGCCAAGCTCGATCTGCACCGCTCCGTGCGCAGCGGCATGTCCGAGGTAGTATTCTGCCAGGGCAAGGACGATAAGTTCTTAACCGAGATTTTTGCCAGACTGCTTGAGGCCAACGGTGAAGTTCTTGGTACCCGCTGCAGTGCACAGCAGGCCCAATTACTGCAAGGCCGCTTTACGGATCTGTGCTACGATGAGATAAGCGACATTATCCGCAGCCCGCTTAAAGAAACACTGTGCGGGCTGATTGCTGTGGTCACTGCCGGCACCGCTGACATCAGGGTAGCGGAGGAAGCAGCACAAACCTGTGAATTTTTCGGAGGCAAGGTACTGCGCCTTTATGATGCCGGTGTCAGCGGTTTGCACCGCTTGTTGAGCAGGGCTGAGGATCTGCAGCGAGCCAACGTGGTGATAGCAGCAGCTGGCATGGAAGGCGCCCTGCCCTCGGTGATCGGAGGGCTTGTCGGTAATCCGGTGATCGCCGTACCGACCTCGGTAGGCTACGGAGCCAACTTCGGGGGACTGTCGGCGCTGCTTACCATGATCAATACCTGCGCCAATGGGGTATGCACTGTCAATATAGACAATGGTTTCGGTGCGGCCTTCCTAGCCACACAGATTAACCGTCTGGCAGTAAAAGGCGGACAGCGCTAAAACGCAGAAGGCCCCGGACAACAACTGTTTCACAGCAACGGCATTAGAAATAAAGACAGATCAGCAATGGCAGATTTATACCTGGATCTCTCAAGCGGCGTCAGCGGAGACATGCTGACTGCTGCCTTACTTGATATCGGCGCAGATGAGCAGCAGTTGCGCCAGGTTCTGGACAGCCTAGATCTTACAGGCTTTAGCATAGAAATCAGCCGTGTGCGGCGCTCAGCGCTGGACATGTGCGATTTCAAGGTCAGGCTTACGCAGGACAATCATGATGCGGACATGGATTTCCTATTCGGACAGCACGCCTTGCAGCCCGTCAAATCCTTAAGGCCGCTTGCCAGCGCAGGGGCTCCCCTGACGTTAAGCGGACTTGCTCCAGCTCTGCAGCCCCAACCTGTCAGCCCATCAGCTCACACGCAAGGCATTCTGCACAGTGAGGAACCAGAGCATGAACATCTGCCTGATCCAATCCACACACATGAACACACTCATCTGCATAATCACCCGCACGGCTCTGGGCATGAACACCGCGGCCTTAATGAGATTCTGCCTATAATTGAGCACAGCTGCGCCTCACCTGCTGCCAAGGCCTTTGCCACCAGGGTATTTAGGATCATTGCTGCAGCTGAGGCTCAGGCACATGGCATTGCCCCTGAGCAGGTACATTTCCATGAAGTGGGGGCGCTTGATTCCATCGTCGATATTTTAAGTGCCGCCGTCTGCCTTGATTCCCTGAATTTTGAGCGGGTCTACGCCACCCCTTTAAGCGAAGGTCAGGGGCAAATCCGTTGCATGCACGGACTGCTCCCCATTCCGGTACCTGCAGTGCAAAATATTGTGCGAGAGCATCAGTTACTGCTACGGCGAGTGGAGTTACAGGGCGAACTGGTCACCCCCACCGGGGCTGCACTGATCGCCGCCTTAAATCCGGAATTTAACCTGCCTGCAGTTTATACAGTGCTCAGAAATGGCTACGGTGCCGGCAAGCGTGCCTACACCCGTCCGTCCTTTGTCAGTGCATCCCTGATTGAGACAGCAGCCACTCCCAGCAGCCCAGCTCCCTGCAAGACAGCTGTGGCAGCAGCTGAGCAGGGGCTACCGGTTGGGGATCAGGCTGGCACGCAGGTGATCAAGATCGAATGTAACATCGATGACATGTCAGGAGAACTCTTTGGCCGGCTACTGGAACGCCTGCTGCAGGAAGGGGCGCGTGACGTCAGCTATCTGCCCGTGTACATGAAGAAAAACCGGCCTGCCTATCTGCTGACCGTGATCTGTGATGCTTCCTTGCTAAAACACCTTTCACACCTGATCCTCTGTGAAAGCACTGCCATTGGCCTGCGCTATGCACCGATGCAGCGGCTGATCATGAAAAGGAACCTGGAAGAATTTAATTCTGCCCTGGGCTGCTGTCAGGTCAAGCATTGTGTGTTGCCCCCGGAACTGGGCGCAGGTGAATACTACTATCCGGAGTACGAGAGTGTGAAGGAGCTGGCGCACAAACATGGGCTGACAGTCAAGGATGCTGATGCCCTAATCCGCGGTGAGCTTGCTGCGCGGGCTCTCTTCCCTAAGTTAGAATAGTAAGATGCAGTCACAGGCTGCCACAGCATAATGCAAGGAGCGCTCAATGCAACAAGAAGATGGTTTTGATCTGACCCTGGCGAGGGCCAAGCTTTACGATTTTATAAAGAAAGTGGCCCAGGTTGACTGTGCGCTGGCCTTTTCAGGAGGCGTAGACAGCTCCCTGCTGCTCAGGCTGCTGAGCTCTGCCTGCGCGCAGGAACATTCCAGGCTCATTGCCATATTTGCCAAAACCAGCCTGCATACCCGCGATGATCTTAACTCCGCCCGTGAACAGTGCCAGCAGCTTTTGGTACCGCTTATCGAAATGGAGGTGCCTGATTTACAGGCCATTGCAGACAATCCGCCCAACCGCTGCTATCTGTGCAAACGTGCCTTACTCGGAGCACTGCGCACTGCCGCTGCTGAGCAGGGCTGTGAACAGCTGATTGACGGCACTAATGCCGATGATCTGAAAAGTTACCGCCCCGGACTGCAGGCTTTGCAGGAACTGTCTGTGCTAAGTCCTTTGGCTCTGTGTGGCATTACCAAGAATCAGGTGCGCCAGCTGGCGACTGAGCTTGGAGTGCAGGCAGTGCAGCGCCCCTCTTCCCCCTGCATAGCTACCCGCTTTTATTATGGGGCGCATTTATCCAAACAGGAAGTAGAGCGGGTTGCCCAAGCTGAGCAGTCCCTGCATGCCCTGGGTTATTACAATGTGCGCCTGCGCGTCCATCCGGGCAGCCTGGCCCGCCTTGAACTGGATCGCTGTGACTTAAGCCGTGCCGTGAGCATGGCAGATCAACTGATCACCATCGTGCAAAGTGCCGGCTATCAATATGTGACCCTTGATCTGCAAGGGTTTCGCTCAGGCAGCATGGATGAATTGCTTAACCCAGAACAAAAGCAGAGCTACAGCAGAGCCATCAAATTCACAGCAAATTAAGCAGCACACGCCACCTGCACAAGCACTGACACCAAGAACTGCCCGGCACCATCCGGGGCAAGCTGCGTCAGACCTTTGGATTGTTCTTTAGTCGCTTATTCTTGCAGACAGCTTTTTCTTTCAGACAACAAAAAATCACTTTCGTTCTGAAAGTGCTTTTTTGTGCGGCCTTGCCGCTAAAAAAGGTGAGCCTGGCAATTTCCTGCTCTCGCACCGTCGTACGCGGCACTACCATCGGCATCTCTGCATTTCACTTCTGTGTTCGGCATGGGAACAGGTGGTTCTGCAGTATTATCCTCGCCAGGCAAATTCGGTTTAAAACTT
>CALXOT010000089.1 GCA_944390085.1 uncultured Succinivibrionaceae bacterium
GGTAAAGTTGCCTGTAGCGCTCAATGACATCGTAATAAGTTTCAGGCGTAACGATTCTGAACTTACTCTGACGAGTAAGCTTCAGCAAATCGGGATGAACCTGAAAATCAGCCATTGAAAGTTCCAAAACGAAAGCCAAACTTTTCAGTATCTGATCAAATTTATGCCAAGTTGTCGATCTTTTTTTATAGAAATTTGATCAATGTATCACAAAACAGAAAAAACAATAAAAAACAGCGTAAAAGTGGAATAAATACGGCACTGATGCAAATTAACACAGATTTTTAAAGAACGTTGCTGCGGACAAAAACAGCAAAAGTTAACAATCAGGTGGACCAATGGCACTTAAGTCATTTTGTGAGCTCGATCGGTCTCATGGTTCCGCCATATAACAAAAGTTACCCACACCTTTTTCTAAACCTCACTCTTTTGTAGAACTGAAGTACTGCTACATTCTGAAGCTATAAAGTGAAGGTAACTTTTTACTCTGGCAACTAATGCTGTTTTTGTTTGATTATATAACGCTTACTTAAAGTCCGGATATTTCTCTGCCTCAAGCATTTTAAGCACCGCAGTCACGCGTTCAGCTGAAGGCGGTTCAACTTCGCTTAAGCTGTACTTCAAGCCGAGACTGTCCCACTTGTACATGCCAAAACTGTGATAAGGCAGCACCTCTATCTTACGGACATTGGACAATGTTTCAACAAAGTCCTTCAGACGCAGGATCTCGCCATCGTCATCAGTATAGCCGTCCACCAGCACATGACGGATCCACACCGGTTTTTTGATTTCATCAAGATATTTAAGGCAGTCCAGGATATTATCAAGGGCAACCTTAGTCAGATCCAGATGCTTGTCCGCATCGATTTCCTTTATATCCACCATCAGCAGATCTGTATAGCGCATCAGCTCTTCAAATTTAGGGAAGAAAGGTGCCTCCCGACAGAACGGGCCTGCAGCAGTATCAATGGTAGTATGGATCCCTTGCTCCTTACACAGCTTGAAGAACTCAATTAAAAAATCAAGCTGCAATAAGGGCTCCCCGCCGCTTACCGTAATGCCGCCATCTTTGCCCCAATAACTCTTATAGCGCAGCGCAAAATCCAGAATCTCCTGAGCTGTCTTTTCCTCTCCCGCATCAAGCTTCCAGCTATCTGGGTTATGGCAATAGCGGCAGCGCATGCGGCAACCCTGCAAAAAGAGTACAAAACGTACTCCAGGCCCGTCAACCGAGCCAAAGGTTTCCATCGAATGGATACGAGCTGTGGTCATCAATCTTACTCCTGAAAAAAGGGCCCAAGAGAAATCTTGAGCCCCATTTGATTTAACCTGCTTTACTGCTGAAAATCAGGCAGTATTACATGCTCTTGTGGCAGGTTCTGGCGATCACGTCCAGCTGCTGCTCACGGGTCAGATCAATGAACTTCACGGCATAGCCGGAGACGCGGATGGTGAAATTGGCGTACTCAGGCTTCTCCGGGTGCTCCATGGCGTCAATTAACTTCTCAGTACCAAAGACATTGACGTTTAAGTGGTGGGCACCACGCTCGAAATAGCCGTCCATCACGTTAACCAGGTTCTGGGTACGCTCGGCCAGATCATGACCTAAGGCATCCGGACTGATGGTCTGGGTATTGGAGATACCATCCAGGGCATACTCATAAGGAAGCTTGGCCACAGAGTTCAGTGAAGCCAGCAGGCCGCTCTTTTCTGCACCGTAGGACGGATTAGCACCCGGGGATAACGGTTCACCGGCCTTTCTGCCATCAGGCAGGGAACCAGTAGCCTTACCGTATACCACGTTGGAAGTAATGGTCAGGATGGAGGTGGTAGGCTCAGAATCCCTGTAGGTATGGTGCTTCTTGATCTTGGTTAAGAAGGACTTGAGCAGCCATACAGCAATCTCGTCGGCGCGATCATCATCATTACCATAGCGCGGGAAGTCACCGACGGTCTCGTAATCGATCACCACCCCCTGCTCATTGCGAATGGTCTTGACCTTGGCATACTTAATGGCAGACAGGGAATCAACCACATGAGAGAAGCCAGCAATACCGGTGGCGAAAGTACGGCGCACATCAGTATCAATCAGAGCCATCTCGGCAGCCTCGTAATAGTACTTGTCGTGCATGTACTGAATCAGGTTAAGCACATTCACATACAGGCCGGCCAGCCAATCCATCATGATGTCGAACTTGTGCATCACTTCATCATAGTCAAGATACTCAGAGGTGATGGGACGCATCTCAGGGCCAACCTGAGCCAGGCTCTTCTCATCCACACCGCCGTTGATAGCGTAAAGCATGCACTTTGCTAAGTTGGCGCGGGCACCGAAGAACTGCATCTCCTTACCGGTCTCAGTGGCAGACACGCAGCAGCAGATGGAGTAGTCATCGCCCCAAATAGGACGCATCACATCATCGTTCTCATACTGCACGGAAGAAGTGCGGATGGAAATAGAGGCAGAGTACTTACGGAAGCCTTCCGGCAGGTGCTTGGTATAGAGCACAGTGAGGTTAGGCTCAGGTGACGGCCCCATGTTCTCTAAGGTGTGCAGGAAGCGGAAATCATTCTTGGTGACCATGCTACGGCCATCCATGCCCATGCCGGCAACCTCTAAGGTAGCCCACACCGGATCACCTGAGAACAGCTGATTGTAAGAAGGAATACGGGCAAACTTGACCATGCGGAACTTCATCACCAGATGATCGATAAGTTCCTGAGCCTCGCTCTCAGTTAAAGTGCCTTCTTTCAGATCGCGCTCAATATAAATATCCAGGAAGGTGGAAACACGGCCGACGGACATGGCTGCACCGTTTTGAGTCTTGATGGCAGCTAAATAACCGAAATACAGCCACTGCACAGCCTCACGTGCGTTCTTAGCCGGGCCAGAAATATCATAACCATAATCAAGAGCCATGGTCTTCATCTGGGCTAAGGCGCGGATTTGCTCAGATAATTCCTCGCGCTGACGGATGATGTCATCAGTCATCACACCACAGCCGCAATTGGCCAGATCTTCCTTCTTCTTTTCAATTAAGAAATCGATACCGTACAGGGCAACACGGCGGTAATCACCAACGATACGGCCACGGCCGTAAGTATCAGGCAGGCCGGTGATAATCTTATTCTTACGGGCAGCACGGATCTCCGGAGTATAAGCATCAAACACACCCTGATTGTGAGTCTTGCGGTACTCATTGAAAATCTGTTCAAACTTCGGATTCGGGGTATAACCATAGGTGGTGCAAGCTTCCTGAGCCATGCGGATACCGCCATAAGGCATAAAGGCTCGCTTCAAGGGCTTGTCAGTCTGCAGACCGACCACCTTTTCTAAATCCTTAAGATCATTCTGAATATAAGCTGCCTTATAAGCAGTGATGCCAGAAACCACATCGGTCTCCATGTCCAGCACACCACCTTTTGCGCGCTCCTGTTTCTGCAGATCCTGCAGAACACCCCACAGCTTATTAGTAGCATCAGTAGGTCCGACTAAGAAGGACTCGTCACCGTTATACTCGGTGTAGTTATTCTGCACGAAATCACGTACATTAACATCATCAAGCCAGTGGGTTCCTTTAAAGCCACGCCATTCAGATCTCATAGAATTAAACTCCGTAAATTTATGAGCATTGTGCTCTGTTGAGAAATTGTTCTTCAGGGCTGCCCTGAAAGTGGTGCCATGATATAGACTTTTGCTCAAGCTGACAATGCTTACAGCTGTAGCGTTTTTTCACCTGCAAAAAAGTACTCAGCTGAGATTTTTATTCAACTCAAAAAAGAGAGCCCACAACCCCTTCCCTCGCTTTTGTTTTGTAAATTTTATTATTATAAATCAAATAATTAAACAATAAAATCAAGCAAATAACGTTACTTCTGGCCTAAACTGCACCGTCTGCAATCTTTTTTGATCACTATCACATTAAACTTATAAACAGCTGTCAAGCTTAACCTAAAAAAGCAGTGCCGTATGGATTTTTACAGGTGATCTGATGATTTAATTTATTGATTATAAATATTAAATTTAAATTTATCCCTACTTGCAAGACATCCATGGCAGATTATTAAAATCACTTAATAAACTAAGTTTAAATATATTGCTCCAAAACGTTTTATTAATTTAATTTAAAATTAAAAATAATTATTTAAATATTTAATTTAATGAAATTTAATTTTTATGCAAACGCTTACGGTTAAAAAATTTTGCACCAGGAATCAGAACATATTTTTGCTATACAGCAAGGAAATTTGCGGTTAAACAGCTCCTGTTTTCCGGAAAGCGCCTGCTTATCAGCTCTTACGTCCGAGTTTGTTAAAAATATCGCTCTTATCCAGAATCCTGACCGTTCTTCAGTCCCATTTTCCACCACAGTCGTATGATCTCGCTTATTGTGCCGGCAGACTGCTTTCAGGCAACTTACCCTGCCGGTACTGAGCCAGCAGATCCTTAAGACTCTCTATCTGCATTTTAATTTCACGACCATTATCGCAATCAGCCACCATCCAGCGGCGGGGGAATTTCTCCACCTCAATGCTCTCAGATGTTATATCCTGATTATCACTTAACGCCTCAGCTATCCCTAAAAAAGGCCGGTGAGCCTTGAGTCTCAAGCCATGTGAATTAAAGATCAGCGTGTACCCGGCAATGCCGGTAGTCTGGTGGTAGGCTGCACAAAAACCGCCATCTATCACTAAAAGCTTACCCCCTGCCCTGACCGGACTTTCACCTGCAGAAGCCTTGATAGGGGTATGTCCGTTGATGATGTGCCCACGATCCTCATCAAGACCGAACTCACGCAAGATCATCCGGCAAATATCTTCCTGATGATAAAAGGTATAGTACGGATCCCGTGGTTCCTGATGCATGGACTTATCCTCCACCAATGCCCGCTCAAAGGTCTTGATCACCCTCCCGGAAAGAGGACTTTTCTTACCACACCATAGATACCACATATGATCAAGGCTTCTTTGATCGCGTTTATCAAAACCACGCCTGGCAACCCGCTCAGCCGCATCAAGATAGTCGCGCCCCTGCACAAACTCCCCGTCACAATATACCTTGGCAAAACTTCCATCAGCAGTTAATGGGATGCAGCCATGATAGAGCAAGTTGCCATTATAAATTTTGTACATTGAGCCATGTGAAAATAAAAAGGCAGCATGGGACTGCAGGCGTTTGCTGTGCAAAAAAGCTTGTTTAAGCGAGGCAATCAACGCCGCTTCATCAGCATTTAAACGATAAGGATCTGACGGATCGATAGTCGGAAAATCTTTGGTGCGCAGCGCATAATCAACCCCACCGATGCCCACCGTACCCTTTTTGTAATCTATCTTGTCCAAAAACAGCCGGTCCTGCATGTCAAAATCAGGATTACGTGCAATCACCGCTCCCTGTAATTTGAATACTAGTACAGATAACGCTTTGTACAGGGCACTGATACCTTCTTCATCACAATAGTATTGGGAGGCATACTGCACTACCGAGCGCATGGAAATGCCATAACCATTTTCCAGCAGCTCAAAATTGCCATAATTGATATTGTTGCGTATCACTGTGGCGATGCAGACCTCAGAGCCGCAGGCCGCCCCCATCCACAGCATGTCGTGATTACCCCATTCAATATCCAGCGAGGGAAGCTGCATCAAAATATCCATGATGTCATCAGGATGTGCTCCCCTGTCAAAAACATCCCCAACTAAATGCAAATGATCTACAGCAAGCCGCTTGATAAGGCTAGCAAGTGAAGTGACAAAATGGTGGGCTGCCCCAGTCTCAATTATTGAGGAGATAATGCGTTCATGATAGCGCTGTCGGTTGTTGTCCTCATCGGCCTTGGCATGCAATAACTCATCTATGATGTAGTTAAAGTCGCGTGGGATGGCTTTGCGCACTTTAGATCTGGTATAGCGTGAAGACAGAAATTTTGTCAGCAAAATCAGCTGATATAACGTGCGCCGGTACCAGGCGTCTGTATCGAGGCCTTGCTTTCTTAAAAGATCCTGCTTTTCATGCGGATAATAAATTAAGGTGCACAGTTCACCCCGGTAATCCGAACTGAGCTCAGGAAAGGTCTGATCCACTTTCTCACGGATCACGCCGGAGCAATTGTTGACAATGTGTTGAAAGGCCTCAAACTCGCCATGCACGTCACTGATAAAATGCTCTGTGCCCTTAGGCAAATTTAAAATTGCCTGCAGATTAATGATCTCAGTGAAGGCCGCATAACGGTTTGGGTATTCTTTGGACAGTTGCTTTAAGTAACGCCAGCGGTAATCATTTAACTCGTGCATTGCTCTAACTTCCAGGTTGCGGTCCCGGCCACAAACGTCTTGATAATAACTTCAGGTAATCATTCTAGCATGAGCACCGGCTCTCCTTGACTGTAAGGTTCGCAGGACTTCATAGCCATGCAACGGAGAAAAAGGCTGCTCAATCTTTGGGCAATCCTTGTAATTGTGCTACAGTGACTTTAATTTTCTTATTGCTCAGGAAAATACTTTAGTTTACCCATTACCGCTATTACATCACCCATTATGCAAAGCTCACAGGAACGTTATTTTGAATATACCCTGTTATGTCTGATCCTGCTGTTAGGATTTGCGCTTTTACAGGCCGCTCTACCTTTCTTAGGAGGCATCTTGGGAGCGCTGACGCTCTATATTTTGCTAAGGCGCGCCAATTTCTACCTGGGCCGCAAAACTTCGCGGCGAAAAGCGCCGTGGCTTATTACCCTGGCGCTTAGTGTCTTCTGCCTTATCCCGCTGGCCTGGGGGATCTGGTATGTAATTGAGCTAATCTCCAGCCTGCAGGATTTTAACGTCAACGTATTAATTGACCGCATCAAGCATTTTGCTGCATTACTTGAAGCTCATACCGGCTATGATCTGATTTCAGAAAAAACCTTAGCCTTTGCAGCAGCACGCTTAAGTGCCGTTGCTAATATGCTGATGGCAGGTGTCAATAATTTTGCTATAAACCTTTTTACAGCTATCCTGCTGCTTTACTTCCTGTTGGCAGGCGGATGGCGCATGGAACGTTATATTGCAAAACTACTGCCTTTTTCTGATGAAAATAAAAAGGCAGTGATCCGCAAAGTAAACCTGATAGTCAAATCTAATGCCATCGGAATCCCACTGCTAGCGCTGTTACAGGGGCTGATTGCCTATCTTGGCTATCTTATCTTTTCTGTCAACAATCCTCTGCTTTTTGGGGTACTAACCGGATGTGCCTCAATTATCCCAATTGTCGGTACCATGCTGGTATGGATCCCGCTTCTGGTACTGCAATATCTGGAGGGAAACTTATGGCAGGCGGTCGGTATTTTAATCTACGGAGCCGCGGTGATTTCACAATGTGACAACATCCTGCGCATGTTTTTACAGAAAAAGATGGCTGACACCCATCCTTTAATCACTATTTTTGGTGTCATTGCCGGTCTGCCATTATTTGGTTTTATGGGGGTAATTTTTGGCCCCTTGCTGGTGGCAATGTTCCTGCTCTTTCTTGATATGTTTGCCAGGCAATATATCTTAGGACAAAAGCCTGTTCTGCAGGATCCGGCGACAAACCCAGCAAAAACAACACCTCAACAGGAGAAAAGTGCTCCAAAAAAGGGCTGAAAGCGCGAATTTTTTCGCAATTTTTAGAGAGCAGACACTGTTAAGGTTACAATTAACTAAGTTTTATGTGTCACAGCCTGCGGATACCATCAGGTCTCCCTAGTTTTTGGCACAATTAATGTTTAAACAATATTTATTATTTATTTAAATTAAAAGAGAAACAGCATGTGTAATGAAAAAGAGTGCAGCAAAAAAAGACTGCGCATCGCAATTCAGAAATCCGGACGTCTGACCGATGACACTGAGGCCCTGTTTAAAAACTGCGGCATCAAGATCACTGAAAGCCGCGATCATTTGCTGGCACATGCTGAAAATCTGCCTATTGATATTCTGCGCGTGCGTGACGATGACATCCCGGGACTAGTAATGGATCACGTGGTAGATCTGGGCATTGTTGGCGAAAATGTATTAGAAGAAACCGCAATGCAGCGCCAGGTAGATGGATTACCTACCGCTTTCCGTACCCTGATGCAATTAAACTACGGTGACTGCCGCTTAGCTGTAGCCATTCCCAATGAGAACCAATGGCATGGTCTTAGCGATTTAAATGGCCTGAAAATAGCCACTACCTACCCTTTCTTGCTAAAAAGGAAGCTCACTGAGCAAGGCATTGCATTCAAGCCAGTACTGCTTACCGGTTCTGTGGAAGTTGCGCCACGGGCTGGACTTGCTGATGCTATCTGCGATCTGGTCTGCACCGGGGCAACCCTGCACGCCAATGGACTGAAAGAGGTTGAAACTATCTTTACCTCTAAAGCTGTCTTAATTTGCCGTGATGAAGAACTCTATCCTGAAAAACAGAAGATCCTTGATTTACTGCTACCCCGGATTAAAGGCGTGATGGCAGCAAGGGAAAGTAAGTACATCATGATGAATGCACCCAAATCCCGCCTAGCTGAAATCAAAGCTATTTTACCTGGGGCGGAAAATCCTTCCATCATTGAACTTGAAGGAGAGAGCGATCGGGTTGCCCTGCATGTGGTATCACGCGAAAAGCTGTTCTGGGAAACCATGGAACAACTAAAACAACTTGGTGCCAGCTCCATTTTGGTAGTACCAATAGAAAAAATGCTGGATTAAAAACTAAGTACATACGCAAGAGGCAAGGAGCTGAGCCATGCAGTATCAAGTGTGGAAAGATTTATCTGACAGCGATAAAAAGGCGGTACTTACCCGCCCTGCCCAAGGGGGCAGTGCTAAAGTGCACGCGATTGTGGCTGCCATGATTGAGCGCATCAAAAAAGATGGTGATCTGGCCTTACGAGAATATTCGCGCACCCTCGATCATTTTACCGGTGAGAATCTGGAGCTTACGCCTGATGAAATCAAAGCAGCATGTAAAGAGGTGGACAAAGATTTAAAAAAAGCCATCAATCAGGCATACCGCAACATCAAAAAATTTCACTCGGCACAAAAACCATGTCAGGTCAAACTTGAGACCTTCCCGGGCATTATCTGCCAAACCCGCACCCACGCCATTGAGAGCGTCGGCTTATATGTGCCAGGCGGTTCTGCTCCCTTGGTTTCAACTGCCCTGATGCTGGCAGTACCAGCTAAAATAGCCGGTTGCGCGGAGATCATCTTATGCTCACCTCCCCCCATTAATCCAGCCATTATCTATGCGGCAGTAAAGGCCGGTGTACAGCGCATTTTTAATTTAGGTGGGGCGCAGGCTATCGCTGCTATGGCCTTTGGCAGTGACAGTGTGCCGAAAGTACAGAAAATTTTCGGGCCAGGCAATCAGTTTGTTACCATGGCCAAACGTCTTGTCAGTGAGGATCCCATGGGCGCTGCCATTGATATGCCGGCAGGGCCATCCGAAGTGCTGGTTATTGCTGATGACAAAGCTGATCCGCACTTTGTGGCAGCCGATCTGCTCTCACAGGCCGAACACGGTCCTGATTCTCAGGTGATCTTGCTCTCTGACAGCAAGGAGCTAATTGAGAAGGCAATAAAATGTGCTCAGGAAGAGCTGCACAGCTTGCCCCGTAGAGAAATAGCACAGAAGTCATTAAGCAATAGCACTGCTATCTTATGCAGCTCCCTTGAAGAATGTGCTGCTATTTCCAACCGCTATGCTCCTGAACATCTGATAGTACAGATCGCAAAACCGCAGCGCCTGCTGCCTATACTTAAAAATGCGGGCTCCATCTTCCTCGGTGCCTTTACACCTGAATCCCTGGGAGATTATGCCTCAGGTACTAATCATACCCTTCCGACATATGGTTATGCCAAAACCTGTTCTGCCCTGGGGACTGACGATTACCGCAGGCGTTATACAGTACAAAGTGCCAACCGCAAGGGGCTTCGCGGCATTGGTCAAACAGTGATGGCTCTGGCCACAGCCGAAAGCCTGGACGCACACCGTCAGGCTGTGGCTGTCAGGCTTAATGCGTTAAACACCAAAAAATAGCGGAGGAAAACATGGATTTTGAGAAATTAGCCTGCGCGCACTTAAGGGAGCTTACCCCCTATCAATCAGCCCGGCGTATTGGCGGGCACGGGCATACTTTTTTAAATGCCAATGAATACTACAAGAGCCAGCTGTACTTTTTTAATTCCACTACCTTAAACCGCTATCCGGACTGCCAGCCCTTCGATCTGCTGGCTGCTGAGGCAGACTACGTCGGCCTACGTCCTGAGAACGTATTGATTTCGCGTGGCTCCGATGAAGCTATCGGCCTTATCATCCGAACTTTCTGCGAAGAAGGTGAAGGGATAGCGGTAGCACCCCCCACTTACGGTGTTTACGCTATCTTTGCTAAAACTAACCGGGCACAGGTACTGGAAATACCGCGTGGCACTGACTTCAGCCTAAACCCGGAGCAAATTGTACAAAGCGTACAACAGGCACCCTTTAAAGTAAAAGCCATCTTCATCGACAGCCCGGCCAATCCCTTGGGCACCCTTTTTGCCAAAGAAGATCTGATTACGGTGCTTACAAAACTTCCGGATACCCTGGTGGTTCTTGATCAGGCATATATTGAGTTTGCCCCTGACTACAGCTATGCAGCCCTGGTAAAGGAATTCCCTAACCTGATTGTAACCCGTACTTTGTCAAAGGCCTTTGGTTTGGCCGGTATCCGCTGTGGTTTTACCTTAGCCCGACCTGAAATTATCTCCTACCTGCTCAAGGTCATCGATCCCTATCCGGTGCCAGATCCGGTAGCACAAATTGCCAGACAAGCTCTGGCCCGTGGCGGTGTAGAACTGATGCAGGAGCGTGTCAACGAAATAGTGCAACGCCGGGAAGAGCTGAGAGGACATCTTGAAAAATTACCTTGTGTCAAAGAAGTCTTCCCCTCGCATGCTAATTTCCTGTTAGTGCGTTTTACAGACGGGCCTACAGTCTTTGAAAGCATGGTACAAAAAGGAATTATTCTGCGTTCCTTTGAGGATAAGCCTGGTCTTAAAAACTGCATCCGTATCACCATCGGCAGTGCAGAAGAACTAGATGAGGTCATGCGCACCTTAACTGCATTACAATAATTATTTTTTGGATCAAGTGGAGGCTTCATGCCTCCGCTTTAGTTTGAACACATGAAAAAATATTTATTTATAGATCGCGACGGTACCTTAGTCAGTGAGCCAGAAGACGAACAGATAGACAGCATAGCCAAGGTGCGGTTGGTACCTGGGGTTATCCCTGCCCTGCTCAAGCTTAAACAAGCAGGATACAGTTTTGTCATGGTATCCAATCAAGACGGCCTTGGTACCGCATCCTTCCCGCTTGAGGATTTTACCTTAAGCCATGAGTTCATCCTTAATCTGCTGGCATCACAGGGCATTGAATTTGAACAGGTATTGATCTGCCCACATAAGCCTGAAGAAAATTGTAACTGCCGCAAGCCAAAACTTGGTCTGGTGATGGCCTATTTAAAGGACTGCAGCTGGGATCGGGAACAGTCATATTTTATTGGAGACCGGGACAGCGATCTGCAGATGGGAAAAAACATGGGCATCAAGGCGTTAAGGCTTTGTGATCAAAATGCCTCAGTCCCACAGCAAAATGGTCTTAGCTGGCAGGAAATAGCAGATCAGATCTGCAGTAAAAGTCGCATCTGTACTATTGAACGCAAAACACGTGAAACTGAAATAAAAGTCAGAGTCAACCTTGATAAAACTGGAGATAACAGCTTTGACACCGGCATTGGCTTTTTCGATCACATGCTCGATCAGATTGCCACCCACGGTGGCTTTTCCCTGCAGGTAAAAGTGAAAGGTGATCTTGAGGTGGATGCCCATCACACCATTGAAGATACCGGCATCGTGCTGGGACAAGCCTTAAAGGAAGCGTTACTGGACAAACGGGGCATTGGCCGCTTCGGATTTGCACTACCCATGGATGAGGTTTATGCTGCAGTCTTTACTGACAGCATCAATCCCGATCCCCAGGATAAAACCAAGGTGGCACTGGATATTTCTGGACGGCCATACTGTGTGCTTAATTTTAAAGGACAGTTGAGCGAAGGCATGGTAGGTCAGTTTCCGGTACAAATGACTTCCCATTTCTTTCACTCCATGGCCACAGCCATGGGGCTTACGCTGCATATGGAAGTAACTGACGGTAACTGCCACCATCAGATAGAGGCTTTATTCAAGGCCTTCGGACGTGCGCTACGCCGGGCACTTGAAATAAAGGGGAACGAACTGCCATCCTCAAAAGGCAGCCTGTAAGCTCAAAACAAAGACATACAACATATTAAGAGAAAACAATAACATGCAGATTGGAGTTATTGACACCAAAGCCTGTAATTTAAACTCAGTGCTGCAGGCTTTAAAGCGCCTTGATGCAAAAGTCATTGTCAGCAGTGACCAAAAGGAGCTTGAGCAGGCTGACAAACTGATTTTGCCTGGAGTTGGAACAGCACAGGCCGTAATGCGCGGTATTGAGGGGTTTGCTCTTTTTGATTTCATCACCGCTACAGTAAAACCGCTGTTGCTGATCTG
>CALXOT010000090.1 GCA_944390085.1 uncultured Succinivibrionaceae bacterium
CATGTCATGAAAAAATTGACTGATTTTCGCCAAATTGGCGATCTTCATTTCAATCAGCATTGTTCTAACCGTGAAATTGCTAGCGTCCTGTCCATTGGTGCTGCTACCGTTAGTCGTGCTCTTTCTACTATTCGCAGATCTGGTATTCCCTGGTCTGAGCTCGAAAAGTTAAGCCCAACCGAGCTGCTTGCTATCTTATGTCCAGACTCTGTCACTTCCTATTTGGAGCCTGACTTTGAACTTTACGATAAAAAACGACGTAAAAGCAATAAATTAACCTTGCAGTATTTTTACAATGAGTTTTATCTGTCGGCTGATAACCCTAAGCAGTTACCCAGGTATTCCTATACGCGCTTTTGTGCTCTCTTTAATGCCTGGTCTCATGACCATCACGGCCAGGCTCTTATCAATGTACCACCGTTCCTTCCTGGTGAAGTCGCTGAAATTGATTTCAGCGGCGATCCTATTCTTTACCGTAATCATTTTGGAGTAATCAATAAAGCCTGGGTTTTTGTGTTTTGTCTGCGCTTTAGCAAGTTAATCCACGTAGAGCTTGTTCCGGATCAGTCAGCTTCATCTTGGCTACTTGGCTGCAGCCGTGCTCTCCGGGCAATAGGTGGTGCTCCTAAAATGCTTTCTATTGATAACGCCAGAGCTTTGGTTTCGCAGCCTGATCTGTATGTCGGTAGTCTAACTGCGGCGCTTAGAGCGTTCTGCCGTCACTATCACATAGAAGTGCTAACCAATAAGATCAGGGCTCCTAAGCATAAGCAAGCTACTGAATATGCATGCGGTCAGTTCCAGGAAAAGATCCAGGCTCCCCTGACTAAAGACGGGTCTGTGTTTGCAAACAGCCTGGAAGAGCTTAACGCCAAAATAAAAGCTGATGTGGACAAATTCAACAACCGTCCCTTTACCGAGCGGGCTTTAGGATCCAGAAGCTCTCTGTTTGAGCGGGAAGAGCGAGCTACGCTTTTACCGCTGCCAGAGGATGACTTCAAAAATTACAAATGCTCCATCCTTACAGTTGATCAATACCATTGGGTTAAAAAGGATGGCCGCCGCTACATGGTAGCAGTATTTCATGGCGGGCAAGCAAGTGATCTGTGCCAGCTCACTGACTGAGCTTAAGTTTTTTTCGCAAAGTGACGGCATGGAAGTTGGTAGCTATGATCTGACCAAGATAGAGCCTACCCGACCATCAGTTGAACGCTCCGAATATTTAAGTCCAGCAGAACAAAGCATGCGGCAGGGGTATCCAGGCATGCGGAAGTTGTTTGCGGATAACCATCATCTGACGCCCCGCATCGACACTTTTCTGAAGTCTATTTTTGATAGTGACACCATTTATATCGCCAGATATAAGCGAGCTATGGGCTTACACGGTCTGTGCAAGAAGCATGGAGCTGCCTTGGTAGATGAAGCCTGCGCAGAGTTGGAAAACAATCAAGCTCTGAGTTCTGAGCACTATGAAACCCTGCGAAAAATCATTAAGCAAAAAATCTGGCGCATTAATGAAGCACATGCAAGGCGCCAGAACCGCAATGCCCAGGTCAAAGCAAAGGGAAAACGCCAGGGAAGCATATCAAGCGATACAGATAATAATCTGTTTTATAAGAAAAATATCTAGTTCGAGGTAATCTTTATGAATTTATTAAAAAATGATGCCAGCAATGCAGAAATCATTGCAACCTGCGCAAACTGCGTCTGTCCCCCATGGCAGAGGTTATCTGTGAGATGAGCAAGGATCCCTCATATCAACCGTCTTACCGCGAGGTTAGTGTCAAATTAACGCTGTTATTACAGCAAGACGGAACAACAACCTGCAAAAAGCCTTACGGGAGTTAAATCTGGCCTACCCGGATGCCTGTATTAATGATTTTTATGCCAATCACAGCGGGCTTGCGCTGACTACTGCAAAGGAACTGTGCAGCTGTGAATGGATCTACCAGCATCGAAATATGTTGATCTCGGGTGGCACCTTTAGTGGCAAAACCTGGATTGGTGACATGCTGGCCGTCAGTGCGGCACTTAAAGGCCTAAAAATCTATCGTCGTTCCATGTTTGAGTTAATTCTTAACTTCAGAACACTGGGGCTATCTGCGACATCTGATTTAATCACTGAGCTATTGCGTTACGACCTCATTTACCTCGATGGCTTTGGCCAGCAGCCTTTGCTTGCAGAGGATTCTGCTGCGTTACAGATGCTGATTGAGAAAGCCATTGGCAGGAGCTCTGTCTTAATGACCACCATCTTAAATGAAAAGGGTTGGGCTGATGTTTTCATGGAGCAGCAAAGTTCAATTAATAATTTTGAGTCCATTTACAGCCGAATGACAGCCAACCCCTCCATCAACATAAATTTACGCAATTCTTATTATAAGCAAGCGGCTGCAGGTAACGCTTCAAATTGTGCGCCAAACGCAGATTATGGAAACTCAGCTTCCGATCAGGACGAACAAACGGGAAAAAGTTTCCATTTTACCCCCTCAAAACAGGCCTCAGCTTCCATAAAACGGAACATTGATTTTTCCGATATAAAAGCCAATTCTGCCGATTTTATGGAAAAAAACAGGGGTAAAACGGAAGCTGTGGAAGCTTCCGCCCCAGGGAACATGGAAGTTCCGCGAAATGGAAGCTCTGAGAGCCATGTCATGACTAAAAATTTAACTGATGCTAATAAGAAGAATGGCTGTGACCGCTGAGAGTTTAAGCAGTCCGTTGAGGAGCAGTTAGTCGATGAGGTGCGGCGTTTTCACATTGAGCGCGGACATATTCCAACATACTCTGAACTTAGACTTTTTAGCCCCAACCACCGTAATGCATCCTACCGCAGGGCTATTGATGCCTACAGGGATGAACTTGCTAAGGCTGCTGCTTGCCCAGAGCCTGTCCCTGCAGACTTAAAAAAGCATCTGGACAATATCTGCCAACAGATGTGGGCGGCAATAGTGTATAGAACAATGATATGATGCTGAAAATTAAGGAAATATCGGATAAGGATAAGGCTGAGTTGCGGGCAGTCCGCGACAAAACGCTTGAAGAAAATGACACATTAAGATGTCAAAATGACCGGTTGCAGGAGGAATTATACGAGACGAAAACCGCGCTTGCAGAGGCTCAAAAAACAATCAACAGCCTCAAAGAGCAGGAGATCCGATTGACTTCCAAGCTTAATGCCGTAACTGAAGATAAAGCTTTTTTAGAGCGATTGTGTGGGGACAAAATAGAGGAGCTGATCATGAAGATATCAGCAAGATCTTAAAGACGTGATTGGGGGGAACCCCCCGGCGATCCGCCCCACGGCGGATCGCCAATCTAAGTGATCCACCGATAAGAATCATTATGATCCAGAGTCAGTTGCCGACGATCCAATAATTAAGAAAATTCATTTTGTAACAATTTTGCTTAACAATCTTTGATTTCGAGTGAGCTTAAAGCAAATAAATGATTTGCTTTACCAGGCGGAATGGAAAGGGATAATTTTGTGGGCTCTTATTGAAAGTGTTGCTGCGCAATATAGGGACTGAAAGAAACCCCGGATTTACAAGCAACCC
>CALXOT010000091.1 GCA_944390085.1 uncultured Succinivibrionaceae bacterium
CAGAACCAGACGGCCAAACTTCACGATCTGCTTGGGATCGGCAGCCTTGTTCTTGTTCTCATAGAAGTGATGCAGGTAGATATCGCGTGAAGCCATGGCGCTTGCAGACAGCAGCAGGGAGTCAGCAGTTGACACTCCGAAGGCAAACAGGCACAGCAGAGAGATAAAGGCGATAATCGGCGGAGCATACTGAGTGGACAGTACGGACACCAGGTTCTCGGAGTTCTCAAAGTTCGGGCCTAAGATAGCCGGGGCAATGATGATACCGATGAACACGATCAGGGTATAGATCACCACATAGGCCATCGGCATGGTCCAGGCCATGTACTTGAAGTTTTCCTTGCTTGCTGCTACGTAAGTACGCATGAAGATGTGCGGCCACACCACGGTAGCAATAGCACCGGTCAGGGCGTTACCCAGCATGCCCTTCCAGTCAAAGGCGCCGTTCGGGCCCGGGGTACCAAGGCGGTCATAAGTGCCGTTCTCCTGCATCATCTGCACGGCCTGCACGAAGCCGCCGTCCGGGAAGTAATGCAGGGTGAAGTAGCAGATAAGCACGATCAGGGTGCCAAAGCCCAGGGTGATGTGGAAGGTATCCATCCAAGCCACTGAGCCCATGCCACCACCGATAATGTGCAGTGACACCACGATAGTGCCAACCGCCACTGCGATGAAGTAAGGCACCACACCTTCAGTGGTCACCACCACAGCGTCACCGATGGCAACTAACTGCATGGCTACGTAAGGCACGATGAACAACATCAGTACGATGGAAACGATAAGCCCGAAGGAATCTGAATAGAAGCGGTTGCGCAGGAAGTCCACCGGGGTAGTGAAGCCGTATTCACGGCCAAGCAGCCACAGGCGGTAGCCTATCACTACGAACATCAGACCCGCCACCATGCCACCGGTATTGGAGTAATAACCGATACCGTCGCGGTACAAGGCTGCCGGCACGCCGTAGAAGGCCAGAGCAGAGAATACCGAGATGGCGGTGGTGCACATCAGGATGAACGGGTTAATGCCGCGGTCTGCGGTAAAGAATTTTTCGGCCGAATTACTGGTCTTTTTAAAAGATCTGGTGCCGTGATAGATCACGAAGCCGGAATAAATGAGCATTCCGACGATAATCAAAACAATGGATGTAGTACTCATTTGATGTTCTCTTTAGCTGATAGTCCTTAAATGCAGATCAGGGCACCTGTTTCTGCGTTTTGAAGAAAGCATTGAAATAAATGCCCCAGACAGCTGCAGCGATAATCGGCATGAACAGCAAAATCGCACAGTGCAGGGTCAGCCAGCCGAACATCAAAGGATTCGGCAGATAGGTCACCAATATGTAATCTACAAAAAAGTAGACAATATTGAAGATCACGAAGAGAATCTTATGACTTTTCTTCATGTAAGCTCCTTTAATTTGTCAAACCTCAACGCAAACAACAGCAGCGCGCAGCGCATGAGCTGTGTTTAGCGGTATGTTAGAAAAAGGGGCTTTGCAAAAGACTCTGAGCGGTCGCAGATCACCCGCTGCAAGCTCTGTTTTTCGATGTTACTTGTGCCAATGAACATGGCACTATTACCAATAAAAAGCTCCGAATTCGTCACGTTTTAACGCTTAGGGTGCTGGAAAATTGCACAACTTTTATAAAAATCAGGCATGCCGGCCGACATTACGTGAACAAGATCACATTCATTTATACGATTTTTATCTGTAAAAATGGAGATTTGAAGAACGATGAGGGATAACCGCGCCTGATGTACACAAATCACAAAAACTAACTGTGCAAATGCCCACCATTTTTATCAATGCCTGCTTTTCTGCGCCTAAGAGCTCTGATCAAAAAACAGCAGCTGTCTGTCTGCACTGCTCACAGATCAAATAAGGCCGCTTGTGCGGCCTTGCATTTACTGTCAAACAACTACCTGACTGTACCGCCTTACAGCGGCTTAATTCCTAAAAACTCTCTGGCCTCCCGCGGCGTCATCACTTCCTTATCCAGGAATTTAATCAGTTCTGCAGCCTTGCGCACCAAAGGCGGGTTTTCCTCTACCTCAGTCCTGGCATCAAGATAATTGCTGTCCTCAAAGCCTACCCTGACAGTCTGCGCTCCCATGCCCAGAGCCTGTGCAAAAATGCCCAGATCGCGCCTCCCGGAATGAGTAATTCCCCACACACTGCCTTCTGGCAACATGTCCACCATCATGCGCAAAGCTTTGGGAGTGGCAGGAGCTGCCCCCTGATGCCCCAGCACCACGCTAAAGAGTACCGGTTTTACAAAGTCATAGCGGGACATCAGGCGCTCCATGGTCGCGGTATGCCCCAGCTCAAAGGTTTCCACCTCCGGGATCTTATGCTGCTCCAACAAAGTCCTGACGCAATATTCCACATCATCCGGTGCATTGACATAGACCGAACGCCCGAGGTTAGTGGACCCCACATTCAATGAACAGGCCTCCACCAGCGGCAGGAACAATGGAGCACAGCGTTGCTCAATAGTGAGATTGGAAACCCCTCCGGTTGAGACCTCAATAATAATGTCACTGTCCTTGCGAATCAGCTCTAAGGTCTGTTGCAGCAGCGCAGTATCTTCAGTAAGGGAACCATCCTCGGCACGTACATGCAGATGCACCATGGCTGCCCCTGCAAGATAGCAGGCATAAACCTCAGCTGCCAGCGCCTTTGGATCAATATGCCGGCAGGTTGCCGCAACCGGCGCCACATTAATCAGAACCTTATTTGAAAAATCCATCTTGATTTGCTCCTAACACTTCCTGAATCAGAAGATCACACAGTTTGCCTGCCTTAACACTCAAACATACGCATGGCGGCAAGGGCCATGCGTATCAGAGGAACAACTAACTTGATTTAGCCCACATTACCGTTTCAGGAATAAATGCAACCAGCAGTGCCGCCAACAGCATGATGGCAATAAAAGGCAGCACCCTAATGCTCAAACGTGTCAGCGGAACTTTGGTGACATTACTTGATACATAAAGGGCCGTGCCCACCGGAGGTGTCAGCAGACCGATGGTCAATACCACCACCATCACGATGCCAAACAACATTAAATCAATACCAACTTGTGCCATGGCAGGAGCCAGAATCGGTGAAAGAAGCAAAATAGCAGGGGAACCATCCAGAAACATCCCTGCAATCAGAAGCAAGCCGATCACTATGAGCATCAGCAGGTACTTATTGTCTGTAAAGCTAACCAATGCTGCCGTCAAGGTCTGAGGGATCTGCTCAGAGGCCATCACCCAGCCAAAGAGCGAGGATGCAGCAATAATCAGGGCAATCGCAGCCGTACTGATAGCAGCCTCGATGCAGATTGGGATTAAATCCTTAAACTTTAACTGCCGGTATACCGTAAAACTGATGATAAGGGCATACACAGCTACCACGGCACCACCTTCGGTCGGGGTGAAAATGCCTCCACGTATACCGTAAATGATCATAACCGGCATCAATAATGCCCAGAAGGCAGTACGGAAACGTATAACCTTTTCCTTAAACGGTACTTTTCCTTCACAGGGATAGTTATGTTTGCGGGTATACCACCAGGAATAAACCAGGAAACCAAAGCCAATAAACAGACCAGGTACAATGGCTGCCAGAAACAAATCACCAATGCTTTGCTGCGTGCACACGCCATATAAAATGATGGTAATTGATGGGGGAATAATCACACCGATAGAGCCGCAGGCTGCAACTAAGGCCGCAGAAAACTCCACGTTATACCCCCTCTTTTTCATCTCCGGAACCATGACGGTGCCCAGGGCTGCAGTGTCAGCCACACCAGACCCTGATATGCCTCCCATGATCACACCACTGATGGCCACCACATGGGCAAGCGATCCCCTGATACTTCCTACCAGAGACAAAGCAAAGG
>CALXOT010000092.1 GCA_944390085.1 uncultured Succinivibrionaceae bacterium
GGCCTTTGATTTTTTCGGAATTTTCACAGCCGATCCGGTGGATACCGTAAGACAAGGGCTACTTGAGGAGTATTCTGCCACCGTCAAAGTCGGGCCTGCACTGGAACAGTATTTTGACTGCGTTCCGGATAGCCAGCGTTGGCAATCCTTTACCACCAGGCGTGAGGAGAGCGTGGTTAGTTACCGCTGTACCTTAAGACAGTTCAGACAGGATCTCGGTTCCCTGGGCATTGCACAGAATGTGCTGGCCTTCGGGGCAGGCCTACAGGCTCTTTTTGCAAATCCCGGCAAAGGCACGGAAAATTTTGACGAACAATCACAGCTAATGCAAAAAGCGCTGCAGCCTGACGCAGTGTCGCTTAAAAGCGAATTTATTCTAAGCCTCAGTGAAGAGGGTAAGTTTGCCCCTCGTTCCCTGGCACTTGAGTTTAAATACCCGGACGGCCGCAATTTCAGCCTGCCAATTAGCATTAACCGGCTGCAGCGAATCTTTGCGGATCAAGCTCTGTTTGAGTCCGGTGATAAGGAACTTGCATCCTTAATCCTGGAATTGCCAACACAATATGCCAAGGCTCAACCAGAGGCTGGGACGGCTCTGTAAAGTACTAAAAATTAAGACTGCACCAAACTCCATGCCACTGCAACATGCAGCAAGAACAGGCTGCTAAACCTGAAACTCCGCCTGGGACAGCAAGCTCTCCCTGGCCTCAAGCTCTACTTGCCGTTTAATTTTTTGAGCTCTGATTTTTTTAGCGGGCTAAAGAGCAGAGCGTCTTCCAGGCTGATACCGCGTATAAACATATTACGTGCCTTACGCTTGCTTTCAGCCAAAAACTTCTTTTGTTCTTCTGCCCGGCCTTCAGCCTGACCCTTGGCAATCCCCTGTGCCTTTCCCTGAGCCAAGCCCTGAGCACGGCCATCATTTAGAGCCCCTTTTATCAGATCTTCATAATCCATCCGCGCTGTTTCAGCAGCCCAGTAGGCATGCCATTGTTTAGAACTGCATTTATACAATTTTTCCTTCATACCCACCTCCTGAAACAAAACGTCGTTTTGTCCCAGCTCCTCTGCACTGCATTGCCCGGTCAAATACCCCAACCAACGGTCAAGGCGATTTTGCTCCTTAAGGTTAAGACGATTTTGCTTTTTCCATTTTGGAAGTTCTATCAAGAACATATCCAAATCGCTGAGCAGGGAAGTCTTACGCTGCAGCTCTGTAACCTGATAACGGCTTAAGAAATCATCACTATTTTTATCTATTACAAAATCTAGCAGACTGACAATGATCACTGCCTTTAATTTATTAAATTTTCCACTTTTCCTGATAAGATCATAGTACATCCGTGAAAAATACCACAGCAGCCGTTGCCCGAAACTCGGGAACTTGAGCACCTGGATCTCTATAATAATGCGACTGCCATCATCAGTTTTAGCTGCTATATCAAACAGGCACATTTTCGCCTGTTTATTCAGCCGTGGCATTTCCACATTAATATACCGCAGGTTGTTGATACAGATTTTGTTACCTGCAGCATACGCCTCAAAACAAGAGTTAAGCAGATTGATCAAAAAATGTTTATGCTTTTTCCCGGTAAATAAATATTTTATAAAACTGTCATTTAACCGATTTCAATTGTCCGGCAGCTGACCTTTAAGCAAAGCTTTGCGGTATGTTTTACCTGGCGTTTGTGTTAATTCCCTGCTGCGTGATCTATTTGCATGAGAAACTGACTCTATCCTCTTCCTATTGCGCTGAACTTCTGGCATTTGCTATCTCCTTTTGCAGGCAAGAAGCTAAAACTACGAGCCTGACTGCAATTAACAACAGAAAATAGCTTAACGCTCCAGCCACAGGCTGATGGAGCGAAAATATGATCATTTATGCCATACTTTTGCCGTTTTTCAGATACAAAATCCCAGCCTAAAAACGCAAGTATCAGATTTGCTGTACAAAAGCTTTTACACTAAATGCACCAACAGGCCTGCTGCTCCTTGCCCGGGCAGGGGCATAGTTTACCGGGCAAGAGAAAAAGCAAATAGCACCACCTTTTTTGGATTATCACCCTGCAAGCTGCAGCTATAAGGAAAAGCCCGCTGCCAGCCTGTGCCTGCCCCCCCCTAAATTGTTGGCTTTTGCTGCAAGATATATACAGCTTACCAAGCACCATCCGGAACAGGCGCTCTTAGCGTTAGATTAAAGAGTTAAGCTCTGTGATCCGTGAAATGGCATGGATCTCCATGCCTGGTTCTGCATGGCGTGGAGCATTATCCCGCGGTACAATAAAACGGGTAAAGCCCTGCTTGAAAGCCTCAGATATCCTCTCCTGCCCCGAGGCCACCGGACGCACCTCGCCGGTAAGCCCTATTTCGCCAAAAGCAATGGTACGCCGGTCAATCGCTTTTTCCCGGAAGGAAGAAAGCAAAGCCAGGCACAACGGCACATCAGCGGCCGTTTCCTCAACCCTGATCCCGCCTACCACATTTATAAAGACATCCTGATCGGCAAGCTGCAGGCCGGCATGGCGGTGCAGTACCGAAAGCAGCATGGACAGACGGTTTTGATCCGTCCCCACCGACAAGCGGCGCGGATTGCCGTAAGGGCTAGCGTCCACCAGTGCCTGTAATTCAACCAGCAGCGGACGGGTTCCTTCCCACACCACCATGGCTAGGGATCCGGGTGCGGTAACCGGCTGGCGGTTTAAAAATATGGCTGAAGGATTTTTCACCTCACGCAAACCGCTGTCGGTCATGGCAAACACGCCTATTTCATTGACTGCCCCAAAACGGTTTTTCTGACAGCGCAAGGTACGGAAACGCGGATCATTACCCGAGCTCAAAAAGATAGAACAGTCCACACAATGCTCTAGGATCTTAGGCCCGGCCAGAGTTCCATCCTTAGTTACATGGCCTACCAAAAAGACGGCCACTCCGCTTTTCTTGGCAAATTGGGTCAGTGCCGCTGCACTCTCACGTACCTGCGACACTGAGCCCGGCGCAGATTCCACCCCATTTACATGCATTACCTGAATGGAATCCACCACCAACACTGTAGGTTTATGCTGGGCAGCAAGGGCGCAGATAGTTTCAATTGAAGTTTCAGCAGCAATGCTGACCTGATCTGCAGGCAAACGCAGGCGTTCTGCCCGCAGGGCTACCTGCTCCAGGCTTTCCTCACCTGTGATGTAAAGTACAGGCTGGCGCTGGCTTAACTGACAGACAGTCTGCAGCAGCAAGGTTGATTTGCCTGCACCGGGGTTGCCGCCTATCAGCACCACTGAGCCCGGTACAATTCCCCCGCCCAGCACTCGGTCAAATTCACGGTAGCCTGAAGGCAAGCGCTGTGTGCGTACTGCACTGACTGAGCTTAACTTTCTGATCCCGCTGCCAGCAGCGCCGGCAAAACCGCCCAGCGCCCGCGCAGCTACCGCACGTCCGGGGGCCGCCACAGGCTCAGGCACCGTCTCAACAATAGTATTCCACTCACCGCATTCCCGGCACTGCCCCTGCCAGCGCATATATTTTGCGCCGCAATTCTGACAGACAAATTCTGTACGTGCCTTTGCCATCAGCAGCCAGCCTCAGCGTACAATTCTAAAAGCAAGGCCAATGCACTCAAATTGCAGTGCTTGAAGGAACACGGCAGTGCCGCTGCCACCGCAGGTTTGGCATGATAGGCAATTCCCAGTCCTGCTGCCCTTAGCATCTTCAGATCATTTGCCCCGTCCCCTAGGGCAATGGACTGACAATGTTCGATGTTAAAACGCCAGCGTAATTCCAGCAAAGCCCGTTCCTTTCCCACGCCGTCAACAATGTCTCCCACTACCCTGCCCGTAAAACGGCCATTTTCAATTTCCAGGGTATTGGCCCGTACCAGGTCAAGGCCATAGCGCTGCTCCAGCACCCCGATAAGCTGTGTAAACCCGCCTGAGGCAATGGCACACTTAAAGCCATGCTGTTTCAAAAAAGTAAGCAGCAAGGACAGACCCGGAGTCTCGTGCATACGAGCCCTGACCTCATCGAGCACTGATGCACTGCCCCCTGCCAGCAAAGCTACCCGCTGGCGCAGCGAGGTGGCAAAATCAGTCCTGCCATGCATAGCACTTGCAGTCAGCGCCGCTACCTTATCATATACCCCCAGGCTGCGAGCTATCTCATCAATCCCTTCAATAGTCACTGCAGTCATGTCCATATCCATGATGAGGCAACCAGGCTTGGATAGTTCCGGCACACTGTTAAGATACAGCACGTCAAAGCCCTCTTTCCCTGCAAGTACATTTAAGGACTGCAGCGAAACTGCATCCAGGCTCCCCTGATACAGACAGCCGGCACTACCGGCATTTCTGCCTTCACTAATCAGCTCAAGTTCCTGCAAATTGCAGCAGCCACGGATCAGGCTGTCATCTTTAAGGCCCTGAAGATCACCTGGCATAGTTGCTGCAGCATCATCAAGGGCTTGTGCTATAAAAAGGTAAGGCATGGGGTAAATACTCCTCAAGGGCGGCTGCGGTATTTTCCGTAAGTTCAACCATGGTTAAATTAAAAGTGCGGCACAGTACCTTTGTAAGCTTTGCGTAATAGTCTGCACAGAGGGGCTTGCCATCAAAATCACTTTCAATAAGCAGCCTGTGCCTGAGTTCAGGATACATATTTTTAAGGCGGGATAAAAGAGCACAATCAGGAACAAGTGCCAACGGACCCACACTGAAAAAAGCATGGTGGCGCAAATAAGCTGTGAGCAGTTCCGGGGAAGGGTTGATTCCATGCAGGCAGATGCGCAGCCGGCCCTTAAAACGGGACAGCTCAGCAAGAAGCTCGCCATGAGCTCTGACACAATGCAGGCTTACGGGCAGATCAAGTAAGTAAGCTGCCTCAAGCTGTATGCGCAGCACCTCAAGCTGCAGCTTAAGGGAAGCTTGCTGCAACAAAGCCGGACGTTTATCAAGGCCACACTCCCCGATCCCGCACACAAAGGGTGAACGCAAGGCATCCTCAAAGGCTCTGCGGTCAAAACAGGCTGCCTGCTGCGGATGACAGCCCACAAAGATCTCGGTACAGGCAAAACGGCGCTTTAGCTCAAAGAGGGACTTGAAATCGTCTGTACCTGCGGCCATGGCAAGAAAGCGCCGCACTCTCTGTGCTGCAGCCTGGCGGATAAATTCTTCTGGATCAGGGGCACACTGCAAGTGCAGATGGCAGTCCGTAAAAAAGACAGCCTCAGCACTATCCCCTGGCCAGGAGTCATTGCCGCTCACTGCGCTCTTTCCCCCTGCTTTCCAAGCTTAGGCTCCTGCAGGATTAATGTTCACGTGTGGCGCTGAAGACCACCTTGGGATACCGCTCCATCTGCAAATTGAGGTTTACCTGCGAGGTGGCCAGATATGTCAGGTTGTCACCGCCATCCATGGCCAGATTCTGCGGCACCTTGCGTTCCAGTTCCTCCAGGGCTTTGGGATCATCAGAACTCAGCCAGCGTGCTGTAGTCACCGGGATTGCCTCGTAGCTAGCCTCCACACCATACTCATGCTTAAGCCTTGACACTACCACGTCAAACTGCAGTACTCCCACAGCTCCCACTATCAGATCATTGTTAATCACCGGACGGAACACCTGGACTGCACCTTCCTCTGACAGCTGCACCAGTCCCTTTAACAGCTGCTTTTGCTTTAACGGATCCTTGAGGGTGATGCGGCGGAACAGCTCCGGGGCGAAATTAGGGATACCGGAAAAACGCAGTTTCTCCCCCTGGGTAAAGGTATCACCGATGCGGATGGAACCATGATTGTGAATGCCGATAATATCGCCGGCCACGGCTGACACTGCCATGTCACGCTGTCCTGCCATGAAGGTCACTGCATCAGACACGGTAACTTCCTTGCCCTGACGCACCTGAAAGAGCTTCATGCCCTTGCGGTAAGCTCCGGAAACAATACGCATGAAGGCAATGCGATCATGATGCTTGGGATCCATATTGGCCTGGATCTTAAAGATAAAACCACTGAAACTGTCTTCTGCAGCCTTTACTTCACGCACATCTGCAGCACGCGGCAACGGGGAGGGAGCCCAAGAGCACAGACCGTCCAGCATGCAGTCCACGCCAAAATTACCTAATGCCGTACCAAAGAACACCGGGGTCAGCTCACCTGCTAAAAATGTCTCCTCATCAAAGGGATTGCTGCCGCCCTCTATCAGTTCCAGATCGTCCCGCAGCCTAGCAGCCAAGTCCTCTCCTACAGCTGCATCAAGCTCTGGATTGTCCTTACCCTTAATCACCCGCTTTTCCTGAATATGGAAACCTTCACCTGAATGATAAAGATAGGTTTCATCCTTGAGCAGATGATAGATGCCCTTAAATGACTTTCCAGATCCGATAGGCCAGGTTACCGGAGCACATAAGATCTTAAGCTCTTTTTCCACCTCATCCAGAAGCTCCAGCGGATCACGGGTTTCACGGTCAAGCTTATTCATGAAGGTTAGGATGGGTGTAGAACGCAAGCGGGTCACTTCCATCAGTTTGCGAGTGCGCTCCTCCACGCCCTTGGCCGCATCAATTACCATCAGGCAGGAGTCCACGGCTGTCAGAACCCGGTAGGTATCCTCAGAGAAATCCTCGTGTCCCGGAGTGTCCAGCAGATTAACCACACAGCCACCGTAAGGAAATTGCATCACCGAGGTAGTAACCGAAATGCCACGTTCCTTTTCCATATCCATCCAGTCAGAACGGGCAAAAGATCCGGTGGAACCACGGCCCTTGACCTCTCCGGCTCTTTGGATCACGGAACCAAATAACAGTACTTTTTCGGTAATGGTGGTCTTACCGGCATCCGGGTGGGAAATAATAGCAAAGGTACGGCGCTTGCCTATCTCTTCAAGAAACTTGTCGTCAGCCATATTAAAGGCCACTGCCCCCAATCAAACTTAATACAATCCGGGTTAAATCTTTAATCTGAAAAAGTTTTTCACAAAGACAAAAATACTGTCACCCGCCTTAAATTCAGGTGGTATATTCTCTTACAAAGCGTGATTTTTCTCAAGAAAAAGCGGAGATACCATGCAAAAATACCTGCTGTGCACCTTGTGCCTGTGTGCTTTTACCTGCCAGGCTGCCCCCTATGCCATACCGGAGCCTGATTTGCGCTCCTGCAGCAGCGATGAAGTATTGCAGGAACTTACCGACAATATCTCAAACGGCACCCTGACCGGGGAGAAAAATTTGCTGTTAAGCCTCAACTTTGTACAATCCTGCCAGGATCTTATCAACCAATCTTCAGCGCACCGGTAAACCTGCTGTTTTGCTGACACTGCGCCACGTAGGATCTTGCATACGGGGCTAACTCACGTATCCCCCTTCCCGCCCTGTCTGTGACTGCAAGGCTTGCAGTCGCCTAACGTACTTAACAATCTGTACCTCATGACTTATCCGGCTGTTTTCTTATTACCCTCAACCTGTCAGCTTCGCTGCCATAAAGGTACGGCAGACCTGTTTTTCCTGCAGTAAAAGCGCTCCCCAGCTTAACTGGAAGTCTGGCAGCCTCAGATTTCCGTAAATTATAATTTATAACAATACTTAAACAATGTATTTAAATATCATTTAAATCTATTTTTGAAATTTTTATAAAAAATTTATAAATTTTGTTGACGGGCTGAAATTTATCATTATAATGAGCCTCGCTTTTACGGCACGGGGTTATAGCTCAGTTGGGAGAGCGCTTGCATGGCATGCAAGAGGTCCGCGGTTCGATCCCGCGTAGCTCCACCACAGCCTAAAAGCCAGTTTGGGGGTATAGCTCAGCTGGGAGAGCATCTGCTTTGCAAGCAGAGGGTCTGCGGTTCGATCCCGCATACCTCCACCATAAATTTTCCTTCTTTTGGGTTATAGCTCAGTTGGGAGAGCGCTTGCATGGCATGCAAGAGGTCCGCGGTTCGATCCCGCGTAGCTCCACCATCTTCCTTCACCGCGCTGATTCAGTAACAAATGGCCAGGGCCTTGTTATATCTACCGCCTTTATCTTTTGCACCATACCGCCATTCTCTCGCCTTTTGCACAGATAGCAGCAGCTTTATTTGCTATACTGCACCCCATCAGAATTAACCGTATTTTGAAGGGATGTTTTTATGCGCTGGAAACAATCCATCTTAGCGCTTGCCTTCACGGCAAGCCTGCCGTCATTAGCTGCGGCAGAAGACTTAATGGACATTTATAAGGAAGCTTATATCAAGGACCCGGTGGTACTGCAGGCAAAGGCCAACCGCAATGCCGCTTACGCAGCTATAGATGAGGCTACCGCTGCCCTGCTGCCACAGATTGATATCGTAGGTTCCTTATCTGCCAATCACACCAGTGTCAACAAAAGCACCAATGAGCGCGCTGATGCTCGCACTGCCTCTGCCGGACTGAACCTGTCCCAGGCCCTGTGGCGTCATGCCAGCTGGGCTCAGCGTTCCATTGCAGCCAAAACAGCCGCACAGCAGGATTTGGTCTATAACGATGCGCTGCAGAACCTGATCATGCGCACAGCTAGTGCCTACTTCAATATCTTAAGTGCCCGCGACAACCTGACCTTTGCCAAGGCCTATCAAGAGGCCTTAAGGCTGCAGCTTAATGAGGCCACTCGCCGTTTCCAGGTTGGCCTGATTGCAGAAACCGATCAGCTGCAAACAAAGGCTGACTACGATCTATCTACTGCACAGGTCATTGCTGCGGAAAACCAGCTGATTAACTCATATGAAGAATTGCGCCAGCTGATAGGCCGCACTACCTCAGATCTGGCTGAACTGGATGCCGCGCGCTTCTCACCTGCTCCGGTACAAAGGGCAAGGCAGAACATCCTGCAGACTGCTGAGGAAAATAATCTGTCCTTGCAGGCTGCCATCATCGGCCGTGACATTGCCAAGGACAATATTACCTTAGCCCAGACCGGCCATGAGCCCACTTTGGATTTGGTAGGCAGCCTGTCCACCACTTACAACGACTTCCGGCATGAAGTAGCTAATGTCCAGGAAGACGGCAACACCCACGAAGGTACCATCGGTATCACCCTGAACCTGCCGGTATTCCATGGCGGAGCGGTCAGCGCCCAGGTCGAGCAAGCTGAACAAAACTACGTATCTGCCTGTGAACAGCTTGAAAGCGTGCACCGTAACATCGTTTCGGACGTTAACAACGGCTATAACAATGTCAATGCAGCCATCAGCTCTGTACGAGCCTACGAGCAATTAGTAAAGTCAGCTGAATCATCACTGCGTTCCGTTAAAGCTGGCTATGAGGTCGGCACCCGTACCATGTCAGACGTGCTTGACGCCACGCAAAGCTTTTACAGTGCCCAGGAAAACCTGTCTGCGGCGCGCTACAACTACATCATCTCGCGCCTGAACCTGCTTTATACCCAGGGCTCCCTGACTGTTGCCGACATTGAGGCAGTAAACAAAGGACTCATCCACAAATAGTCTTTGGTTCTGTCCATATCTCCCTAAGCCCCGCCCCCTATCCGGCGGGGTAAGTTTTTTTATGTAAGACGCCCGCCCTGCTGTCTATTTTCATCTTTCAGACTTCTTCACGTTTTTCACGCATGCGGCCTAAGGCACGCAGCGGCACGCCTTCCAGCAGGCGGTTTTCCATGCCCTCAAGCGAGGCATTGGCAGTATTTGGCACAAAGAAAAAACAAACTGCGGTCAGACACAGGGAAGATAGCAGGAAGAACAAGAACATTAAATTAAAGCCGACAAAAATAGCAAGGCGCGGGTAAATCTGCAAGGAAAACAAAGTTCCCACAGTAAGGCAGAGCAATACCCCGGCTGCAGCAAATTCCCTTCCCCGCCCAGGAGACAACTCGGGTAAAAGCAAGAACACCACGGTAATAAAAGCTACCGCGGCGGCATAGATAAATAACAGCACCCCGATAGTGATGAGCAGTGGTGCGAAAAAGAACTTACCTACCACGAAGCTGATACAAAGAATAAACAGTGCCAGATTAACCAACAGTGCTGATACAAACAGCAATGCCCGCCTGCCCAGCCGATCGACCATCAGAGCGGCGGTCACTGCCCCGAATAAAAATACGGCACAGGCTGCCTTAAGCACTCCGTAAGTAAAATCATAACTGTGATAAACATCAAAAGCCTCGTTCTCAGAGAACAACGCTGACAAGGAGAACGGGATAATGGACATGCCGCTTGCCTGCAGTAACAGCAACAGGCACAGCACCATCCAGAAGGCTCTCCTGAAAGCCGGGCTTTGCAAAAAGAGTCGTGCCCCGCGCACCTCTTCACGGTAACATTCATTGATCCCGGCAAGTTCGCGTGCCGCCAACCCCATGCTGCGGCGTAACTTGAACAATACATTAAGTGCTCCATCAGACTGTCCCACGCTGGCCAGGTAACGGGGGCTTTCAGGCAAACGCACCGCAGCCACCACAATCACCGCCGCGCTGCAGGCACTCATGCTTACCACCAACAGCGGAGTACCATGCAGGGGATTAAGCTCCCGTGTCAGTACCGCCAGTACTACTCCAAAGGAAAAAAACACACCATTCAGGCAACAGGCAAAACCACGGTTACCAGGTAATGTGATCTCTGGGGTATACAACACAGCCGAGAGCAAAAAGAGCCCCCAGGAAAATCCGATGACAAATTGCGAGCACAACAAAATGGATAAATTCGGGGCAAAAAAGGAAGCAGTAATGCTTAAGGTACCCAAAGAGGCACCACACAACAGGCACAGCCTTCTGCCTGATCCATAATTGAGCCAGCCACCCAAAAACAGACCTAAAACCACTCCCAGCAACGAGGTGCCGATGATCACATCCGATTCATTACCGCTTAAGATAAAAAAATCGCTTAAATATTGCTGATTTGCAAAGATCATACCCAGATCATAACCAAAGCCCACTGTCATCATGGCTATCAACAACACGTACTGCAACGGCCTCAACGCGCTATCAGAGCTAAGCGATTCACTTCTCATCAATAATCAAACCTCGTCCGCGTCAAACCTAAATATTCTAACAAAGAGCAACAACGCATGAACCCTAATTTGCGCAAAAAAGAATGCAAAAAGATATAATCTTGGGAGAAATTTATTCACAAGGAGTTAATGAATGGCAGCTCTGCGTATTCCTGCCTTTAACGGCTCCGTCACCGTCATCGGCGACGTGATGCTAGATCGCTATTGGTCAGGCCCGGCCGGCCGCATCTCCCCGGAGGCTCCGGTACCGGTGGTCAGAATCACCCAGCGCGAAGATCGCGCCGGTGGAGCGGCTAATGTAGCCATTAATATTACCGCCTTAGGTGCTCCCTGCACCTTAGTGGGTATAGTAGGCGACGATGAGGCGGGAGCTAAGCTCAAGACGCTGGTAGAAAACAAACAGGTCAGAACCAACTTTATTTCAAGCCCGGATGTACCAACCATCACCAAACTACGCATTTTAAGCCGCAACCAGCAACTTTTGCGCGCAGACTTTGAAGAAGGATATGCAGAGATTGACAATGGACGGATGCTGCAGGCCTTGCGTCAGAGCATGCGTGGCAATTGCCGTGCTGTCATCTGCTCAGACTACGGCAAAGGAGCATTAAGTTCAGTGCAGCAGATGATCCATACCGCCCGCGCTGCCGGGATTCCGGTATTAATCGATCCCAAGGGCACAGACTTCTCCCGCTACCGTGGTGCAACCTTGCTTACCCCTAATCTTTCAGAATTTGAAGCGGTGGCAGGTAAAGTGCAAAATGAGGACGATCTGGTACAAAAAGCACTCAAGATGATCTCAGACTTTGAGCTCGACGCGCTTCTAGTCACCCGTTCTGAGGATGGCATGTCCCTGATCCGGCCTGGACAGAAGGCGGTACATCTGCCCACCCATGCCCGCGAGGTTTATGACGTGACCGGTGCCGGGGATACCGTGATTGCCACCTTAGGCGCCTGCCTGGCCTCCGGACTTGATTTGGTTTCATCCTGCGAAATTGCCAATCACGCAGCCGGTATTGTGGTCGGAAAACTGGGCACCTCCACCGCATCGCCTGAAGAAATTGCCGCTGAGCTGGAAGGTCAGCGCACGCACCTGGGCGGTGTGGTCAGTGAAGAGGAACTGCTCGCCGCAACCTCCCGCCTGAAGGCTCAGGGCAAACGCATCGTGATGACCAATGGCTGCTTTGATCTGCTCCATCAGGGACATGTTGATTATCTGAAAAAAGCCAGGGCTCTGGGTGACGTGCTGATAGTTGCGGTTAATTCAGATGATTCGGTAAGCCGTCTCAAGGGTCCCACCCGTCCTATTGTGCCGCTTAAAAACCGGATGGAACTTTTAGCCGCCCTCTCCTGCGTCGATTTCGTAGTAGCTTTTACGGAAGATACCCCCCAACGCCTGATTTCACGGGTATTGCCCCACTTTTTAGTCAAAGGCGGCGATTACCGCCCGGAACAGGTGGCAGGCCATGTGGAGGTGGAACAAAACGGCGGCCAGGTCGTGATCCTGCCCTTTACCGCGGGTTTTTCTACCTCTTCCATTGTCAAGAAGATTAAGGAAAGTTGAAGTCAAGCGATGTTCCCCAGCTTTGCCCCGCTTGCCCCAGAGGAAATTCTCAGGGGCTTTATGCTGCAGGAGGGTTACCGGCGCATTGAACAGAATCAGGCCAATGCCTTGCTGGAGTCAGTTCCGAAGTGCGTACTGATTGACGTGCGCACTCCATCTGAATACCGCAACGGACACATTGACGGTGCCTGCAATATTCCGGTAGAGGAGTTCAAGTCCGGCAAGGCATTAACCTACCTGCCTCCCGATCATGACACCCCGCTCCTGCTGTATTGCCGCAGCGGCCGCCGTGCTGAAACTGCAGGCCAGCTGCTTGTGCGCTGGGGCTACAAATACGTAATGAATTTCGGTGCCGCTTCACGCTGGATGTATGGACTGACAGCAGGTGATTAAGCGGTCTGCCCACCAGAGAAGCCTAATCAAGGCACCACAGCTAAGACACTGCCAAAACAGTAAAGCCGCAGCTTATGCCACGGCTTTTACTTGCTTTAAAAATTAAGATACAGACAAGGGCATATTGCCCCTGCCTGTTAATGAAGCTCAGGATCAGTCCTTATCTGCCTTAATATCGCAATTCTTAAGATTCCAGATATTATGGGCATAATCCTCAATTGCACGATCTGAGCTGAACTTACCCATTGAGGCAGAGTTGATCATGGCAGCACGCGCCCAGCGCTCCTTGTCCTGATACATCTCCTCCACCCGCTTGTGGGCAGCGCAGTAACTGTCAAAGTCAGCCAGCACCAGGAACGGATCACCGCCATCGAGCAGTGAACGCTTGATGGAAGACAGGGCCCCCATCTCACCTGGAGTAAAGTAATCGCTGTCAAACCAATCTAGCACCGCCTTTAAGTCCGGATTGGCATTGTAGTAATTCCAAGGGTTATAGCCCTTAGACTTAAGCTCCTGCACCTCTGCCACGGACAGGCCGAAGATGAAATTATTCTCAATTCCGGCCTCAGCCACGATCTCAATATTGGCACCATCCATGGTACCTAAGGTCAGGGCGCCATTAATGGAGAACTTCATATTGGAAGTACCGGAAGCTTCATAGCCAGCAGTTGAAATCTGCTCGGACACATCTGCAGCAGGAATAATCTTCTCAGCCAGCGACACCCGGTAATTGGGAATAAACACCACCTTAAGCTGATTGCGGATACGGTGATCGTTATTGATACGCTCAGCCACAGCGTTAATGGCATAAATAATGTCCTTGGCCAGAGTATAGGCCGGGGCAGCCTTAGCACCGAAAATAAAGACCTGCGGCACGATCTTAAGTGACGGATCAGACAACAGCTTGCGGTACAGATGCATGATGTACAGCAAATTCAAGTGCTGGCGCTTGTACTCATGCAAGCGCTTGACCTGCACGTCAAAAATGGCATCAGGTGAAACTTCAACCTGGCATAAGCGCTTGATCTCCTTGGCCAGAGCCTGCTTATTGCGGAGCTTGATGTCCATAAAGCGCTGCTGATACTTCGGATCAGAGGCAAAGGGACGCAGGGCAGCACACGCATCAAGATGTAATGGCCAGTCAGGACCTGCCACCTCATCATAGAGTTTGCCCAGCTCCGGGTTACAGGCCAGCAGCCAACGGCGCGGAGTAACGCCATTGGTAACATTGCAGAACTTAGTCGGCCAAATGGCATCAAATTCAGGGAACAAATCCTTCTTAACCAGCTCAGAGTGGATTTCTGCCACACCATTGACATGGTGTGAGGCTATCACACACAGATTGGCCATGCGCACCTTCTTGACCATGCCCTCCTCAATGATGGAAAGTTTGGCCTTCTTGTCATTGTCACCCGGCCACATCTGCTCAACCGGACCATTCAGGAAACGGTGATTAATTTCGTAGATGATCTCCAGATGACGCGGCAACAGTTTCTCAAACAGATAAACAGCCCATTTCTCCAGAGCTTCCGGCAACAAGGTGTGATTGGTGTAGGCAAACACAGAGGTGACAATCTTCCAGGCATTATCCCAGGACAGACCTTCCTCATCCACCAACAGGCGCATCAGCTCCGGAATAGCGATAGCCGGATGGGTATCATTGAGCTGAATGGCAATCTTATTGGCAAACTCACCGTAATCATGGTGATGGGCGCGGTTGTAACGGCGCAGGATATCACGCAATGAGCAGGCACAGAAGAAATACTGCTGGGTCAGGCGCAGCATCTTGCCGGCCTCAGTGGAGTCATTGGGATAGAGTACCTTGGAGATGGCTTCTGCTGCAGATTTTTCCTCCTGCGCATCCACGTAACCACCGGCATTGAACACGTCCCAGTTAAATGACTCAGTGGCACGGCTCTCCCACAGGCGCAGAATGGTGACAGAAGAAGCCCTGAAGCCCACCACCGGGATATCCCAGGGCACACCCTTGATGATATGAGCCGGGTGCCAGACCTTGCGGATGGAATCATCCGGGCCGTGCTGAGTCTCGACATAACCACCGATAGGAATATTCTGCACTGATTCCGGACGGCAGACCTCCCACGGGCAGCCATACTCACGCCAGCTGTCAGGACGCTCTACCTGCTTGCCTCCACGGATTTCCTGGCGGAACAGACCGTTTTCATAGTGGATACCGTAACCCACCGACGGATAGTCCAGGGTAGCCAGTGAATCGATATAGCAGGCAGCCAGACGGCCCAGGCCGCCGTTGCCCAGAGCCATGTCAGGCTCTTCGTCGCAGATCTCGCTGATATCGACGCCCAAATCTGCCAAAGCCTGCTTGGCAGTCTGATAAATCTCTAAATTGCACAGGTTGTTAACGGTCAGGCGCCCCATTAAGAACTCTGCAGATAAATAGTTGATTGCCCGAGTATCTTTCTGGGCATGGGTAAACTGGGTCTGGGTCAGGCGCTCGAAAATCAAATCATTGACGGCGGCTACCACTGCCTGCCACCAGGCTAAACGGCTGGCTTTCTGCTCTGATGTGCCGATGGTGCAACGCAGGTGATGGACAATGCTCTTCTTTAATTCCTCAGCACTTGGATGCCACCACTGCTGATTGACTGCTGCAGCTTCCACGGCTGCGGCTGACTTGCTGACGGCGCTGGTCCTGGCAGGCTCGGCTGCCTTGCGCACGTTTTTAGTCTGATGCTTAACGGCCATTAATCCCTCCTGATTTTGCCAGGCTTCAGTCCCTGCTGAAGCTGTCATGAGTGGCCTCAATATTACAAAATGAGTATAATTTATTGATTATCTCAAAATTACTACTCAAACAGTCTCGCACATTATACACTATCCCCCCGTTTTGCGGCAGACCGATTTTACCGTCAAAAACGGCCAAAATAAGCGCAAAAACGCAAGTTTGAGCTATCATTTCCCCGACACTTTACTCAAAGTTAAGCAAAGCATCATCAAAGCCCGGGGATCATATAAAAGCACGGCGAAAAAGCGCAAAAGACGCAGAGCTGTTGTCAGTAAAACCGGGCAATAGCCACATTGCTGCAAAAAGGCCCCCACAATTAAGGGCAAGGGCTGGCTTTAAGCTTTTTTAGAAACGCAGTTCATCCGGGATCGGTAAATTTTCATCCAGATCGCGCGGGCGCTGCGGAGCCTTACCTTCCTTATAGGCCTTCATGCCCAGTACCCAGGCCAAAACCTGCGCCACTGCCTTAAACAGACCCCGCGGGATCTCATGATCAAGCTCCGTGGTGTAATAAAGAGATCGAGCCAGAGGCGGTAACGGCATAACCGGCACTCCGCACTCACGCGCAATATCCTTAATCTTCTCTGCCACCTCATCCACTCCCTTGGCCACCACCAGGGGGGCGGTGGTACCATTGGGATCATAGGATAGGGCCACCGCATAATGGGTCGGGTTAGTCACCACCACATCAGCGCTCGGAACCTTGGCCATCATGCGCCTGGCTGCCAGCTGATACTGCATACGGCGGATACGACCCTTGATCTCAGGATTGCCCTCACTGTCCTTGTACTCATCCTTGATCTCCTGCTTGGTCATGCGCAATTGCTTTTTGTAATGCCAGATCTGAAAAGGCACGTCGATAATCACAATCGGGATCATGGCGCACACAATGATGAGCATGAAGTAAAACAGGATGGTGATGGCATCCCTGATGGCCGTCAAAGGATTGATATAGGACAAACGTAAAATTTCATTAAACCTGCCTGACAGCAGGAAATAACAGAAGCAGCCGATGCAGGTCACCTTGGCTATGCTTTTTATCAGCTCAATGATGGAATTGAAGCTGAACATGCGCGCAAAGCCGCTGATGGGGTTTAATTTGCTGAGCTTGGGCATCATCGCTTCCTGAGAGAAATTCATACCCCCCAAGAAGATGGCCCCGACAAAGGCACAGACAAAAACAATGGCACAAATTCCGAGCAATACCGGTGCAATTGAGCTTAAGCAGCTTACCAGGATGCGTCCCATCTCATCGACGGTAAACGCCTCGTCACGGGTAATGGAAAAACCGCGACGCATCATGGCCATCATGCCCTGCCCCAGGTATGAAGATAAAGCCCACAGGGACAATACCCCCGAAAGCAGCACCAAAAAGGTTGCTGCCTCGCGGGAGCGGGGGATCTGGCCGCGTTTTCTGGCATCGGCCAGGCGTTTACCGGTCGGTTGTTCTGTTTTTTCCTGATCGCTGTCTGCCATGAAGAAAGTCCCGTCATGCCAAAAGAAAGGACAGGCGGAGCAAGGCCTGCTTTCTTTTTACAACTTCTCCAACAACTTCCGTAAGCTGCAGGAATTTGCGCAGCCTGTGGTGCTGACTGTAGCTTAACGCAAACAGCTGCTCCTTACAAAAGGAAAAACAAGGTTGTCCTGCCGTAACGGCTTGAAGGCTTTACCGCTTTGCCGGTTAATCCAGCAGCTCTGCCTTATCACCATTTTTCTCCAGCCACTGCCTGCGGTCAGCCGCACGTTTTTTTGACAATAACATGTCAAGCAAGGCCATGGACGCCTCCTCATTTTCTGAGGACAGAGTCAGCTGCATCAGGCGGCGGGAACTTGGGTCGAGCGTAGTTTCACGCAATTGCTCCGGATTCATTTCGCCAAGGCCCTTAAAACGCTGGATGCGGATGTTTTCCTGTTTATAACCCTTGCGCTTTAGCTGCTTGACCTTAAGGTTTAATTCCTCGTCGTCCAGGGCATATTCCTTAAGCTTGCCGCAATCGAGACGGTACAGGGGCGGACAGGCCACATAGACATGTCCCTCCCTGACCAGACGCGGGAAATGTCTGACAAAAAGGGCACACAGCAAGGTACCGATGTGCAGTCCGTCAGAGTCGGCATCAGCCAGAATACAGATTTTGCCATAACGCAGCGGGCTTAAATCATCACTGTCAGGCTCCAGCCCCATGGCCACAGAGATGGATCTGATCTCCTCAGAGGACAGTGCAGTCTGGGCTGAAACTTCCCAGGTATTTAAGATCTTGCCACGCAAGGGCAGGATGGCCTGAAAGGATGAATCGCGCGCCTGCCTTGCCGATCCACCGGCAGAATCACCCTCCACGATAAAGAGTTCGCCGCGTGCCGGATCGGTGCTGGTGCAGTCAACCAACTTGCCCGGCAACTGCGGGCCGCGGGTTAATTTCTTGCGCTGCACGACCTTGGCTGCAGACTCGCGGCCCTTAGCTGCAGCTATGACCGCGTTTGCCAGTTTTTTACCTGACTCAGTGTCAGCATTTAAAAAGAGTATGAAACGGTCACGGACTATGCTCTCCACTAATGAAGCACACTGGCGGGAGGATAGCTTCTCCTTAGTCTGCCCGGCAAATTGCGGATCCCTGATTTTTACTGCCAGGACAAAGGAGCAAAAAGCCCAGATATCATCAGCTGTAAGCTTCAGGCCGCGCGGCAGCAAATTGTGCAGATCACAAAACTCGCGCATGGCCACGATAAGTCCCTGCCTGAAACCATTGACATGGGTGCCCCCCTCCGGGGTGGGGATCAGGTTGACATAACTTTCACGGAAGGGTTCGCCCTCACCATCAAGCCGCCACTGCACAGCCCAGTCCACCTCGCTGTCCTGGCCGCTGACTGTAGCGGCAAAGGGCACGCGTGGGCACAGCTCCACTTCAGAGGGCATATTCTGAGTAAGATACTCAGACAGCTTGCCGGCAAAGCACCAGGTTTCACTGCTGTTTTCAGCCTCATTGACATAATTTACCTTAAGTCCCGGGCACAAAACCGCTTTGGCCTTAAGCAAATGGCGCAATTGTTTTTCTGCAAATTTGGGACTGTCAAAATATTTGGGATCCGGCCAGAAACGGACACTGCTGCCGTGGGCATTTTTAGCACAGCCTTCAAGCTCGGTTAAGTCCTGTGCCTTATCCCCGTTTTCGTAGGCAATAAAGTACACCACCCCCTTGCCCCGGCGCTTTACCCTGGCTTCAAGGCGCAACGACAACGCATTGACCACGCTCACGCCCACGCCGTGCAATCCACCCGAAAAAGCATAAGCGTCTGAAGAAAACTTACCGCCAGCATGCAGCCTACCGAAGATCAGTTCAATGGCCGGCACTTTTTCCTGAGGATGAAGATCAACCGGCATACCACGCCCGTCATCGGCTACTTCCAGCGAATTGTCGGCATATAAGGTCACGGTGATCTCATGGCAGAATCCTGCCAGAGCCTCATCCACCGCGTTGTCTATAACCTCCATGGCCAGATGGTTGGGATTTTGGGTATCGGTATACATACCAGGACGGCGCCTGACCGGCTCCAGTCCCTGCAGCACTTCAATGGAGGATCCGTCGTAATCTTCTAGTCTGCCTGCTGTCATGTCTTGCTGTCTTTACTTCTCTTTCTATCAATCCGGCAACTGCCTGTACGCAAGCCTGCCGCGGCAGGAATTTTAGCACATCAGGAAAAATGCCGCCTCCAGCCCGCCGCCCGAGCGGTTTTTAAGTGAAATTTCAGCCTGCAGCCTGTCGGCTGCAGCCTTGGCAATAGCAAGCCCCAGACCGGTGCCCTCAGCCCGTTCCCGATCACCCTTTACCCTGAAAAATGGCTCAAATACTGAAGACAGGGCCTCAGCTGCTATCCCTGGCCCGGTATCACGCACCCCCACGGTCAGCCTCCCCCCGGTAAAAGCCTTGGTGCCGGTTGCAGGGGGAGCTGGCTCAAAGTGCATGAAGAGATCAACCTGCCCACCTGACGGGCAGTACTTCAGGGCATTGGAACAGAGGTTATAAATTACCGTCTTAAACTCAGCGCGCGGCAATGTCACCTCCAGAGAGGCTTCCCCCTCAAGCCCGAAATCAATTTCCTTTTCATCAGCAATCGGCCCTAGTTCCTCCAGCAGCTCAATGAAAATATCCCTGACATTAAAGCGCTCACTTACAGGCTTGCTCCGGTGCTGCAGCCGTGCCAGGGTCAGAAGCGAGGTCATTAGGCGCTGCTCCCGCCTGATCCCTTGTTGCAGTGCCCGTACCTTTAAGGCAAGCTCAGGACTTAAGTTCTGTGCACTTAAGTTTTCTGCCTGCAATGACAGTGCGGTAAGGGGTGTGCGCATCTCATGGGCAGCATCAGCGATAAAGCGCTGTTTGGCTGCCACACTTTCCTCAATGCGCGCAAACATGCCGTTTAATGCGTCGATAAAGGCATTTAGCTCCGATGGCACTGTGCCATCTTCATAATTTATCGGACTTAAATCATTTTCAGTGCGCCGCCTTAAATCAGCAGCCACTCGGTTTACCGCTCTGAACATCAGATTAACAGCCAGCACAGCAAGGCTCACATAAAGCACGAACAGCAGGGCAAATTCTGCTATAGAGATCTCAAGAGCCTCATGGCTAATCCCCGCCACGCTGTCAAGCGGCCGGGCCACCATGAAGCGCTGCCCGTCCAGCTTACTTGACACCACCACCCGTACCCGCTTTTGCCCCATCAGCACCGTATAGATACCATCACTTACCCCTAAGGGAACAAAGATCTCATCACCCGCCCGTCCGATTAAGGGGGCAATCACGATATCAAAGCGCTGCGTGCTCAGATCACTTAAAGAAGGCAATCTGACCACATCCGGGATAAAGTCAGTCCCGCCAAGCCCTGCCTGTCGGCGCAGCTGCTGCATCCGCCTGAACATCCGTTCATGACGGTGACGCGGGCCTTCCCAGCGCTTGGGGATCAGCATGTCATAATTGATCACCACTGCCGCTATCTGATGGAGCTCCTCATCGATAAAGCCCTGCGTCTCATTGCGCACCGTAAAAAAGGTATAGGCACTGGCCGCCGCCCCGATGAGCAGGCTGATAAGACAGACCCCTAAGATAAGCTGTAGTCTAAGAGAACGCGGTTTTATGCCTCTTTTTTGGCGACTTTCCACCCCACCCCCCGCACATTCTTCACCACTGACGAGCCTACCTTTTTGCGCAAGGTATGAATGATATATTCCACGGCATTGCTTTCAATGTCATCATCATAACTGTAAATCCGTTCTTCTAAAGCCTCACGGGACAGCACCGCCCCCGGGCGCTGCAGCAGTGCCTGCAGCAGGGCAAACTCGCGCGCCGTGAGCTCTACCCGGCGCAAGCCATCAGCCTGAGCCACCTGCGCCTCGTGTGTTACCAGATCAAGCGTGACCTCACCATTTGAAAGCTCATTTGCCGCAGACCCCACTTCCCCACCGCCGCTGCGGCGGGTAACCGCTCGGATACGAGCCATCAGTTCAGCTAAGGCAAAGGGTTTTACCAGATAATCATCCGCCCCCCTATCAAGGCCCCCTACCCGGTCTGAAAGGCCGTCGCGGGCAGTCAGGATGATGACCGGACTCTTTACCTTGGCGCGCCGCCAGGTTGTCAGCAAGGACAGTCCATCAAGGCCGGGCAAACCCAAATCGAGCAGAATACAGTCATAACTGACACTTTGCGGGGCGTAAAGCGCCTCCTTGCCATCTGTAAACCAGTCCACTGCCAGGGACTGTTGCGTCAGTCCCTCCTGCACGGCCTGACCTATCATGTGGTCATCTTCTACCAGCAATACACGCATCAAAAGCCCCTTTTCAAAGTTACTTAATGCCCAAAAGACCGCACTTGGGCTGTATCAGCTATGGATATTAACGCGCTTTCCTTATTTAAGCCTTAGGGTCCG
>CALXOT010000093.1 GCA_944390085.1 uncultured Succinivibrionaceae bacterium
CAATGGGGGGGGCGTGGACCGCCCCGTAGTGATACGCAATCTGCACTCCAAGCTGGATTGCGCAGCACTGCTAAAAAAGGGCCGTCGAGCCCTTGAAACCCTATGCGTAAGCGTAGGGTAGTTCATGGTTTGGGAGTAAGTCATACAAGGGTAGGGGATGGATTTAGCTGCCAGATCTCAAAATTCATGCTGCGCGCCTGCAGGTGCAGTGGCAGCACTGCCCGTTTGAGGTGGTCGCAAAAAGCGGTGTCACTTAACTGATAAAGCTCGTCTAAATCAGCGTTAAGACCGGTAGTCAGGCTTTCACCTGCTTTAAGGAAAGCCGTCCGTTTGGCCGGGATGTGCAGAGCGGCTGCAGCCAGGTTAAACTCTTTTTGGTTGTTTGCCGTCTGCAGCAGTTTATAGTTTGCCTGAAGGGCTTGATAGTGCAGCATAGCAAGGCGCGGGATAAACTCAGGATCGGGCAGCCGGTCTGATTTACTGCTATTGCTTGACTTATCGATTGGAGCTAAATTCCAGATCTCATCGTGGGCGACAAAGGACCAGGGTATAAAGTGATCGATGGCGTAGCTGCTGTCTGTCAGGATTTGCCCGGTATAAATGCATTCAAGCTGTCCGCTCTGACGCTTAAAGGCCTCAAAATAAGCTTTGGCGCTGTCAAGGGACTCTCTTTGCGCTGGCCGTTTCAGTTTGCTGATGATGTTGGGGACAGCCGGGTTCTTCTTTTGTAGGTAGGTGGCCAGGGCCAGATCTATAAAATTCTGCAGTACACCGCAATTTTCCAGCAGATAATCCTGCCATACCGGTTTTATCAAAATGTATGGATCGCCGTCGTTTGACACAATTTGATAGAGCACCCCGGGGTGTTTTGTACTTTCCTCAATTACCTGTTGATTGCTATGGAATCTGATCCAGGGGGAGAGCAGACGGTAGGCTACGTCATCGGTAATCTGCAACAGCATTTTTTTGATCTTAGGAAAGGTAGCTGCAGTCTGACTTAAACTTGTATAGACCGATTTTTCATGGCTCAATACGCTCAACTGCAAAGTTCCGTCCGTCAGTGCAGCCCCGTCTGTTATCAGGGTTTGCATCAGTTGTGGCAGTTTATCCTGCAGGCCAAAGCGCAGCCTGAAATAATGATGGCTGTACCAGGCCTTAGCAACCATCATGGCAGCCAGATCCCGAAAAAAGATGGGCTGTGGGCTAAAGGACGGGCTCTTAAGCAGCAGCTGGCGCAAGCGCTCCAGACTGGAGGCAGTCAGTACGCTGGGCTGAAGGAGATTGGTCTGTTGATCGCTAAGCCAAGCTCCCTGTGCTAAGTTTGTGGGGCTGCTTTTGCTGTCATTATCACAGCTTTCTGTTAGGGTTTGGCCATATTGCCGGCAATGCAGTTCCAGCAGCGCCGAAAACCACCAGAATTTGTAAGAGTTGGTGGTATTGTCCAGCACTCGCCCTAAAGGATGGAGCGGCAGGCCTGACAGCATCAGCTGGGGATTTTCAGGCAGGGCATAAACTATTTTCATGGCAGTTCAAGGTTTCCTGCAGGGTTTTGCCTTAGGTCAGGCAGGCAGGATCAAAGACATACTTGCCTGAAAGAAAGTCCTTGATTTCCTTTAAGGCAGGATTGTTACGCTCCAGCTCGCAGGCTGCAGTCAGCATGGCTTTTTGTAGCGCGTTAAGCCTGTTCAAACCCCGCTCTGTGAGCATGGTCAGCTGTTCCATCAGGATATCCGCCCCCTTGCCAAGTTGCGTGCGTAAATTCTGCTCAAACTCTCCGGCTATTTCTGGATCGGGGATCCCGGCATATTTTTGAGCCAGGGTCTTTAGCACGTAGGCGTTAAGCGGGCACTGCAGCATCGGGTTGACCGCATGCCCTGAGGTCAGCCCTGCAAGGCCACGCCTGCCGTTAAAGGGCTTTAAATACAGGAAGTTTGAAATATTCTTGCCATCATTGACTGGATAGTTATCCCAGATAAAGGGACGGCGTCCTAAAATTTCACTGGCTCTGCTCACATCTTCAGGCGAGATGTCAGCTGAGACTATGTTATTGCCTGTCCAGAAGATTTCTACTCGCTCAGGGAGATGCTGGCACAAAGTGGCAAAGTAATTGTCAGGACGTGCGCCAAACAGCTTGTCCAGCAAAGGATCGAAGCTGTAATAGGAAGGACAGATAATAAAGCGTTTGACGTTATCCGGCAGAATCTGCAGTACATCCTCAATGATCTGTCTTTGTACGCGTGCGCATTCAGTACCGCTTACCTTTTGATCGTCAAACAGCAGGCACAGGAGATCTGGCTTGAACTGCCTGGCGTAGCTTGCCGTAAGCTGTAAAAAGCGTTCTTTGATGGAAGGATAGGTGGCAGTGAGATTGTAAGGTGACAGTGCCAGGCCAAAATCAAGGCCTAGCTCAGTACATCCAGCACGCAGCTGCTCCAGGCGCTTTTGTGAGGCTGCTGGCAATCCCTGCAGTAAATCCTGGCGCAAGGCCCGTTCTTCTTTGGGAGCGTAGATATAGAACTGATAGCCACAGCCCTGTAAAAAGCTAAGCAGGTCAAGACGGTCAGCATCTTTAAATTTCTTGCCGTAAAAACCTTCAATAAGACCGAGATAAGCCATGAGCCTTGCTCTCCTTAACGTGCCTGTCCGGATCTACAGGCTTTATGCCCTGACGGGAATTGTAATCAAAAAAAAGTGCGCCCTGGCGCGCAAAGCGCTTATTTAGGCGGCAATCCGTAGCTGCGCTATTGATTCAGCCTTTGCCTCTTGATTATAATAACGCAGTTTTGCGGACGCACGGCACAGTTAAACCGTGGTGTCTGAGTGTAATTGTTTGATTTTGCTGCAACCTAACCGAGGTAAATGATGCAGGCTTCAATTGAGAATCTTGAGGGCTTAAAGCGCCGTATTACTGTAACTGTGCCGGCCGAAGATGTTAAGAAGGCTTATGCTGCTTCTTTGCGTAAATACGCAAAGAACGTGCGTTTAGATGGTTTCCGTAAAGGGCACGTTCCCACTAAGGTTTTGGAAAATTACTACGGTGCTTCAATTATGAGCGACGTGGTTGATGCCCTGATCAAGGACACTCTGTTTAAGGCTATTGATGAGTGTGGCGCTGTCAATGCCAGTGCTCCTGAGATTGGCACTGAGTCTGCATTTGATCCGCAGGCTGATTTTACTTACAAGGCCACCTTTGAAGTTTTCCCTCAGGTTGAGGACAAGCCTTTAAGCGAGATGCCCTTAAAGGTCGTGAACAGTGAGATTTCTGATGCTGACGTGGATAAGATGATCGAACGTCTGCGCATGCAGCAGTCCAAGTGGCAGGTAAATGAAGCGGCTGAGGTCGCAGACGGCAAGCTGGCCAAGATTGACTTTGTGGGTCGTGTTGACGGTGTCGAGTTTGAGCACGGTTCTGCCAAGGATTATTCCTTATATGTCGGCCACACCAGCATGATCCCGGGCTTTACTGAGCAGATCATCGGACACAAGGCAGGTGATCATTTCAATATTCAGGTGACTTTCCCCGAGGACTATCACGAGGAGAGCTTAAAGGGTAAGAATGCTGAATTTGAGATCACTGTAAATTCCGTATCCGATCAAATTATGCCTGAGCTTAACGCTGATTTCTTCAAGCTCTTTGGTACAGAGGATGGTTCCTATGAGACTTTCCGGGCCGATCTGCTGCGCAACATGGAGCGCGAGCAGAGCAAGGCTTTGATCCGTGCTCAGCGTGATAATGTCTGCTCTGCCCTGCTGGATTATTTCGGACCTTTCGAGATCCCGGCTGCTGCAGTGGACAATGAGCGTAAGCGCATGTGCGAGGCTGATGTTGAGCATCTCAAGAGCTACCGTATCCCTGTCAAGCAGGATCCGTACTCTGATCCTGAGCGTCATAAGACTGATGCCGAAAACTCAGTGCGCTTGAGCTGCATCATCCAGCATTTTGTGGAGAAGAGCGGCCTTAAGTCACCGTCAGATGAGTCTGTCGAGTCTATTCTCTCCATGATTGCCGATGCCTATGAGGATCCGGAGATGGTAAAACGCGAGATCAGAAAGGATTCCAAGCAGTTCTCTTCAATCCGCAATCAGGCCTTTGAGCACGATGTGTTCAACTATATTCAGAACAATTCCAAGTGCGAGCAGCAGCAGGTCAGCTTCTTTGAGCTGCTTGAACTTGCACGATAAGATCCAGCCTCAGGCTGTATTTTCTGATACAGAAATAAGGCTTAAATCCCATTAGCTTTTGCTGATGGGTGGATGTCATTGTTTTTTGTGCCATAATATTCCCCGCTTAAAAAGTAAGCGGGGTTTTTTTGTCAGGAGGAAACATGCAAGAGCGCATGCAGACTTTAGTTCCCATGGTGATTGAACAGACCGGCCGTGGCGAACGCTCTTTTGATATTTATTCACGTCTGCTCAAGGATCGCGTTATCTTCATTACCGGTGAGATTGAAGATCACATGGCAGATCTGATTGTGGCGCAGCTGCTGTTTTTGGAGTCTGACAATCCGGATAAGGATATCTACCTGTATATCAATTCCCCGGGCGGAGTGGTCACTGCCGGCATGGCCATTTATGACACCATGCAGTACATCAAGCCAGATGTGTGCACGCTCTGCATGGGGCAGGCCTGCTCCATGGGCTCTTTCCTGCTTTCAGGCGGGGCTAAGGGGAAACGCTTTGCGCTGCCCAACGCCCGTATTATGATCCATCAGCCTTTAGGTGGATTTAAGGGTCAGGCTTCTGATGTGTTAATCCATGCTCGTGAGATGGAACGCACTAAGCGTATTCTCACTGAAATTCTGGCGCAAAATTGTGGGCGTCCGCTTGCTGATCTGGAGCGCGACTGTGATCGTGATAACTTTATGAGTGCCAGGGAAGCTTTAGACTACGGTCTGATAGACAAGGTTATTGTGAACCGTGCGCAAATGGCAGACGGGGAGAAAAAGGATTAATTCAGATGAACGATCACACTTCAGATGGAACTAAAAAGGCGGCCTGCATTTTCTGCGGGCGCGGGCAGAGTGCCGATCGCACCTTAATTCAGTCCGATGACGGCAATTGCATCTGTTCAGATTGCGTGATGCGCTGCTATCGGGTGCTGACAGCCCAGGGAGCCGCTGCTCCTGACAAACGGGCATCTGCAGGCGGACTTGATCTGGATCATATCCCGACCCCCCATGAGATGGCTGCACACCTTGATGACTATGTCATCGGGCAGGAAGACGCTAAAAAGGTATTGTCGGTAGCAGTGTACAATCATTATAAGCGTCTGAAGCATGCCCTGAAGGACAATGATGTGGAGTTGGGCAAATCCAATATCTTGATGATTGGCCCTACCGGATCAGGCAAGACCTTGCTGGTGCAGACCTTAGCCCGCTTTTTGAATGTGCCCTTTGCCATGTCCGATGCCACTACCTTAACTGAGGCCGGTTATGTAGGTGAAGACGTGGAAAATGTGATTGTGCGTTTACTGCAAAGCTGTGACTATGATGTGGAAAAAGCCCAGCGTGGCATCATCTACATCGATGAGATAGATAAAATTGCCCGTAAGTCTGAAAATCCTTCCATTACAAGGGATGTTTCCGGTGAAGGGGTGCAGCAGGCTTTGCTCAAACTGGTGGAAGGCACCACAGCATCAATTCCTCCTGAAGGGGGACGCAAGCATCCGCAGCAGAAAATGATTGAGATAGATACTTCGCAGATCCTGTTCATTTGCGGTGGTGCTTTTGACGGGCTGGATAAAATTGTAGAAAAGCGGGTGTCTAAAAATTCTGGTATCGGTTTTGGGGCAGAGGTGCGTGGTGAAAAGGACAAACTGACCTTAACGCAGAAATATCAGCAGGTAGAACCTGATGATCTGGTCAAGTTTGGCATCATACCTGAATTTGTCGGCCGTATGCCGGTGATCACCGCACTGTCAGAGCTTGACCGCAAGGCGCTGGTACGCGTACTGCGTGAGCCCAAGAATGCTATAGTCAGGCAGTTTGAGACCATGTTCAAGCTCGAGGGTGTGGAGCTTATCTTTACTGAAGAGGCATTGCAGGCTATTGCTGACACCGCCATTTCACGTCATACTGGCGCGCGCGGCCTGCGTTCAGTGGTGGAGAGCCTGCTGCTCAATACCATGTATGATATTCCATCTGCCCATGACGTAAAGAAAGTGGTGGTGGATGAAAATACCGTCAAAAACGGCTCGGAGCCACTGGTAATCAAGTCGGATCCCGGGGCGCTTGCATCAAACGCCTGATTTAGATGCAGCAGTGCTGTTGTAGTTACAAAACCCTGCCCAGGTGCAGGGTCTTTTTTACTCTGCCCCTGCTATTATCAGGGACTACGGCACCCTTGAAATTTCTTGCTGCGGCATACATGTAAGCTATAGCGTGAATTTAGATTTGAATTTGGTAGAGTTTATGAGCGAAAAGTCCGCAAAGAAACCCAGTATCATAAAAAACGACGTAATAACAGAGAGTAAGCAAGAAGAACAACATAAAAAACAGGCAGTTTTGTCGTCAGGGGAAATGTCTGCAGCGGTGGCTGAGGACAAAATGCAGCAGGGGCAGTCGGGGCAGGGGGCAGTTGACAGCTCTGATGCCACCGTCATGCAGCCAGGGAGGCAGGTCCTGCCGCTTATTACATTGCGCGGCATTATTGTCACCCCTTATTCCAATGTACAGATTTTAGCTGCCCGTGAGCAGTCTATTGCTGCCTGTGCCTATGCTCTGGATCGTAAACAGAGTCTGGCGGTGTTCTGTCAGTTAAACGATGCAGATGAGCATCCTGATTTTGAATCCCTGCTTAATATTGGCGTTATCTGCAAGGTACGTGAAGGGGCTTATAAGGATCCGGATTCCTACCGTTGCGTGATCTGTGGCTTTGACCGCATCAGGCTAGTAAGGGTAATTGATTCCAAGGACAAGAATTACCGTGAAGCAGAGGTGGAACTGATCCCGGCCTGGCAGCCTGCTGGAGCGGAAGATCAGCGCAGGCTGAAGCACTATCTGGATGCATTGCAGGCCAGTTTGCTAAATGCGATGAAAAATTCGCGTCAGGCTGTACGCCCGCTGATAGATAAGAGTGTGCCCAAGGAAGTGCTGACCTCCATTGAACAGGAAAATTCACTGCTGGTACTTACCGATGTACTGACGCAGATCCTGCAGCTTGACATGGTGGATAAACGTCTGCTGTTATGCGAGAACAATCCTTTGGAGCGTGCCAAGGTTTTGATCTCTTTGCTCAATGGTTATTCTTACCGGGAAGAGCTTAATGAACGCATTTGCCGGGAAGCTAAGATCTCCATGGAGCGCAATCAGCGTGAGTATTACCTCAATGAGCAGTTAAAGGCCATCAAGCATGAGCTGAAGGTAGATTATGATGAAGATGCTGACATTGAGGAATACCGGCAAAAACTGAAGGCTCTTAAGGCTCCTGCTGCAGTCAGGAACAAAATTGATAAGGAAATAAGCAAGCTTGCCATCATGAGCATCAATTCTTCTGAAAATATCATGGTGCGCAACTATATTGACACCTTGCTTTCCATCCCCTGGGAGGTAGGCAGTGAGGTCAACAAAGATCTGCTTAAAGCCCAGCGCAGCCTTGATGCTGATCACTATGGCCTGGAAAAGGTAAAGGATCGCATTTTAGAATATCTGGCGGTGCAGGCACGTGCGGATAACCTGCACGGTCCCATTATCTGCCTGATGGGGCCTCCAGGTATCGGTAAAACTTCGTTGGGAGCCTCTATTGCCAAAGCTACCGGACGTAAGTATGTGCGGGTGTCATTGGGCGGTCTGCACGATGAGGCAGAGATCCGTGGTCACCGCCGTACCTATATTGGCTCTTTGCCCGGACGGATCATGCAAAATTTGATCAAGGCAGGGGTCAATAACCCGCTGTTTGTGCTCGATGAGATAGATAAGATTGGATCAGATGGCGTGCATGGTGATCCCTCTGCTGCATTGCTTGAGGTACTTGATCCTGAGCAAAATAAGAGCTTTGCCGATAATTACGTGGAGCTTGAATATGATCTGTCCAAGGTCATGTTTGTAGCAACTGCTAATTCTTACAATATCCCGGGGCCGTTGCTTGATCGCATGGAGGTTATAGATCTATCTACCTATACAGAAGAAGAAAAATTCAATATCGCTAAAAAGTATCTGCTGCCAAAGCAGCTGCGTGCCAATGCCCTGACAGAAGCTGAGTTTGCCCTGGCGGACGAGGCTTTGACTGAGCTTATCCGCTACTATACCCATGAGGCTGGCGTGCGCGGGCTTGAGCGCTTAATCAATGAATTATGCCGCAAGACCGTTAAGGACAAGATTTTAAAAGAGGCCAGGCTCAAGGCTGCAGGTAAAAAAGTGCAGCAGCGGCGTACCGTGCTTACGGTAAAACAAGTAGGAAAGCTGTTAGGTCCCAGACGTTATGATTTTACCTCCAAGCTTGAGGAAAATAAGGTAGGTCTGGTCAATGGACTGGCCTGGACCTCCCTTGGCGGGGATATCCTGCAGCTGGAGGCTGTGGCCAATGAGGGTACAGGGAAGCATCAGCTTACCGGAAAGCTCGGTGAGGTGATGAAGGAAAGTATCAGCGCTGCTATTACGGTAGTACGCAAACGTGCCGGCATGCTGCATTTAAAGCAGAATTTTTATGAAAAATGCGATCTGCATATTCATGTCCCTGAAGGAGCAACACCAAAGGAAGGACCTTCTGCGGGTATTGGTATGGTGACCGCAGTGGTGTCTGCATTAACCGGCAATCCGGTGCGGGCAGATGTGGCCATGACCGGTGAGATCACTTTGCGTGGCGATGTGTTGCCTATTGGCGGCCTTAAGGAAAAATTGCTGGCGGCGTTGCGTGGCGGTATAAAACTGGTACTGATTCCTAAGGAAAATGAAAAGGATCTCTGGGATATCCCGCAGAATGTCAAGAAGGGGCTTGAGATTGTGCCTGTCAGCCATATTGACGAGGTTTTAAGCCGGGCTCTGGTAAATGATCCCACTAGCTTTATGCCGCAAAGCCCGTGGGCGCAAGGGGTGCTGGCTGAAGAGCAGGGGGCAGGACACGGCAGTGCTGTCTCAAACTGTTAGGCAGTAAATGGACTGAGGGGGACCTGCCAGGGACCCCCCAGGAGCTTGCGGATTTTCCAGATATGCAAGGAGAAAATAATGGCAACAGATATGCCTCCCTTTGAGGAAGACTTGCTGGTACGGGTCAGGGATTTTTCAGATAAGCTTAAAAAGGTGGCAGATGGCATTGTGAACAACAACCTGCCCACAGATCCAAAAATTTTTTTAAAACTGGTAAAGCCCCTGTGGGTCACGGCAGAGCAATTGCTGCAGGAGCTGAATTATGCCGTTGATTTTTTAAATGACAATGATCGGGAAGAGCAAGCACTGCAACTTAAGCTCATGAGTTCGACCTTAGAAGAATCAGTGACTTTAATTGCCGCTTATGTCAGTAAGCTGGAGGCTGAGCAGAAGCAGGGGACTGCAGCTTTGGATCATGAGATAAAACCTGATGTGAGTTGTCCGCTTGCACAGTGACGGCAGGACGCAGCTTGGGCTCACAAGCAGTTAGCCGTAACCCGGTCCGGGCTTGCCTGCAGCAGTAATAAGTGTAGAGTTTATCTGCGTAAAGTGCGGATATGAGGTGAATGCCGACCTCAATGCCGCACAAAACAGATTAAGAAAGGCAGGACTTGCCCGGATGGCCAGTCAAGAAAACCTTGTTTGAGATCGGCAGTTGGAACCCGCGGTCTTTAGGCCTGGTAGGATGTCAAGATAAGGATGTAAATAAGGATCGGGCTATCGGTCAATAGTGGGCTTTTTGGGCATTTTTGATCGTAAAAAAGTGCTTAAGATCCCAATTACAGCAATAAATGCGGGTATTGCGAAAAAAGCTAGGCATAATGATTCACAGATTGTAAGGGCTCTGTTCCCTTAAGTCTTGCCGAAGTTTGTTATCAAGGAGTGAACTGTGAATAAAGGTGATTTAGTTGAGAAGGTAGCAGAGAAGACCAAGTTATCTGCTAAAGACTCCGCTGCGGCGGTCAATGCCTTTATGGATGCGGTCAAGGAAGCGCTCAGCCAGGGCGAAACCATTTCATTAGTCGGATTCGGGACTTTCATGGTGCGTGAGCGTGCTGAACGTACTGGACTTAATCCCCGTACTAAGGAAAAGCTGCATATTCCGGCAGTAAAGGTTCCGGCCTTTAAGGCAGGCAAGACCTTAAAAGATTCTGTCAATAAATAATAGATCCTGCCTGTATCCGGAAGTCTTGATTTCCGGAAATTTCACGGCAGCAGCTTACTTCAGGGGATTGTTTCTATCCACAGTAAGCTTTTGCAAACTCCCCGCCCGGTGCGGGGATTTCTTTTGCCATCCGGGCAATTACGGTATAATCTGCAAAAACTGAACCTGGCTCTTCCACTGGCAAAGAGAGGCAGGTGGCAGTGTATACTGCGGAGTAAAAAACATGTTATCTGACAAGCTGCGTGAAGGCGCGCAAGGCAAAATCTTTAAATTACTTTTCTGGATCATTATCCTTTCCTTTATTTTTGCGGGGGTGGGCGGTTATTTGATCCCACGTCTCAATACCGATCCGGTGACGGTCGGCGATTATAAGATTTCGGCAAATGAATGGACTGAGCAGTATAACCGCCAGACCCAGCAGCTGCACCGCCTGTACGGTGGTCAGGCCTCCAAGCTGCTGGAGAACCGTGAATATGCTTCTGCCCTGCGTTTGCAGGTGCTCGAAAGCATGATAGATAACGTGTCCTTAAGTAGCGCGGTATATCAAAGTGACGTGCGCATCGGGGATGAACAGGTGCGTGAGGTGATCCGCCGTACCCCGGCTTTCCAGCGTGATGGCAAGTTTGACAATGAGCTGTATCTGGCTTCTGTGCGTAATATGGGCATGAATCCTGAGTATTTTGGGGAGCAGCTGCGTATTTCCCTGATGACAGATTTCGTACGCAATCCGCTAGTTAACAGTGGTGCACTCCCTTTGCCCTATGAGCTTGATGCCATGGGTAAGCTCCTTACCCAAAACCGTGTCATCGATCTCTACAGCCTCGATTTAGCTGCTATCAGCAAAGATTTGCAGGCAGATGATAATGAAATTAAGGCCTATTATGACAACCATCAGGCTGAATACATGGCCCCAGCCAAGGTGAGTTTTACCTATCTGCTGCTCGATGCAAACGCACTTAAAAAAGATATAAGCTACACTGATGAAGATCTGCAGAATTACCTGAGCCTGAACCGTGATGATTTCAGCAGGCCTGAAAGCCGCACGGTGCGCCACATTTTAGTAAAGGCTGACGCCGCAGACAGTGCAGAGCGCATTACCCAGGTAGATGAAGCTTTAGCAAAGGGCGAGGATTTTGCCAAGCTTGCAGGTAAGTATTCCGATGATCCTGGTACTAAAGCCAATGGCGGCTTGATGGGACAGATTGCTCGCGGCGATCTGGCTCCTAACCTTGAGGAAGCAGTCTTTGCCTTAAACGCTGGTGAGGTGAGTGCTAAGATTCAGGATAATTTTGGCACCCATTACCTGAAGGTTGAAGGGGTAAATGAAGCTACAGTACCGCCTTTTGCTGAAATTAAGAACGAGGTGGCCCAGGCTTACGTCAACGCTCGGGCAAGTGAGCTTTATCAGGAAAAACTTAATACCTTATCTGATTTATCCTTTGAAAATCCGGATTCTTTGGATGTGACTGCTGAGAACCTGCAGCTTGAGGTCAAAGAGTGCTCATCCTTAAGTCAGGGTGATCTGCAGGCACCGTGGCCGCTTAATACAGAGGCCTTGCAGGATGCGGCTTTCAATGAAGAAAATTATAGTTCCGGCATCAATTCCCCGGTGATCACTATCTCTGATACTACTGCGGCGGTGATTAACGTTAATGATTATCATGAGGCGCAACTGTTGCCCTTAACTGAGGTTAAGGACAAAGCTGCTGCTGCCGTGATTAAGCACAAGGCCGAAACGAAGGCTGCAAAGATCCTGGCTGATTTTGCCAGGGCATTGCAAGATGATCCCGATACGGCGCTGCCAGCTGATGTCACTGTGGTGTCCAATCTTAAGGTGGAGCGTGGTTCTGCAGATCTCGACCCTGCCTTTGGTCAGGCAGTTTTTGCCATTACCCAGGACGGGGCAGAGCGCTATGTCATCGGCGACAATAAAGGAAGGGAAAGCCTGGCGGTACTAAAGGACGTGGGAGCGGCCGATGAGCAGGTGCTGTCTGAATATGCAGGTTTAATGCGCACTCAATTAGTGCAATATTACCAGGACAAGCTGCAGCGTGCGCTCTATGCTGGTGCAAGAAGCTTAAGCGAGATTGAATACAATCAGGAAGCTATCGATATGATAAATCAGCAAAATCAGGGCGAATAGCTGCGCTTTACTGATTTTAGCCCACAGACTTTTAGCAGCCCTGCCTCATACCGGAGGCAGGGTTTTTTGTTATGATCCTGCCCAAAATAATTTCATAAGACTGACAAAAATGCATTTACACGAATATCAATCCAAAGAAATGCTGCGCAACTACGGTATTCCGGTGCCCGACTTTAAGGTCAGCACTAAGGCTACCGGCATCGGGAAGGCAGCGTATGAGTTATCTCCAGGTCCTTTTGTCTGTAAGTGCCAGGTGCACTCCGGTGCCCGCGGCAAAGCCGGTGGCGTTATGTTGGTCAATACTCCGGCTGAGGCTGAAGCCTTTGCCGCCAAATGGCTGGGCAACCGGCTGGTGACCACCCAGAGCGGCCCGCACGGCAAACTGGTTTCGCGTGTCCTGATTGAGCGTGCTACCAATGCAGTGCGTGAACTGTATTTAGGGGCGACCATCGATCGTACCAATGCGCACCTTACTATTATGGCCTCTGAGGCCGGCGGCATGTCCATTGAGGAGTTAGCTGCCAAGGAACCTGAGAAGATTTTAAAGGTGCCAATTGACGAGCTTACCGGCCCGCAGCCCTATCAGGGCAGGGCTCTTGCCTATCAGCTGGGACTTAAGGGCAAGCAGGTCAATGAGTTTACCCGTATCTTTGTCGGAATAGCCAGAATGTTCCTGGAAAAAGATCTGAGTCTGGTTGAGATTAACCCACTGGCGGTAACTCAGGAAGGCAACCTATTATGTCTTGATGCCAAAATTAATCTGGACAGCTATGCCCTTTACCGGCATCCGGATCTGGTTGAACTTGACGATCCGTCACAAGAAGATCCCCGTATTGCCCGTGCGGTGGCCTCTGGCTTTACCTATGTGCCGCTTGAAGGAAATATTGGCTGTCTGGTAAATGGTGCAGGACTTGCCATGGGCACCATGGATATTATCAAGAACTCCGGAGGCAGCCCGGCCAACTTCCTCGATGTAGGGGGTACCGCAACCCGCGAACGGGTGATGGAAGCCTTTAAGATCATTCTGGAGGATAAAAACGTACGTTGCATCCTGGTCAATATCTTCGGTGGTATCGTCCGTTGTGATCTGATAGCAGAAGGTATCCTAGGTGCAGTACGTGAAGTCAGTACAGATGTGGCGGTAGTGGTGCGCCTGGAGGGCAATCATGCCAAAGCTGGTGCTGAATTGCTGATGCACAGCGGCCTTAACATCAAGGCAGCTACTGATCTGCGCCAGGCAGCCCAGTTGGCCGTGCAGATGGCAGAGGAGGCAGCATTAAGATGAGTATTCTGGTAGATAAGCACACCAAGATTTTAACCCAGGGCATTACCGGTTCACAGGGCAGTGCCCACACTGAACAATGCCTCGCTTATGGTTCCTGTGTGGTAGGTGGCGTTACTCCAGGCCGCGGCGGTTCCCAGCATTTGGGTCTGCCGGTATTTAATACCGTGCGTGAGTGTGTTGAGGTGACCGGGGCGAGCGCATCGATGATCTTTGTGCCGCCGGCCTTTGCCGCAGATTCCATCTTAGAGGCCATTGATGCAGGGTTGGAGCTTATTGTCTGTATCACTGAGGGGATCCCGGTGCTAGATATGCTAAAGGTCAAGGCAAAGCTGCGCCTGTCCCCTAAGACCAGGCTGATTGGTCCCAATTGCCCGGGAGTGATCTCACCTGCAGAAAAGTGCAAGCTTGGCATTATGCCCGGTAATATCCATATGCCTGGCAAGGTTGGTATCGTGTCGCGCTCTGGCACCCTTACTTATGAGGCGGTGAAACAGACTACAGATGCAGGCTTTGGCCAGTCCACCTGTGTCGGTATTGGCGGGGATCCGGTGCAGGGATCGAGTTTTGTCGATATGCTGGAGCTGTTTGAAAACGATCCGGAGACCGAGGCTGTGGTGATGGTGGGCGAGATTGGTGGTACCTCAGAGCAGGATGCTGCAGCCTGGATCAAGGCACATATGACCAAGCCGGTGGTTTCCTATATTGCCGGTGTCACCGCCCCTCCCGGGCAGCGCATGGGACATGCCGGCGCTATCATTACCGGTGGCCAGGGCACAGCTCAGGCCAAACAGCAGGCCTTGCGTGATGCCGGTGTCGTTGTGGTGCCGACCGCTGCTGATATCGCTGATGGCCTGCGTGAGGCCACTGGCTGGAATTAAACCAAGACTGCTGGACTTTGCCCGGGGAGCAGGTTTTTGCCTGTTCTCCGGGAAACGAGATCAGTATCATTCCTTTCTCTCCATTACCGGGTAATTTTTCTCTGTTTCTCGGTAGATCCAGGTTCATTAATCGTGTTGCTTAATGGCGGCTGTGGTTCTTTTGATTAAAATTATGCGTTTTGTGCATAATTTTATATAAAAATAAAATATTAGCTATAAACAGAAAGATCGAGCACAATAGCAGGGTGAAGCTGCTTGCAGCGATCTGGCAGCTTAAGGATACGGTTTGTATGTAAGTCTGACAGGCTTTAGGGATTGCAATATGAAAAAAGTTATTACACTTTGCGCAGCAGCCGTTTTTGCATATTCAGGAGCAGTTATGGCCATTGACAGCAATAATCCTGATCCGAGTACGATTGTGGTGCAGGATCTGCAATTGAGCGACAAATGGGATAAAGTCTTTAAATTAAGCGACAAGGTACGCCACAGCAAGGTAACTTTTGTTAACCGCTACGGCATTACCCTGGCGGCAGATCTTTACCGGCCTGCCAATGCTGAGGGCAAACTGGCGGCTATTGCCGTGGCTGGTCCCTTTGGTGCAGTTAAGGAACAGGCTTCTGGTCTCTATGCCATGACCATGGCAGAACGCGGTTTTTTGACCATTGCCTTTGATCCTTCCTTTACCGGTGAGTCTGCCGGGCAGCCGCGTTATGTGGCATCACCTGACATTAATACCGAGGATTTCTGTGCCGCGGTGGATTATTTGAGCTCCCGTAATGACGTGGATCCGCAGCGCATTGGTATTATCGGGATCTGCGGCTGGGGAGGATTGTCGCTCAATGCTGCTGCTATTGATACCAGGATCAAGGCCACAGCTGCCATGACCATGTACGATATGAGCAGGGTTAACGCCAATGGTTATTTTGATGCGCTTGATGCAGATGGGCGCTATGCCTTGCGGGAACAGTTAAATGCAAGGCGCAGTGCTGACTATAAGCAGGGCCGCTATACCTTAGCCGGAGGCCTGCCGGATGAACTTCCGGCAGATGCCCCGCAGTTTGTGAAGGACTATTATGGTTACTATAAGACCGAACGCGGCTATCATCCCCGCTCCTTAAACTCAAATGGCGGCTGGAATATGACCTCTGCGCTGTCCTTTATCAATATGCCGCAGCTTTCCTATATTTCAGAGATCCGCAACCCGGTATTGATTGTCCATGGCGAGAAGGCTCATTCGCGCTATTTCAGTGAAGATGCCTTCAAGCGCCTGCAGGGGGACAATAAGGAACTTATGATTATCCCTGGCGCTAACCATGTCGATCTGTATGACAACTTCAAGGCCATTCCTTTTGATAAGCTGGAATCTTTCTTTAAGGAAAACCTGAAATAGGGAGCTTTGCAATAAGTCAGCGTCAAAACGAAAAACCGCAGTGAAAGCTGCGGTTTTTCCGTAAGTTGGCTCAATTCAGTGGCAGCCTGCTACCAGTCCTCCATCTATCAGGTAATGGCCTCCGGTGCAGAAAGCTGCTTTGTCTGAGGCCAGGAAGAAAACCAGCTCCGCCACTTCCTCAGCGGTACCTACCTTACCGCGCGCGTAGAGCGCGTTCTCATCCTGCCAGTACTCTTCCACCGTTTTACCGGTGCGGGCGGCAAACTTGTCAAACAGATTGTCAACTAGCGGAGTATGTATGGTGCCGGCACAGACTGCATTTACCCGGATGTGATGGGGGCCCAGATCAATGGACAGGGATTTGGTGATCTGACCGAGGGCTCCCTTGGTCATGCCATAGGCAAAGCTGTGGGCTTTGCCCACAAATACCTGATCAGAGGCGTTGATCACAATAGCTCCACCCCCAGCCTTGATTAAGTAGGGTACGGTAATGCGCAGTGTATTGACGTTGCCGTAGATATTGGTCTGGATCATCAAATCCAGTTCTTCATCGCTGATGTCCAGTACCGTGTTGGCACGGTGGATGCCGGCATTGGCAAATACTGCGTTGATAGCACCAAACTTATCCGCGCAGGCAGCTGCAGCTTTTTCAATGTCTGCCTTAACCTTTGTGTCACCGTGAATAAACAGCAGCTGCTTACTGTTGGCACTTTGTTCGTCTGATAATTTCTGGGCGGCATCGGTGTTGATATCCATGAAGGCTACGTTATAGCCCTCATTTAGGAATTTGATGACTGCTGCACGGCCGATGCCGGTAGCTCCTCCGGTAATGAAGATAGTTTGCATTAAGATAAGGCTCCTGCTTTATGTATGTCCTCTGCATAATTTTGCAGACAGATGGAATATAGGGTTAAGGTACAGTAATTGATTGGAGGATAGTTTAACTTATGTGCGCTGTGTTTTTTGTGATAAGAATAAAAATTTAACCGAAATAACAAATCAGCCATGCCCTGAACCGCAGCAATACTGCGCTAGCAGGTGGATAGACCACATGTCCTGCCTGGCATGGGGCGTTTGAGCAGGTCAGACTGACAGGCGCATCGTTTTTGGAATGCGCTCGGTGCTGAACAGATAGTACAGCCTGCCGCCGTAAATGATGGCGCAGGTAAAGAGTGCAGCGATAAAACCGATCCAAAAGCCCTGAGCTGCCAGTGGCGGCCACCACAACAGGCCGTAAGCCAGGGAAAAACCCAACGGCATGCCGACAATCCAGTAGGCACCAATGGTGACGGCAAAAATGGTATGTGAATCCTTAAAGCCGCGCAAAATACCGATAGAAAGTACCTGTATACTGTCTGGCAACTGATAAAACACGCAGAACAGTATCAGTACCTCAGCCAACGCCCACACCTCTGCAGAGTCAGTGTACAGCCCGATGAGCGGATGGCGGAACAGAAGCACCAGGGAACAATTGAAGATCACAAAGCAGGCACCGATAGCAAAGGTAGCCTTCATGGAACGTCGAGCCCGCTGCCAGTGCATTGCTCCCATGGCCTCCCCCACCCGGATGGTGGCAGCATTGGACAGGGAGTAGGGAAACATGAACAGAAGCCCCGACAGGTTCATGGCAATAGTATGTGCCGCCACCACGATCGGACCGAAGGGAGTCAGCAGGAAGGACACTAAGGAGAAGCAGGCTACTTCGATCATCGCACTTAAAGCCAGTGGAATACCTAAATGCAGGTAACCCTTGGTTTCAGCCCTGGTTATAGGGTAGAAGCGGCGGTAGATGCGGCAGGAGCGGTAGAAACGGTGGCGCTGTACATAGATTAAAAAGAGCAGGGCACTTAAGTAAATGGTAATGGTGGTGGATACACCGCAGCCGATTCCTCCCAATGCCGGCATGCCACATTTGCCGAAAATAAAGATGTAATTGAGCGGGATATTGAGCAGCAGTGCGATAAAGCCGAAAATCAGGGTAGGCATGGTATTGCCCAGGCCTTCAGAATAGGCACGCAGGATGTTGAACAGCGCAAATCCCGGGATACCCAATGCCACCGCATAAAGGTAACCGGTAGCGACCCGCACCATTTCAGCGTTGATGTCAGGTACCAGCCGATATAACAACGGGGCGGCAAAGAGCAGGGCAGCTATCAGGATTGAACCGGTAAGACAGATCACCGTGGCCAGGTGCAGGCGTGGAGCAATCAGATCGCGTTTTCCGGCACCCCTCAATTGCGCTACGATGGGGGAGATGGCAAAGCATAAGCCAATCACCAATAGCAGCATCGGCCAAAAGAAAGAACCGGCAATGGCCACCCCAGACAGTTGCTCGGTTCCTGCAGCTCCGGCCATCAGGGTATCGACCACCCCCATTGAGGTCTGGGCTATCTGTCCCAGGAAAATCGGGCTGAACAGGCGCAACGTGCGCTTGGTTTCTGTACCAAATGAAGGCACATTCTGAGGTAATTTTTCTTGCTCCGTCACAAAAACCTCGGTGGAAAATTTCGCAGTATAACAGTAGGATAAGAAGATAAAACTCTACGTAAGACAGCGCTTATTCTATATGTTTGTAGGTTTAGATCAAGCACTGGCCAGGCTCTTTGCAGAAAAATTTGTGGTACAGCTTGTAAAGGCGCAGGGCATAGATGCAGCTAGCTATTGGCAGGGCAGTTAGCAGTGCCAGCCAGAATCCGGTGGCACCATAGGAGCTACCTGACAGGCCATAGCATAAGGCTAACCCAAGCGGGAGCGCACAGACATAAAAGGTAAGCAGGGTCACAGCAAGCACGCTGCGCCCTGCCCCAAAGGCTCGCAGCTGGAAGGACAGTACACACTGTGCGTTTTCGAAAATCTGGGTGAACAGGGCAAAACCCAGCAGGTAAGAGGCGCGTTGTGCCGTGATCTGATCTGAGGTAAAAAGGGTGGGCAAAATATCCCTGAGGCTGAAGGTAAAGCTGAAACTTAGCAGCATGACAAGCAAAGAGCAGAAGCATAGTGCGATAAATTCATCGCGGTACAATGCAGCAGCCTGTGCTCCTACCGCTTGTGCCCCCCTGATGCAGGCGGCGATGGACAGGGACAATGGCAGGGAGAAGATCAGGGAATTGACGCTCATGGCAATGCTGTGGGCGGCGGTCTCCCTGGCCCCACAGGGAGTGAGCAGCAGGGCAATCAGGGCAAAGGCTGAGCTTTCCAGAGCCGCAGCAAGCCCTAAGGGCAGAGCTTCCTTGAGAAAAGATCTGATATAAACAGGATTAAGTTTTAGTCCTGGCAGGTTTATCAGTTGCCACAAGATGCGATAGCGCTTTTTTATCACTAAGAGCAACAGTGCTGCACTGCCTGAGATGCTTATCAGGGCTGAAAGCCCACAACCGGCTCCGCCTAAGTTAAAGCCGTAGAGCAGGATCATATTGCAAGGTAGGTTCAGGCACAGCAGGCTAAGTCCGGTCAGCAGTGACAGCCGTGCTGCCCCGGCAGCATCACATACGGCCTTGAGAACAAACAGTAAGGCAGCATCAGGCAAGGCCAGGGCAGCAAAGAACAGATACCAGCGCAGATGCTTTTCCAGCTGAGCATGTTCAGGCAGGGAAATGAGGAACAGTGCGCTAATACAGAGGATTGCGCCCAGTATCAGGGCGCACAGCACGGCAGAGTTCAGGGCAGCGTGAATATGTGCCGTTCCTTGCTGACTGAGGCTGGAGTTGCCGCGCAGCCGTCCGATTTGTGCGCTGCATCCGGAACTAAGTCCGCTTAAAAACATCAGGCAGGGATAGAACAGGCTGCCTCCGGCAGCAGCTCCGGCCAGGACGGCGTTACCGCACCCACCTGCTAGCATGGCCGCTCCCAGGCTGAGCAGGGCTGCACACAGATTGCCTGCGGCTATGGGACTAGTTAAGCGTAACAGGGAACTTACAAGGTGAAAAAGCTTTGACATGCTTATACTTATAATTGTAAAAACAGGGTTTGAGTCCTGTAATTTGAAAGTATGGCTGTACAAAGGGGGCCTTAACGGTACCCTTCTCTGATTTATGTTGCCAATAGTTGTCCACAACCTTCAGCCCGATAAATTATATCAGCGCAAAAGCTTGCGCTTTGCGTCTGCCATTTTTAAAATTTAGATCATTAATCCAGCTGATGTAAGAAAAATTATGAAAAGCAGGCGCAATACCATTCAGCAGGCCTTAGTGCTTGAGGCAGTGCGCAGCTTGGGCTCCCACGCTACTGCCGATGATATTTTCAGGGAAGCTTCCAGTCATTATGCCAATCTTAGCCGGGCAACGGTTTACCGCGTCTTAAAAAGATTAAATGAGGAAGGGAAAATAGCCTTAATTGAACTGTCAGGTGCAGCAGAGCATTATGATCATGAGGTAAAACCCCATTATCATCTGCGCTGTGTCAAATGTGGACAGATCTTTGATGCTGACATGCCTTATCTGGGGCAGCTGGAACAGAATATTAAGGATAAGCAGGGGTTTGTGATTTTAGGCTATGATCTGATGTTCCGTTGTATCTGTCCGCACTGTCAGCACCAGATCGAAGAAGAAAAAGCACAGGCGGAAAAACCGGTGGATAAGCCTGAAAATAGCTCTGCCGCCTGAAACAATGGCAGATTTTGCGAAAAACTGTGGTATCTGAAGATACTTGAAGTCAGCACCTGCCCTGCAGGTGCTGGCTCAGGAATTTTTAGATTAGGTTTAGTGTACCTTACTGCCAATGGGAGCAGGATCATCTGCTGAAAGCAGATAAATATCCTTGCCGCCTTCTCCTGCCGCCATTACCATGCCTTGCGACAGGCCAAACTTCATCTGACGGGGCTTGAGATTGGCCACCACGATGACCTTACGGCCGATTAAGGCCTCAGGCTGGTATACCCCCTTGATACCGGCAAAGACCTGACGCTGCTCAAAGCCTAAATCAAGCTTCAGTTTGAGCAGTTTGCGAGCCTCAGGCACTTCTTGCGCCTCAAGTACTTTAGCTACGCGCAGATCAAGCTTGGTAAAATCATCGATGGTGATCTCAGGGGCCAGCGGCACATACTCGCTGGCAGTGTCAGCGCTCTGAACTGTTTTAGTGGCAGCAGCTTCCTTTAAATCCTGCTTGCTGTCCTCGATCATGGCCTCCACAGCCTTGGGATCGATGCGGGCAAACAGGGGCTTGAACGGTTTGATTTCATGATCAAGTAGCGGTTGGGCTGCAGTAGTGAACTCAAGCTGATCATTAAGGAAATCCTGGCTTGCTGCATAGACTTCAGGCAGGATCGGAGACAAATAGGTAATAAGGGCTTTAAAGCAGTTCAAGGCCTGGGTACAGACCTGATGCAGGCGCTCATTATTGGCCTCATCCTTGGCCAGCACCCATGGAGCTTCGCTGTCTACAAAGCGGTTGGCCTCGTCAGCCAGAGCCATGATGGTGCGTACGGCTTCGGCATAGTTGCGCTCTTCATAGGATTTTTCAATATGGCTGGCAGCAGCACTGAATTTTGCTGCAAGCTCCTGATTATAGAGCTGTGCGCTTAAGCGTCCGCCAAAACGTTTGTTGATAAAGCCTGCACTGCGGGAGGCTAAATTCACTACCTTGCCGACGATATCTGAATTGACTCTAGCGATGAAATCATCTAACGCTAAATCAAGATCTACCGCCTGATTGTTCATCTTGGAGGCAAAATAGTAACGCAGGCATTCGGGTTTTAAATGTTTCAGGTAGGTGGATGCCTTGATGAAGGTGCCCTTGGATTTGGACATCTTGGCGCCATTGACCGTGACATAGCCGTGTACAAAAATCTTGGTAGGCAGGCGGTGATCAGAGCCTTTAAGGGTGGCAGGCCAGAACAGGGAATGGAAATAGAGGATGTCTTTGCCAATAAAGTGATAAAGCTCTTTGTCAGAGTCAAGCTTCCAGAAAGCATCAAAATCCACGCCTTGCCGGTCGCAGAAGTTTTTGAAGGAGGCCATGTAGCCTATCGGTGCATCGAGCCAGACGTAGAAAAACTTATTATCAGCATCCGGGATCGGGAAGCCAAAATAGGGGGCATCGCGCGACAGATCCCAAGGCTTTAAACCCTGAGCAAACCACTCTTCAAGTTTATTGGCCATCTCTGGAGGTAGTACTTCCTTGACATAGCCATGCAGGAAGTCGGTGAACTTTGGCAGATCAAAGAAATAATGTTCACTTTCCTTTAAGATCGGGGTGGCGCCGGAGACGGTGGAATAAGGTTCCTTCAGCTCGGTGGGGTTGTAGGTGGCAGAGCAGACTTCACAGTTATCCCCGTATTGATCCTTAGCTCCACAGCGGGGGCAGATCCCCTTGACAAAGCGATCGGGCAGGAACATGTTCTTGACCGGATCGTAAAGCTGGGAAATGGTCTTGGTGAAGATATAGCCGCGTTCGCGCAGCTTTAAATAAATCTGCTGTGAAAAGGCCTGGTTTTCAGGGGAATGGGTACGGTAGTAATTGTCGTAATTAATCAGGAATCCCTGCATGTCGGCACGGTGGCTGATCCCCACTTCCTCAATCAGCTGTTCGGGAGTCTTACCCTGTGACTGGGCCTTGATCATCACCGGGGTACCATGGCAGTCATCGGCACAGACGTAATAAACCTCATTGCCCATGGCACGCTCAAAGCGGGTAAAGATATCTGACTGAATATGTTCCAACATGTGCCCTAAATGGATCGGACCATTGGCGTAGGGCAGAGCTGAGGTGACTAACATTGAACGTTTGCTCATGGCTTTTTCCTGATTTTTTATAAATCTCAAATATTAAGACCGCAAAATACAAATTTGCGGTACTACACGATTAATTTTTATCAAAATTCTGTTCAGGCTGTGGTCTTATTGCCGTCAGGGGCATATTTTAGCAAGATTTGTCTGTTCAGGCTCTGTCACGTAAGAACAGGCGCGGATTTAACTGTGCGATGATTACGGCACACAGCATTACAGCACAGCCTAAATATTGTCTGGAGCTGAGGCTTTCATCGAGGATAAGCCAGCCAAAGAATACAGCCATTACTGATTCTAAGGACAGAATAATGGTGGCTATAGTTGGATTGATTCCGCGTTGCCCGACAATCTGCAGGGTGTAGGCCACGCCGTTTGACATAATGCCGCACCATAAAATAGCCGGAGCTGCGGCGAGCAGTCTCTCAAGGCTCAGTTCCTGATCAAAGAGCAACATGGTAATAAGGCCGAGGGCGGAGGCAACTGCAAATTGCCCGCAGGAAAGTTCCACTCCGTCTATCTTTTCTACAAAATGAGCAATCACCAGGATATGCAGTGCAAAGATTACGGCGCAGATCAGAATTAACAGATCGCCTGTCTGCAGCGTCAGGCGCGAAGGATCATCAAGGCACAGCAAATAAAGTCCCAGGGCAGAGAGTGCCGTAGCGCACAGTACCAGCAGATTGGGCCTTTTACCCAGGCACCAGGAGATTAGTGGCACGAAGATGATATACATCGAGGTAATGAAACCGGCCTTAGAGGCCTCGGTGTAGACCAGTCCAAATTGCTGGAAGCTTTCGGCAGCGATAAGGCAGGTGCCGCAGGTAAGTGAGCCTAAGATGAAGGTGCGTCTGTCTGCCTTTTTTAATGTTTTGTGCTTTTTTAAGGCCTGCTTTTTCAGCAGATAAATAACAGGCAGCAGTATCAGTGCTCCAATCAGGGTACGGAAAAAAGTAAAGGTAAAGGGGGAGACATGATCCATGCCGATGCTCTGCCCGATAAAACCTGAACCCCAGATGGTAGCAGTGAGGAACAGGAGCAGAGACTGACGCAGCTGAAACATAAATAACCTTAGAAATAATCAGAATTATTAAGTAAGAACGGCACTATATCAGAAGTTGCTGGGGCTGGCAGTTTTTGCCAGGCTTGTGCAGCCGCCTTTGCTGGAAATGTTTTTATTAATTTCCGGCAGCTTGCAATAAAGCTGCTGCCGGTATCTGAACCGACGGCTCCAGCCGGAGCCGCAGGTACAGGCTACTGCATTTTTATTGAGCAGAATGCGTGGCTTGAGCCTATTTTAAATGATCTTCAATACTCTCGCGCTTGGAGTTGCGCAGGTGCAGGAAGGAGAGCACACAGACCAGTACTACCGCAGCACTGCTCAGGCTCAAGGCCAGACTGTGGGTAAAGCCTGCAATGGTATATCCGACCAGGGCCGACGCTGCAATAACGCAGGCATAAGGTAGTTGGGTAGAGACATGTTCAATGTGCATACAGCCAGAGCCCGCACTTGATAAGATGGTGGTATCTGAAATGGGCGAACAGTGATCGCCAAAGACTGAACCTGCAAGGGTGGCTGACAGGGCAATAATGATCAGGCTGCCTGTCGGATCGATGGCTTGGGCTACCGGAACAATGATCGGAATTAAAATACCGAAGGTGCCCCAGGCCGTACCGGTGGAGAAACTTAAGAAGCAGGCAATCAGGAAAATGATGGGAGGCAGCATGCTGCCAAAGAGGCCGCCATCGTTTTGCACCAGTGTGCTGATGAACAGCGGGGTCTGTAACAGATCGCGGCATACACCGGAAATAGTCCAGGCTAAAACCAGGATCATATTGGCAGGGATCATCGCCTGCACCCCACGCAATACGCCCTGCATAAAGGTCTTGAGGTCTAAAAGCCGGCGGCCGACAAACATGATGAGGGCGACAAGCAGTGCCCCGAATGAACCTAAGACCAGCGCAGGACCTGCTGATGTATTACCAAAAGCAGCACCGATGGTATGATAAGCCGGATCAGCTCCCCAGTATCCGCCGACATACAACAGTGACAGGGTGCAGAAAATAATCAGGGAAATGATAGGAAGCACCATGTCCAGTACTCCGCCGTCAGCGTGCACAGTCATCTGTTCGTTGTCGGTGGCCACATTGTCACGTACTTCTTCACCGCGGGCTGCCGCTATCTCGGCACGGCGCATCGGCCCGAAGTCAAAATTACCGATAGCGATCATGATCACCATGATAATTGAGAGCAGGGCATAGAAGTTCCATGGAATAGTTGAGATAAAGGCATCCATCTCACTTTCAAAAGCACCGGTGGCCTTGATGTTGGAGCCAACCGCTGCAGCCCATGAAGAAATCGGGGCAATGATACAAATAGGAGCTGCAGTAGAGTCAATAATGTAGGCAAGCTTGGCCCTTGAGATCTTATAGGTGTCAGTGACCGGGCGCATTACAGTACCCACAGTCAGGCAGTTGAAGTAATCATCAATGAAAATGAGCACACCCAGCCCCGAGGTTGCCAGCAGGGCGCTCTTTCTGCCTTTAATCTTGGTTGCAGCCCATTTGCCGTAAGCACGTGAGCCACCGGCCATGGCTATGACGTAGACCAGTGAACCTAACAGTGAGCAGAAAATGATGATACTGAAGTCCACCTTATCTACCATCAGGGCGAAGGCATGTTCTACGGTGGTAATAATGGGCATGCTGTCGCCCAGGCCGAATGAATAAATGCAGGTACCGGTTAAAATACCGATCATCAGGGAAGAGAACACTTCCTTGGTGATCAGAGCCAGTACCACTGCAATAACAGGCGGCAGCACGGATAATGCGCCGGCATAATACGGTTCCATAACCTATCCTCTGGTTTGGTTGCATCAAAACAGTGCGCTTTTCTCGGGTAAAAGCGCGCTGATTATAACACGCACAGGCTTTTATCCGGCTTTTTTGCGATATTGTCATAAAATAGTGCAAAAACCTTAGTTAATTTAAGTGGCAACAGGCTGTAAGCCTAGCTGTGCCAGATGCCAGTACAGAAACTTGAGGTTTGTATGTCCAGGGATTTTGTAGATAAAGCTGATAAAGAAGCTGACAAGATTATCATCGCCCACCGCGGGGCTAGCGCTTACCTACCTGAGCACAGTCTGGAGGCAAAAGCCCTGGCTTATGCCCAGGGTGCCCATTATCTGGAGCAGGATGTGGCCATGAGCAGGGATGATGCCCTTATCGTGATCCACGATCATTTTCTTGATCGGGTGACAGATGTGGCCGATAAATTCCCGGGGCGTTGCCGCGCAGATGGTCGTTGGTATGTGATGGACTTTACTTTGCAAGAGCTCCGTACCCTGCGCTTTTCTGAGGGCTTTGTCAGTCATGACGGTCGTCCTGTTCCTTTGTTCCCCGGACGCTTCCCGCCCTTTGCTTCGCATTTCCAACTGCATACCTTAGAGGAGGAAATAGAGTTCATTCAGGGTTTGAACCGAACTTGTGGACGAGAGGCCGGGCTGTATGTGGAGACAAAGGCTCCCTGGCTGCATAAACTTGCGGGCAAGGATATTTCAAAAGCTGTACTCAAAACACTCAGGCGCTACGGTTATGGATCCAGAGAGAGCAAGTGCTATTTCCAGACTTTTGATTTCTTTGATCTGGAGTATGTCAAAAAGGAGCTGATGCCAGCGCTTGGCATGGATCTTAAATGTGTGCTCCTGCTTACTGATAGCCTGGATGAGACCAAGGAATTGCGCGGGGGACAGCAGATCCCGTTTGACTGGCGTACCCTGCTCAATGAGCAGGATCTGTGCCGGATAAGGCAGCTTGCTGACGGAGTTGGTCCTGATTACCATCTGTTGTTTGATCAAAAGCGCTCTGAGCCTGGAAAGATAGAACTTACTGACTTACCTGCCATCTTTGCCGAGCATGCACTGATCATGCACCCTTATACCGTAAGGAAAGATCAGTTGCCGCCTTACGCTGGCGATATCAATGAATTGTTTGCCGCTATCCTGTGTCAGGCCGGGGCTGAAGGTTTATTTACAGATTTCCCCGATTTAGGGGTAAATTTTGTCAAAACCTTGCAGGCCTAGGGTTTGGCAGTAGGTGGCAAGCCTTTGTGGCAGTAGGGCTGCGACAGGCAGGAAACAGATCCTGCCTGGCTCAAGGCCTTACAGTGGAAAGTTTTGTTGCAGGTTCGTGCGTGGCAGCGCTAATGCCTCTGCCTGTATCGGGTTTACCTGATCTCCCCTGTCCTGAAGTCTTAATTGAACTGGTATCAGAGTCTTCTTGTGGCTTATTTGTCATGCCCCCGGTTCTTTCCTCACGGTTTTGTGCAGCAAGTTCAGAGCGTGCCTGCGCCTCAATCTGTGAGGCTTCGGAGGCTACACGCCGGTCCTGGGAAGAAGGTTGTGCCGGGGCTAAGGCGGCGCGCTTGACCTGTTGCATTTTTTCAATGGTTTTGCGCGGATCTTTTTCCTTTGAAGTATCTATCTGCACTTCACCATCAGTGATGTAGCGCTTGCCATCAGGACCGGTCTCATAGCTATAGGAAGGGGCGCTGGCCAGACTGCCCCCGGCGCTCTTGTGCGCCTGTTCATGTACCTTGACTTCCTGATGGCGTGCTTCCATCTGATCGGTTTTGCGCTGCTCTTCATCGGTCATTTCCTTGCCATCAGAGCCCATATCGTTTTTATCTTGCCCTCTGTCAGACTTCTCTTTTTCAGAAACCGTAGCTTCAGGGTTAAGGGCAGTGGCAGGTTCTAATCCGGAGGAGCCTTGGGTGCTGTTTTCAGTCCCTGCAGGGATGAGTTCTTCCTGGTTTTCAGACGCACGTTGCGTAAAGGCCTGTTGACCCTGATTGAGTTTTAGGTAGCCTTGCAGTGCCTGATGGCGTTGATGGGAAAAGGGGGCTAAGTTTGCGGCATTTCGGTCAGGGGTTTGCTGCCTTTGTCCATGTTCCTGCCCGTATTGTTCATGATCCTGAGTTAAAGAACCGGCAGGTTGATTGGCTTGCAGTGCAGGAACAGGAAGGGCTGGCATCGTCTTGGCAACACTGTCCTGTTCCGGTAACACAGCGTCCGGGGTATATGTCTGTTGTGGTGAAAAACCGCCTATTACACTTAGCATGTTCCTTTCCTGCACATTTAGGTCAAGCCAATGACAGCCAGCAGTCAGTACCTGAGGCAATCTGCTTGCAGTAAACAAGTTGCGTTATTTTGACAAATCTTGCCCTTATCTGCTTTATCGGCAGCAGCTGGGGCAAACTTTAGTTTTTTACCCATTACTGCAGGTGATAATAAAAAGCCCGCTGCTACAGGCGGGCTCAGGAAATTATCAATTATTGATTATTTCAGGTTTATTGTTTGGTATATATATATTTATTTATTTTTATAGTATGGCACCCAGTTCCTGGCGTAAGGTGGCTCCGGCACCACGCAGACCGGCTTTAGTGTCAGTAATGACATAGGTGGGGATACGTTCCATGTAGCTTCTGAACCTGCCCTTGTCTTCAAAGGCATCGCGGAATTTTGATTGCTTGAAGAAATCGATAAAGCGCGGTACCACACCGCCTGCGATATAAACACCACCAAAGGTACCCATGGTCAGGGCCAGGTTTCCGCCAAAGCGTCCCATCAGGCGGCAGAAGGTTTCAAGAGCCTCCAGGCAATCAGGTTCAGGCGGGGAGGCCAGCGCCTGGGAAGTTACATCAGCGGGGGTCATGTCTTTTTTTAAACGTTCGTTGCGCATGGCAATAGCTTCATATAGATTGACCAGACCAGGCCCCGAGAGCACTCGCTCGGCTGAGACGTGACCTATCCGGGCGCGCATAGCAATTAAAATCAGATCTTCTGCCATGTTTGCCGGCGCCAGATCGACATGCCCGCCTTCTCCGGGCAGGGACAACCATTTCTCGCCTACATGCACCAAATGCGCCACGCCCAGTCCAGTACCAGCACCGTAAACAGCGATGGGTGACTTGGGATCGGGTTCGCCGCCACCAATCTTGACCAGGGTCTTTTTATCAAGGCAAGGGACAGACATGGACATGGCGGTAAAATCATTGATCACGATGAGGGTGTCAAGGCCGACGGCATTTTTGAGCTGTGCCTGAGAGAATTCCCAGGGATTGTTTGTCATTTTGACATAATCGCCGGTGATAGGACAGGCAATGGCAATACAGGCTGCATTAAAGTCGCTGTGGGTTTCCTGTCTGAATTTCAGGATGCAGCTTTCAAGAGAATCATTTTCCAGGGCTGAATAGATGATGGGGGTGCTCAGGCTGCCATCTTCCAGATTGCATAAAGCCAAACGGGCATTGGTGCCACCAATGTCACCGACTAAGGCCTGACCGGTTAAAGCCGTCATATAAGTCTCCTTCAAAACTGTATGTGGGTACGGTGGATAAGCTTATTGTAGCCCAAAGCTCAAGGACAAATCAGCTGTCGTTCTGGCAGTTTAACTACAGTACTTGCGGGGGATAGATCGTTGATATTGGCATCTTCTGTTCTCTTGAACGAGTGAGCGAGAAGAAGATCCCCTTCTTTAAGGAGGGGGAGTAAGTCATCTGATTCGGTAACCGGTTAGCTGTAGGGTTGTTTTTAGGCTTAAAAAAAGCAGCCCTGCGGAGGACTGCTTGTTATGGACGGTTGATGCCGTTGATTTAGGAAGTAACAATTATTTTCAGGCATGTGCCTGTCCAGTTTGCAGTTGCAGCTGGGCGTTTTTTTTCTGCAGGCGCTTTTCCCTTAACTGCCAGAACGCTCCTTTAAAGCCAGGTTGCTTAACCTTAAGCAGGAAGGTAAGTCCAAAGGCCAGCAGATAAAGACCAGCATAGGCAAAGACAACTCCCCTGACCCCAGCCCAGGGCAAGATCACTACCGCCAGCGCCGGGGCGCAGAAATTGGAGGCACCGGCGGCTAAGTTATATACCGATATGGCTGCCCCCTGATGTTCCGGTTCCAGGGTAGTGAGGATGGGGGTAATGGCGACGAAAGCTCCGACAAACCAGCCCAGCAGTACGGCCGGTACGCAGGCCATGGCAAAGCTGTCAGGATAGGCCTGCGGAATATAGTAGAACAGCAGGGTGGAGGCAGCCATGCCCAGACATCCCATGTAGCGCACAACATTGATCCAGCCCATGATTTCGTTCATGATCCCCCAGAACACGTTGGAAAAGATGGTGACAGCAAAGAACACAGCCCACACCAGCAGCCAGCGGTCAATGGTCCAGCCCAGTTCATCCACAAACATCATGGGCATTACTACTGCAAAACCAAACAGCGACAGGGTATTGATGATCCTGATCACGGCAGCGTTCGCTACCTGCGGGTTTTTAAATAGTTTGATGGCAAAGAGCAATTCTGAGAATTTCTCTTTGGCACTTAAACCTGATTTTTCAGAGTTGCGTAAATGCCGCAGGCCGAAGATAGCACACAGGGCGCCACTAAAGGCAAAGATCAGAGCCAGCCACAGTGTGCCGTATTCGCCAATCAGTGGAATGGTGAAGCTGGGGATAAAACTGCCAACCACTCCGATGCCAATGGAGTATACAGTCCAGAACCAGCCCAGCGCAGGGCTGACCTGGCGTGGATTGATGTTCTGGACGATGGCCACCACGAAAGAGTATAAAAATAGCGGATAAGTCAGACCACGCAAGGCATAGAACAGGATGATGGTGCCGTAATGGGCGCCGTTCAAGCCAAAATAAAGAAAACAGCAATGGAAAACAATCCATAAGATGGCGCCGATCCGCATGGCGCGGCGAACCGTGATAAGTTCAGCTGTTACCCCCGAGCACCAGGCAGATAATGCTGCAGCCAGTCCGTATACAGTAAAGACCAGAGAAGATTGCGCTTTATCAAAGCCAAGTTCAATGAGGTATTGAGATAAGAAGGCCAGTTCAAAACCATCACCGGTCATGAACAGGGCTATGGCCAGATAACCTGCAAAGAGCGGGCGGGGCAGGCCGATGAAGGTCCTGACTAATGGAAGTTCAGTAGAGGTAGCCATAATAATTTTTCCGTAAGACAACTCGTTTAAAAAAAAATGGGGCAGGGAGCTCTGCCCCAGACACTTGCGTTTTATATGTTCCGATTTAAGCTGCAGCGTGATGTGCTTTTGCAAAGAGCTTTACGCTGTGGACAGCATCATGCATGGCTGAGACAAATTGCGGGGTGCAGGCCAAGTCGCCAAATAGCTCTCTGCCTGCGGCATAGGCTGCCACTTCATCCGGAGCCTGCAGTATTTGCCTGGCCCAATTTGGATCAAAGCTGCTGTCCTGATACTCAAAGGGGATCTGCCCTGCCTGCCATAAATGCAGGAAGTGCAGGTATAGCGCCGTGATGAACAAGACTGGCTGCGGGTTTACCCCTTTGTGAAAGCAATCACTGATAGTGGGTTTGACAAAGGAGATAAGTTTTGAATAACAGTCCTGGCAGATGCGCTGCAGGGTGTCCCGGATATGATTGTTCTTAAAACGGCGCAGCACTTCATCGCGATAGTTTTCAAGATCAATGCCGTTGCCCTTAATGCAAGGGATAACGCTGTCAGTGACATAGCTGTAAGCCAGCTGGTACAGCTCTGGATCACGGGCACATTCAAAGACATAGTTGTAACCCTTGATGATCCCGGAGAGGGCCAGGATACTGTGGCTAGCGTTCAGGATACGCAGCTTGGCATCTTCAAAGGGCGTGACGTCATTTACCATTTGTGCACCGCACTTTTCAAGTGCCGGACGTCCTGCCTTGAAATTATCCTCAATCACCCACTGGAAAAATTCTTCTGCCATGACCGGCACGCAGTCAGGGTGTCCGGTAAGTTTTTCAATTTCTGCATTCAGATCGGCAGCCGGGCGCGGGGTAATGCGGTCTACCATGGTATTGGGGCAGGTAACATGTTCGTTTAAGAAAGCAAGTACGCTGTCAAGTCCGCGATGCTGTAAAAAGAGGCGCAAGCCATGTTCAAACTTGCGGCCGTTTTCGCGCACATTGTCGCAAGAAAGCAGGGTAATGTCGCCAGCACCATTTGCCATGCGCTGTTGCAGGATGGCGGCACAGGTGGCATACACATTATTAATTTCTCCCTTTAAGGAAGCTGCGATCACTGGATGGTCGCAGTTAAGATTAAGTTTACTGTCAAGGTAATACCCGGCCTCAGTCACAGTAAATGAAATCACCTTACAATCAGGATCTGCTCCCTGATCGATTAAGGGCTTAAGCCCCTTGACATAGGGGATCACCCGGCTGATGGAGTGAATGTCATGAATTTTACGTTCACCTTCAGGATTTACGGTTTCCAGTGTATAGTGCAGATCCTGTTTTAACATGCCCGTTACAGTAGCTTCAGCATCGTCACGGATATTTCCGGATATAAAACGCCAGTTAGTATTGCCTTCTTCAATCAGGCGGTTAAAGGCATAAGCCTGATGTGCGCGGTGGAAGGAGCCCATGCCCAGGTGCAGCCAGATGTTTGTCATGTTATTAATCCTCTTTAAAAGCAGTAGTCCATGCCGGAATCTTTTCGTTGTATCTTATACATAAGACTTACGTGTAAGTCTTATGTATAAGTTATATTGTAAAGTTACGGCAAAGTAAGGTGAGCGCACTCTCACAGACAGGCAACACAAGGTCAAATGCGGATAAAGATATTTACGTCTTACAATTATTTGTTTGATATTTAGGTAGTTTATGTAAATTTTTACAAAAATAAAAGGTGGCACAAAGCGGGCAGCCTTGCAAAAAAGCAGATTTTTCGGCAGATAGTAAATATGAACAAGATCACATTTATTTGTGGCTTTTATGTAAATTTTATGTAAAAGCTGATGGCGACAGCCATACTTTGATGTACCTTATGTCTTTAATCTAAAGAGGGCATGAGTTCTGGCATAATTTGTTAAACAGAATTTGGAGATCCCGTTAATTATTTAGGATGGCAGATTTATGGATGCACCGCTAAAGGGGCTTAATAAGTTATCCCTAAAAGAGGTAAACCGCAGGCAGGTGGTCAGCGCTCTGTATCATTCCGGCGGCATGAGCAAACAGCAACTGGTAAATGAGTTACAGTTATCCCTGTCCACGGTAGATCAATATATACGTACACTAAGTGCCGTAGGCCTGGTACAAAGTGGAAACTGCCTGGCCTCCACCGGCGGCCGCCCGCCCCGTTTGCTGACTGTCAATCCGGATTATAAAAAAGCTGTGGGGATTGCGGTGTTGAACCATGTGGTGCATTTTGCTGCCTGTGATCTGTTTGGCCGTGAGCGTGCCCAACAAAGCTGCAATCTCGATTACCGGCATGATAAAAGTTATTTTACTGCGCTAAGTCAGGCTTTTGAGTCCTTTTTACAAGCCAATTCCTTAAAGCGCGAGGATTTGCTTTCTCCTTATGTGGCAGTGCAGGGGCTTACCGATCGTGAAGGCACTAGTATCGTATTCGGGCCGCTTTTTGATGGCGTAAAACTTGATGCTGCTACCCTGAGCCTTTCCTTAGGGCTGAAGATCACCCTCTGTCATGACTCTTATGCCGCCTGCGTATATGAGCTGTGGCAGCACCCTGAATTGAAGCAGGGGGTGATGTTCATGCTAAACCGCAATTTTGGTGGTGCACTGTTTATAAATGGTGAAGTAGTGACCGGGCTGGGGGGAACTGCCGGTACGCTGGAACATTATTGCGTCAATCCGCATGGCAAGCTTTGTTATTGCGGCAGCAGGGGCTGTCTTGAGACTTATTGTGCAGCTGACGTGCTGTTGACGCAAAGCGGATGCGCTGATAGGCAGGAGTTTTTCATAAAGTTGCGTGGCGGGGATAGCCGCCTAATTGAGCTGTGGCAGGAATATCTGCAGGTTTTAGCACAGGTGGCACGTAACGTATTGTGTATCACTGATGGTTCACTGCTGTTGTCAGGATATTTAAGTCCATATATAAACGAAGATGATAAAGGCACTTTGTTACGCCTTATTAATCAGAATCTGCCCTTTAAACTCACAGCAGAGCGGCTGGTGACAGGCCGGGGAGGGGATACCGCTCCAGCCTTGGGGGCGGCACAGTGTGCCCTTGAACGTTATCTGAACCAGGAATTTTCCATCAGGCAGGTGCGCGGACAATTCTGATCTTATGGCAAAAGTTTTTTTACCACAGGATGGAGCATGCTTGTTATCAAAACGGGCGCAGAACAGAAGTGACAGCAAATTGTACTTTTACCGACTTAATTAACTATTTGTTATATTTCGCAAATAATTTTTTAAAGCGATTTTGTGGCCTAAAGGTAAGCAAGAGCGTTCAGCGCTTTGCCCTGCTGCTTTGCTTTGTGAGCACGTTACCTTGCAATGCCGCAGAGCCTGCTGCCGGCAGTTGCCAGATAATAAGGGATCCTCTTTTGCTGCCTGCCCGTATAGAGGCAGGCAGTTGCCTGCAGCTTGCAGGTGCCGGGACTTTGCCTGCTGCACTTGAGCTGCACGGACGGCTTATCATAGCGCGCGGGAGTAAATTACAATTTTCAGGTGGCAATCTTATGCTGCATCCAGGCTCTCAACTGACAGTGCGCGGGGAACTTGCATTAAGGGGCAGTACCATGAAGCTTAAAGGTTCAAGTATCCTTGAAAATCAGGGCAGACTGCTGCTAGAAAATCAGAGTGCGCTGACTTTGCATCAGGACAGCCAGCTTAAAAATATTGCTGAGCTCATTGTCAATAAATCGCAGATAGTAGGAGCAGGTCGGATTGATAATGCTGCCCGTCTGACGCTGATGGATGCCAACCTGCAGGGGGTGGATATCCTTTTTGAGCACAGTGGTACCCTCAGCCTTGAAGGAGCGAGCACTCTACTTCTTGATGCAAGCAGTATGCTGCACAGCAGTGGCCGGATTGAGGCAGGGATTAACAGCTCCTTGCAGCTTGCAGGTAGCAGCCGTATGGAAAATCAAAGGCAGCTGAATATTGCCGGTAACCTTGCATTGCGAGATCAGGCTATTCTGATAAACAGGCAGCAGCTGACGCTGGAGGCAAATGCGCTCGGTTATGCCGGGGAGAGAGCCTGGCTTAAAAACATTCATTTGATGAGGCTGCGGGGGCAGCTGATTTTTGATGAGTACTCCCACTTTGAAAATTCAGGAAC
>CALXOT010000094.1 GCA_944390085.1 uncultured Succinivibrionaceae bacterium
GCGGGCGGGTTAAGAGCAACACTGGGCTTAACGTACCACTGAAGCCGGGTACTGACTAAAAAAGCTCGATAATAAAATCCGTCTTATCCACATACAGGTACTGATTGCCAGGAACCATCAGCTGTCTGAAAAGCGAACATCCGACCGGCAATTGAGCCAGCTTGTTTGTCGCTTTAATTTACTCACTGAAACATAGCTTTGCGCTGTACTCCACGGCTTTGCAGCGGCATCTTAATATTTAAAGGCAAGCTCCGCATCAGTAAGCAATACCCGCTCCTGGCCGGTCAGCAACTTGTTATAGATTGCATCATACAGCAAGACATTCTGTACATATTTGCGGGTCTCAGCAAAAGGGATGTTCTCGACGTACATGGCCGCATCGCGGGCCAGCCCATCCTTGGATTCCCAGCGGTAAATGCGGCCGGGGCCGGCGTTATAGGCTGCAGCCGCCAGGATGCGGTTATTGCCAAACCTATCAAGCATATCTCTCAGGTAAGCTGCTCCCAGCCGGACATTGATTTCCGGATTGGTAAGGCTGGAACTGCCGCGGTAATCCCATTTGTTGCGTCTGGAAACCAGTTTTGCCGTAGCCGGCATCAATTGCATCAGACCTACTGCCCCAACCGGAGATCTCACTGCCGGATTTAACATGCTCTCCTGACGCGACACCCCGTACATAAAGGATAAGGATACATTCTGCTCCTGTGAGTTCTTGCGGTAAATCTCAGGATAGACTATAGGAAAGCGGTAGCTTAAGGCATCCCAGCGTTTGGCACTTACCACACTGTCAATGGCATAGCGGGTATTGCCGTTGCGCAAGGCCCATTCGGCCATCAGCAAAGCCGTTTCTTCCCTGGAATGGCGGGCAATTTCGCGCCACTCATAGATGGCATTGGGATCATCCATGGCATACAGTTCAAAAAAGCGTGCCACAGCCGGATCGCCATGGATCCCTGACGGCCACTGCGCCGCCGCACTCAGGCTCAACTGATTATAGGCAGGCTTAAGCTTTAGCTGCTGGGCAGCCAGAAAGCCAAAAAAGCTGCGATCTTGTGCTACTGCCAAGAGGATGGAACGCCCCTCGGCACTGCGCCCGGTCTCAAGGGCGGCCCGGCCCTTCCAATAGCGCCAGTTGATTTGGGCGGCAAAATCTGCGGAAACATGATCAAGCAACTGATAGACCACTTCCCATTGCGCAAACCAGATGGCGCGGCGCAGGCGCTGCTCCTTGATAAAAGGAGTCCAGCCCACAGCCGGCAGGTGCTTGTCCACCCAGGCCACATCTTCAGCTGAACGCCCACGCTCCAGAAAACGATTGGCAATAACCTTAGTGATAGTCAGAAGTTCACTGTCACTGGGCTCAGAGAGTGCGATAAATGTGGGCAGGCGCTGCGCAGCCTCACGCGGGTTAAAACTGGCCCAGCGGCTGTAAGCCAGGGCAGCTACCCGCCTATCGGCTGCGGTGTTTAAGGGATAATTAAAGATCTCCTCAGGCTCTTCATAAAACTCCATCTGAGCCTTAACCTTGGCAGCATAAGGGGTATATGACAGCTCATCTGCCAGGCGCCGGGTCAGATCTCCCTTAAAGCGTGAGATATAGGCACGCTCAAATTTTTCAAGGCGCAAGCGGTCGGTTAGATAACCCTGACTGTCAAAGTGAGCCAGGAGCCCAGTACAGGCACGCGGCGCACCGTTTAAATCAAGATAGAGGGCGTTGGCAAAGGCCACCGCCTCATCTGAACCGCGGCCTGTCTGCCAGGCCGCTTCATAAAAGCGGCACAACTGTCCCTTTTCCTTAAAGGACAGGCTCTCATATGGGCCCGACACCGGCTTGTGCCCTATCAGTGCATGAACCTTATCAAACTCGCGCAGTGCGGCGTAATACTCAATATAGCGATCGCGCAGCAAAGAGGCCAGCTCATGCTGCTTTCCAGAATTGATAAAGCGCTGCACGTCCTCAAACTTATCCACGCTCTTGTGCTCTGATAGCAGATAATATTCAAGCCATACGCTTAATGGATAGCCCTTAAGTTCAGTTGCCATCAGGGTACGGGCGTAATTCTCATCCCCATTTTTAATAGCACGCCTGGCATGCACATAGGCCTCCCGTTTCTGCTCCACGCCAGCCCCGGCGGTTAAGGCCGGATCTGCAGCAGTTGCCAGTGAGCCGGGTCCTGCTACAGATCCAACCTGACTTGCCGCCTGCGCCGGAGACAGGCACAGCAGGGAAGCTGTAGCCAGCATGGCATAAAGGCCCCTTGCCCCCAAAGCAGCGAACCTTACTTTGCTCACATGAAGGTTAAAGCAATTTATCCAAACGCAAATCCAAGATCTGATCCCTGCTTTTTGCCCGGAAAATCCGGATGCTGAAAAACAGGCACGGGAATTGAATGACAGGAAACGGCACATTTTGCAGACTAAAACAAATTCTGGGACACAAAAACTTTGCTGCAACCATGATAGCGCATAAAAAGTCCGTAGATCAGGGAAAAACTGCGCACCCTGCTTATTTTTCTGCTAAAAAAAACAAAATCCCGCATCAGGGCGGGATTATGGGCATAGCGCCATCTGACAAAAGGATGGCGCCTGACAGTTGAGCTGCTGCACTCTGCAAGCAAGGCCTGCTGGCAGCAGCGATTAAGGCATGGAGCTGCTAGCCAAACAGCACCACGTAACCTGCCACCAGCAAAATACCGATCACTACCGGCAGCACATAGCGGTAGTACCAGTAAAACACCGCCGGGATCTTAGGACCGGCACCGGTATTGGCCTCAGCCAAATAGGCTTTAAAGCCCATGCCGGTTTTGGCAGTAATAAAGAGGATAAAGACCAGTGAACCCAGGGGCAGGATATTGTTAGAGATGATGAAATCCTGCAGATCAAGGATGGTGGAATTGCCGCCCAGAGGATGGATGAATGACAGGTAATTAAAGCCAAACATGCACGGCAGTGCCAGCAGCATGATGATAATGGTATTGACTACTACTGCCTTGAGGCGTGACACGGAGAACAGATCCATCCACACCGCGATAATGCTCTCAAACACAGCAATCAGGGTAGAAACAGCAGCAAAGAGCATGAACAGGAAGAACAGACCACCCCAGAAACCACCGCCTGCCATGTTGGAAAATACGGTGTTCAGGGTAATAAACAGCAGGCTCGGTCCGGAATCAGGTTGCACACCGTAGCTAAAGCAGGCCGGGAAAATCACCACACCAGCCAGCAACGCCACCGTAGTATCAAGGCCGCATATGAAGGTAGCTTCCTTGGCCAGGGTATGCTGCTTGCTCATGTAGGTGCCGAAGATCTCAATGGAGCCCTGTCCTACTGACAGGGTAAAGAAAGACTGACCCATGGCAGCCCACAGCACTTCCATCAGCCCGTGTTTCTCAAGCTTGGACCAGTCAGGCTTTAAATAATACTCCATGCCTTCGGCAAAGCCCGGCAAGGTAAAGGAACGTGCGGCCATGAAAAACAGCAGCACAAAGAGCAGGATCATCATCGGTTTGGTGATGCGTTCCACACCCCGTACCACGCCCAGTGCCACTACCGCAAAAGAGGCAACAAAGACCGTGGTCATGCACACGAACATGGTCAGGGGATGAGACAGCAGCGAGGTAAACTGCTCAGCTGCCTGCTCATGGGTAATCTGCGGAGTGTATTCGCCGGAGGCAAACACAAAACCATAATAGAGCAGCCAACCGGTGATAAGACCGTAGAAGGAGAGCAGGATATAAGGTCCCGGGATTTGCCAGAGCTTGTTTAAATGCCACTTGCTCTTAGGCTTTTCCAGCACTTCATAGGCCCGAGCCAGCGATCTGCGCGAGGCACGTCCTACGGCCAGCTCAATGGTTAAAAGCGGCATGCCGACACCGAGCAGGAAGGCCAGATAAATGAATACGAAGATGGCACCTCCGTACATGCCGGTGATATAAGGGAAGCGCCAGACGTTACCGAGGCCGATGGCACAGCCTGCGGCAATTAACAGAAACCCCAGGCGAGTTTTAAATTGTTCACGATCGGACATCTTGATATTTCCTAACCGAAGATTGAGATATAGCCCTGAATGAAGAGCGCAAAAATAACCACCGGCAGCACAATGCGGTAATACCACACTGCAGCATGCGGTACCTTCAGGCCAGCACCGGTGTTAACCTCTTTGAAATAATTCTCAAAGCCCCAGCCCTGCTTTAACACCACAAACAGGATATAGCACATGGCACCAAAGGGCAGGATATTGTTTGACAACACGAAATCGTAGGTGTCAAGGATGGTTCTGTCCCCGCCCATCGGGTGTACGTCAGAGAGCACATTGTAGCCCAGGAGGCAAGGCAGGCCTAAGAGCACGATGACCACACAGTTCACCACCACCGCACGCAGGCGGGAGATGCCAAAAACTTCCATCGAAATGGCGATGATATTTTCAAACACCCCGATTAAGGTAGTAACGGCGGCAAAGAGCATGAAGAGGAAGAAGATCCCGCCCCACAGCGCCCCATACTCCATGTTGGAAAACACCGACACCAGGGTCACGAAAATAAGCCCCGGCCCCTGCCCGGGCTCCACGGCATAACTGAAGCAAGCCGGGAAAATCACCACACCGGCCAGCAGGGCCACAAAGGTATCAAGCACCGTGATGAAGGTTGCCTCTGAGCCAATGGTATAGTCCTTGCGCATGTAAGAGCCGAAAATCTGAATCGAGCCCACACCGATGCTTAAGGTAAAGAAAGCCTGTCCCATGGCAGCTGAGATGGCATTCAGCACGCCCTCACGCTGCATATTATCGAAGTTGGGCATCAGATAATATTCCATGCCAGCCTCAAAGCCCGGCAGCATGAAAGATCGGCAGGCCAGGAAGATAAGCAGAATAAAGAGCAGCACCATCATCGGCTTGTTGATGCGCTCCACTCCGCGGCGCAGACCAAAGGCACAGACTGCAAAGGAACCGACGATCAGCACAAAAGCACAGACAAATTGTATCCACGGGCTTGCCAGCAGCTCATTGAAATAAGCTCCGGCCTGTCCCTGATCCAGGTTACTACCAAAGGAGCCGGATGCCATCTTGATGGTGTAATAAAGCATCCAGCCAGTAACCAGGCTGTAAAAGGCCATCAGGATGTAGTTGCCCGGGATCATCCAGAATTTGTTCAGATACCACTTGCTGCCTGGCTTTAACACCTCAAAGGAGCGACCCAGGCTGCGCCTGGAGGCGCGTCCGACCGCTATTTCCATGGTCAGGATCGGCAGGCCGAACAGCAGCAGGAAGCCGATGTAGATTAAAACGAAAATTGCCCCGCCGTATTGTCCGGTGATATAGGGGAAACGCCAGACATTGCCAAGGCCGATGGAACAGCCAGCTGAAATCAGCAAAAAGCCCAGGCGGGAGGTAAATTCTTCACGAGCCATAATGATGGTCCTAATCTGTATGCAGATTTGCAGGATCTGCCGCTAAAACACCATGTTAAAACAGATAAGCTTTTTATCTTACCTAAAAAAGGCAAATATCCCGCGCCATGCACCGGCGCGGTGCATTTTATTTGAAAAACACGCTGTAATAGCAATTGCCTATCAGGAACAGGATCACCACCGGCAGGACATAGCGGTAATACCACAGTCCGCCGCGCGGCAGTTTGATGCCCTTGCCGGCATTGGCCTCCTTCAGGAAGTTATCAAAACCCCAGCCCCCGCGCCAGGTAATGAAGGACAGGTAGCAGAAAGCACCTAAGGGCAGGATGTTGTTGGAGATGATAAAGTCTTCCAGATCCAGGAAGGTAGAACTGCCGCCCAACGGATGCACGTCACTTAAATAGTTAAAACCAAACAGGCAGGGCAGACTTATCACCAGGATCACCACAAAATTAATCATCACGGCACGGCGGCGTGAGGTGGTGAAGTATTCCATGGTAATGGCGATGATATTCTCAAACACCGCAATCAAGGTAGACAGCGCAGCAAAGAGCATGAACATAAAGAACAGACCGCCCCAGAATGCACCATGCTCCATGTTGGAGAACACTGACACTAAGGTCACAAAAATAAGGCCAGGCCCCTGTCCGGGCTCCACCCCGTAGCTAAAGCAGGCCGGGAAAATGATCATGCCCGAGAGCAGTGCCACCAGGGTATTGAGGATCATGATGGAGAAGGACTCGTGGATCAGGGTGTGATCTGAGTTCATGTAAGTGGCGAAGATCTGCATAGCGCCCACACCGATGGACAGCGAGAAGAAGGCCTGTGCCATGGCTGCAGAAATCACCTCAAGCAGGCCATAACGGGTCAGGTTATCTAAATTGGGCGACAGGTAATAGGCCATGCCCTCAGCAAAACCTGGCAGAGTGAAGGAACGGGCGGCCATGAAGATAAGCAGCAGGAACAAAATGATCATCATCGGCTTGGTGATCCGCTCCACGCCCTTGCGCAGGCCAAAGGCACAGATGCAGAAAGACACTGCTGTCACCGCAATCATGTTGACCATCATGTCAGAGGGCGAGCTTAACAGGGAATTGAAGGCAGCTCCGGCCTGTTCTGCCGTAGTGTTGACGCCAAATTCACCGGTAAAACCGCGGATGCAGTAAAAGAGCATCCAGCCGGTGACCACACTGTAAAAAGACAGCAGCACATAGTTGCCCAGAATCATCCAGTATTTGTTCAGATGCCAGCGGCTGCCGCGGCGCTCTAATGACTCAAAGGAATTGGCCAGGGAGGCGCGGGAAGCTCTGCCGATGGAAAACTCCATGGCCAGCAGTGGCACACCAAAAAACACCAGGAAGAACAAATAAATCAGCACGAAAATCGCACCGCCATATTGTCCGGTAATGAATGGGAAACGCCAGACGTTGCCAAGGCCAATGGCGCAGCCGGCAGAAATCAGCAAAAAGCCCAGCCTTGTGGCAAAATGCTCGCGGGTTGGCATAATGTTACCTATTGTCTAATAGCAAAAAAGCCCTCATTGCTGAGGGCCATTTTCATATCATGTTTACTTATAAATTATCGCCGTCAAGAGCTTCAGGAGCGGCTTCTGCACGTGCTGCGGCGGCAGCTGCCTTTTCCTTATTTTGTTGCTCATCGGTGATAGCCTTGATCGACAGGCGGACGCGGCCACTGTTATCGATATCCAGCACGCGGACGCGCACATTGTCACCCACACGCAGGTAATCTGAAACGGTATCCACGCGCTCATCGGCAATCTGCGAAATATGCACCAGTCCGTCGCGACCGGGCAGAATATTCACAAAAGCACCGAAATCAGTGATGCGCACTACCTTACCATCGTAATCGCGTCCTACCTCGACCTCAACTAACAGCTCAGAGATCTGGGCAATGGCCTGATCTGCTGAAGCCTTGGAGGAAGCTGAAATACGCACGGTACCGTCATCGGCAATATCAATGGAGGTATTGGTAGCAGACTGAATGGCGCGCACGTTAAAGCCGCCCTTGCCGATAATATCCTTGACCTTCTCAGGCGGTACCTGCATGGTGACAATACGCGGGGCAAACGGAGATAAGACCTCACGCGGCTGCGGCAGAGCCTTAGCCATCACTGCAAGCAGGTGCATGCGGGCTGCATGGGCATCAGTCAGGGCCTGCTGCATGATCTCACGGGTAATGCCGTCAGTCTTGATATCCATCTGCAGCGCAGTCACGCCTTCGCTGGTACCTGCCACCTTGAAATCCATGTCGCCCAGGTGATCCTCATCACCCATGATATCGGTCAGGACAGCAACGCGATCGCCTTCCTTGACCAGGCCCATGGCAATACCGGCCACCGCAGCCTTGCAAGGAACACCGGCATCAAACAGTGCCAGGGAACCGCAGCAGACTGAGGCCATGGAGGAAGAACCGTTGGACTCGGTGATTTCGGAAACTACACGCACGCTGTACGGGAAGTGCTCCATATCCGGCAGCACTGCGCGCAGGGCACGCTTGGCCAGACGGCCATGGCCGATCTCACGGCGCTTGGGGGAACCGATAAGCCCGGTCTCGCCCACGCAGTAAGGCGGGAAATTATAGTGCAGGATGAAACGATCAGTCTTGACACCGGTCATGTCTTCAAAGGTCTGGGCGTCACGCTCAGAACCTAAGGTACAGGTGGCAATAGACTGGGTCTCACCACGAGTAAACAGGGCTGAACCATGGGTACGCGGCAATACTCCGGCTGCCACGGTGATAGGACGGATCATGCGCAGGCTGCGGCCATCAATACGCGGCTCACCATTTAAAATACGCTCACGCACAATATCACGCTCTAAGGCAAAGAAAATCTTGGCCACGTCCTGGCCTTTTTCTGCCCACTCTTCTTTCTGAGCGCATAACTTCTCTATCAGCGCAGCTTCAATCTCAGCCAGCTTATTCTGACGTTCAAGCTTGTCCACGATGTGGAAGGCCTCACCGACCGGGCCTGCAGCCTCAGCCTTAACCGCAGCGATGAGCTCGCTGTCCTCAGCCGGCTTCTGCCAATCCCACTGCGGGCGGTTGACCTCAGCTTTGAAAGCCTCAATCTCCTTAATCACCGCTTGCTGCTGCTCGTGACCGAACATCACGGCCCCCAGCATCACATCCTCAGGCAGGATCTTGGCTTCAGACTCCACCATCACCACTGCCTGCGAAGTACCTGCCACCACTAAATCCAGATCAGACTTTTCAGTCTCTGAAGTCAGCGGGTTTAACACATACTGTCCATTGATATAACCAACACGGGCTGCACCTAAAGGACCGTTCCAGGGCAAGCCGGAAGTGGCCAGGGCAGCTGAAGCACCGATGATGGAAATAATATCGGTCGGGATCTCAGGATTAGCTGACATCACGGTGACCACCACCTGCACCTCGTTGACAAAACCGTCAGGAAACAACGGGCGCAGCGGACGATCAATCAGGCGGGAAATTAAGGTCTCACCCTCGCTGGCACGACCCTCCCTCCTGAAGAAGGAAACCGGAATACGGCCTGCGGCATAAGCACGTTCCTGATAGTTTACGGTAAGGGGGAAAAAGTCGCGGCCTTCTACCTGTTCGCGGCGGTTGCATACCACGGTAGCCAAAACCGTGGTGTCATCCATGGAAGCCATAACGGCAGAATCAGCCTGACGGCCGATGGCACCAGTCTCCAGGGTGACGGTGTGACGGCCATATTTAAAGGTGCGGGTAATAGGCTGTAAATTCATTAAAACATCTCCAAGCTTTTAAGATCCTGCCCTTATTCTTAATCTGCCTTCCTGCTGCAGGATCTTCTAAAATTTGGGCGGCCTTAAGCCGCCCGCGCCATTTATTAGCGGCGAAGCTTCAGCTTCTCCACAATTGCTAAATAGCGATCTAAGTCGTATGACTTTAAGTAGTCTAAAAGCTTGCGGCGCTGTGCCACCATGCGCAGTAAACCGCGGCGGCTGTGATGGTCCTTCATGTGAGCCTGGAAATGAGGCTGCAGATCAGCGATTCTGTAGGTTAAAAGTGCAATCTGCACTTCAGGGGAACCGGTGTCACCCTCGCTGCGGCCAAACTCAGCAACAATCTTAGCTTTCTGTTCTACACTTAATGCCATATCTTTTATGCTCCTTTGTGAAGTAAATAAGCCCTCTCCGATCACAAACTCAGATAGGGTAGCGCGCAGATTTTAGCATGTTTTGGTGCATCCTGTTTAACAAAAGCGCAGCCTTAAGCTAAAATCCGCGCAAATTAACCGTAAATTTTGCGTTAAGCGCACTGACAGGGCTGCAGGCAACAGTTTCAGACCTCTTCCCCACCCTGAGCCCTGGAGAGCGTAAATCCAGACAGTACCCGGGCTTGGCTAGTGGCCAGCTCATCTAGCTCAGACATTGAGGTATGGATCCCTGACATATGCTCATAATTATCTTCAGCCAGCTTTGAAATATTGGCGATACTGCGGTTGATCTCTCCTGCTGATGCTGCCTGCTTTTCACAGGAGGAAACGATTTGCTCTGACATATCGCTGATAGTGGCGATAATCCCCATGATCTCCTCAATGGACGAGTTGGCGCGCGAACTTTGAGCCAGCGAGTTGTTCATCTCACCTTCACAGCTTGCCATCACCTTGACGGAATTTATCACTGCCTCATCCAGCTCATTGATGGTATCGCGCACTTCCTTGGTGGAAACTGCCGTCTTGTTGGCCAAATTGCGCACCTCATCGGCCACAATGGCAAAACCACGCCCGGCCTCGCCTGAGCGGGCTGCCTCAATCGTGGCATTCAGGGACAGTAAATTGGTCTGATCAGCAATATCCTCAATGGTTTTGACAATGGAATTGATCTTATCGCCCATCTCATGGATGCGGTTTATGGCCTCAGAAGAATCGCGCAGGCGATCGGACAGGGTATGGGTGGTGGTGATATTGTCAGACATGGTGCGCCTGCAGGTTTCGGAGGCTTCTTCTGCACTCTTGACCTCCTTTAAGGTGGACTTGGCAAAATCAGCTACCTGTTCCACGGCATCTTCCATTTCAGCGGTGGCTGTGGCCACATACTGCGCTTTATTACGCTGATCAAGGATGGCAGAATTAGTGGTGTCAAGAGCCGTCCGGTTACTGCCCACCATTTCATGCAATCTTTCAATATCGCTGCGAATAAGCCCTAAGGTCTTGTCTGAGCTGTCCACAAAGCTGTCAGTAAGGGCGGCTATCTGCCCAATTTCATCGCCCGAGCGCGGATTGATGCGCACTGACAGATCTCCCTTCTCAATCCGCTTTAGAGCCTTAAGGACAATGGAGGCATTTTTCCTAAGCGAACGGCGCAAGGAGACGGTGGTGATGATAAAGCACAGGAGCATGAGCCCCAGCCCTGCAAACATGGCAAGCTCGGTATAGGACAGATAGCGCCCCGCTCCGGTGGCACTTGAATAAATGCCATGCACGGCCACCTGCTCCAATTGATTGATCCCGGCGGTGATCCTGGCATTGAGGCTCAGGATTTGCGATCCCTGCAGCTCCTGCCTGCCGTTTAAAGCCTGAGCCATAAGACTCAGGTACTGTGCCGCAGCCTTACGCAGATCGGAAAAAGCCGGCATCAGCTGCGCCTTGATCTGTGAATCTGGCAGGGTCTGCAGGATCTGATCCAAGGCACTGAGATCACGCTCCACGGCCGCCAGTGCTTTGGCCGCAGCATCCTTTGCTGCAGCCTCCGACCGCATCAAGGCCGCTGCCAACTTGCCATCAGCATCCACCAGGGCAGCCCCCAGATCTCCGGCTGCAGCATGCGCTGCATAAATGCCATTCACATCCACCGTCTCCACCGCGCGCTGTTGACTGGAGTTTACAGCAAACACCAGGGCAGTCGCTGCTGCAAACAGCAGGATATACAGGGTCTGGCTTAAGGTCACGCGCTGCAGGATACTTAAATTAAACAGCCCGCGTTTTTTGCCTGTTTTTGCTATCTGCCGGGACTTAGCTTCCCCAGCGGACGCATTGTCCGGCTCATTTGCACTACTGTCCTGCACCAGTGTAGCCGTTGGTTCTGCCGGGAAATCGCTCATGCTAGCCATACTTTAAATCCATGGATAAATTCTGCCATCGTTCTTACTTATATCGGCAGCAGAAGAAATTTTTGCATCTTGTGCCTATTTTAGCTGCGAAAAATATAAAATAACGTCTTCTGCGCACAATTTAGAGTTTAGTTTTGGTTTTTACAGCGTAAAGCCAGGAGGCTGAACTTGCCCCTGTCCTTACTTAAGCTGTTGCCTTGGGCATTTATTGTGCTGCCCTCCCCCAGCGGGCAGCTACAGGGATTTTATTCATCATGGCAGGGAAAAATAAGAACAGTAAGAAAAAGACTGGCGATAATATCATTGCCGTCAACCGCCGCGCACAGCATGATTATTTCATTGAAGAGCGCTATGAGGCCGGCCTGTCTCTGCAGGGCTGGGAAGTCAAGGCACTGCGCGCCGGCAAGGCCAATATTGCAGAGGCTTACGTGACCCCCAAGGACGGGGAGATGCTGCTTTTAGGTGCTACCATCAATCCTTTAAAGCAGTCCTGCGCCTTTGTAGTCAGCGATCCGCAAAGAACCCGCAAGCTCCTGCTAAACAAGCGTGAGATTGCCAAACTTATCGGTCACGCCCAGCGCGCCGGCTATACCATTATTCCGCTCAAGCTCTACTGGAAGGGAGCCTGGGCCAAGCTGGAAATTGGAATTGCCCGCGGCAAGCAGGAACATGACAAGCGCGACTCCATCAAAGAAAAGGAATGGCAGCGCCAGAAAGAGCGCATCATGAAAAAGTCGTTCTGATCGGGAAGTTGAGGAGCTGACTTCCCCCTCCCCATCACGCGTAAAGGCAGATGCACATCATCTGCCTTTTTCATCTGAAAATTCTTCCCTTATCTTGTACAGGCAAAGGATTTACTGAAAGGCACCTGATTAAGTTCTACCCCCAGATCGCGTGCGGCATGCCAGCCAAATAGTGGATCAGACAGCACGGCCCGGCCGATGTCCACAAAATCACAGGCCTCAAGCTGCAGAGCGGTCTCGGCCTGGAAGGCATTGGTGATAAGTCCCACTCCCAGAATCTTCAGGCCAAGCTGCTGTTTTGCCTGCGCGGCAAAGGGCAGCTGATAGCCCGGTGCCACCTTGATGGGGCAAGGCAACAGCCCGCCCGTTGAGATATCAGCAAAGCTCAGTCCCAGAGCCTCAGCCCGGCGCAGCAGCTCCAGGGTATCCTGCAGCTGCCAGCCCCCGTCCAGCCAGTCCGTGGCTGAAACCCGGATACCCACCGGAAAATCAGCCGGCACCGCCTGCTTTACTGCCGCCATCACCTCCACAGCAAAGCGCAGGCGTTTGTCAAAACTGCCGCCATATGCATCGGTGCGCTGGTTTGACAGCGGGGACAAAAACTCGTGGATAAGGTAGCCGTGAGCTGCATGGATCATCACTCCATCCACCCCGGCCAGCACTGCCCTTGCGGCAGCACTGGCAAAGGCCTGCACGTACTGTCCTACTTCCCCCTCCTCAAGTGCGCGGGGCAGCTACACTCCCTGATGCGGAATTAGCGCTGACGGTGCTACGGTCTGCCAGCTGCCCTCAGCAGGCGGTACCGTGCAATCTGTCTTAGGGGAGCAGCTGGCCTTGCGCCCGGCATGTGCCAGCTGCAGCAAAATCTTGACCTCAGGATCACTTTTACGCATGGCCTTAACCATGGCAGCAATACCTTCGGCATGATCATCATCCCAGATCCCCAGGCACCAGGGAGAGATACGGCCATCGGGAGTCACAGCCGTAGCTTCAATGGTCACCGCAGCCATGCCAGCACCGGCCAGCTGGGCATAGTGCTGCAGATGAAAGTCATTTACCTTGCCATCCTGAGCCTGCCACATGCACATCGGTGGTACCACCAGGCGGTTACGCAAAGTAAGTTTTCCAATTTTTTCTTCTGAAAACAATATGGTCTGCATATAATTTCCTTTTTATAACGGTTTATATAGAAATCATTATACAATAAAATAAAAGCCATTCAGGTAGAATATATGCATTGCGCCACAGCTATGATTAATGCGGCAAGACACAAAGTGAGGGCACACAGATCCATGATCAAGGCAACAACTGCAGCACAAAAGGGCAGGCCACGCAGTTTTGACATCAATAACGCACTTAAGCAGGCATTGCATGCGTTCTGGCAGCATGGCTATACCGGTACCAGCATGTCGCTGCTCTGCCGTGAACTCAGACTGTGTGCTCCCAGCCTCTATGCAGCCTTTGGCAGCAAGGCTGAAATTTTCTGCAAAGCGGTGGACGCCTATGAAAAGGAATACTGGGAGCCGCTGCGTGCCACCATGCTGCAGGAGCCTGACATTTTTGCCGCGCTTGAGCTTTTTTTTACTAAGGCCGCAGAAATCCTGACCCTGCCGGACGAGCCCTGTGGCTGCATGGTGGTGCTGGCCATCAGCGCTGATGAACCCAGCGAGGAACAGGTCAAGGCAAAGGTCAGGACCGTGCGGCTTAAGATGGCAGCCTGCTTTAAGGATAAACTGCAGGGCTCAGCGGAACTGAGCCAAAACTTTACACCTGCACAAATCGATGCCTTTGCCAATTATCTGAATACATTGCTTGAAGGAATGACCATGCAGGCTCAGCTGGGGCAGCCCCGGGAAGTGCTGCAGCAAGTGGGATTACAAGCAGCGCATATGTTTAAATCTTATGTTTTATCAAAATGTTAGCTGGTTTCAAGCTGATTGCTTAAAAAATTTCTTGCTCACAGTATATCTTTAGTGTATAGTTATCTTTTGCTTGGGGATGATTCTGGATTCGACCGGAAACGTGGACTCCAAGGCGCATGTCGAGGTGCGGTGCCTCGTAAAACAATCGCAAAAAAATAGTCGCAAACGACGAAAACTACGCACTGGCAGCTTAATAACCTGCGCAGAGCCCTCAGTTCTAAGTCTTGCTGGTGACACTTAGTCACGCTGGGGTCAGTTTTTCATCAGCTCGTGTGGATCCGCCGCCTGTCGGTGAAGCATTAAAGAAACTTACAGGATTGGCATTGAAAGTGCGTGGCTGTCCGCAGTTTAGTGCCGAGATTAAAGACTGCCTAAACATGTAGTGCTGAAGATGAAGCTTTTTGGGACGAGGGTTCGACCCCCTCCATCTCCACCAAGTTTCCTGTAATTAGCTGCAGTTAAGCCTGCAGCTAAAAAGCTCGTTCTCAAACTTAAAATCTTTCTGATAGATAATTTTCTTTTAGTAGCAACTCGATCCCTTCGAGCAAAGCTGACTTAATCTTAGCCTGTTTTTTTAGATTACAAAAAGCATTTTCCAAACGCTGCTGTGTCAGCTCAAAAGGTAATTCGCGCTTCTGATAGTCAGGAAAGAACTTTCTGACGAGTGGCAGAT
>CALXOT010000095.1 GCA_944390085.1 uncultured Succinivibrionaceae bacterium
CCTGTTTTCTTCTTCGCGGCGCAACAGTTCCTGCTGCTGCTTTTGGATCAGCGCTTCCTGTGCCTGCAGTTTCTTTTTCTGTTCCTCAATTACGGAACTGCTGTCAGGCTGTTTTTGTGGTAGTACGAAAGTCTGGCTTTTGAGGATCTCTTTATCTTTGCCAAAGGCCCGGTAAAACCAGCGCGACAGGTACCAGGAAGCTTTTAGGCAGGCCAGGGCGTCTTCAGTCTGGGCTCGGCCGTCCTTGCTGTGTACTGCCCGGTTGGCGATTTTGCGCAGCTGATGAAAGGTATTGGTGACCGTGGGATCAAGCTTAAATGCCCGGCTTATCAGGTTGATGCGCTCAAACTGGGTGTCCTGTGCCCGGTTGTCTAAATGGGAGGTATTAATGTGGGTCAGTTCAGTAATAGATGAGGTCAGGATCTCACAGAACTGGCGCAGCTTAAACAGGCATACTGCTGGATCGCTGTGCAAATATTGCTCAGCGTGACTGGATATCTGGAAGAGCAGCGGAAATTCACCGCTGAGGAAACTGAAATTGCTCTGTGCCATCTGCGTTGCTGATCCTGTTTAGGCTTGCTTGTCAAGTGTAACAAAATAAGCAGGGAAAATATGGGGTCAGGCACAGTAAATGCCATTATTTTTACTCTGGAGGGCGGGCTAGGGATTGTAAGGAGTTCTGATGATAAAATCATGACACAGTGGCTGAGCAGCTGGCAGGGAGAAACAGATCCCTGGTGCAGGAATTACAGCTTTGATTTGGTCAGTACGGATTAAGAACAGCAGGCAGGGTATAGCGCGGTGGCAGTGTTGACAGACAACTGCTGGTAGAGGCAATCTTTGCTTTTGTGATCTGACAGCGCCGGGCTTATGTTAAAATTCAGAGCTTGTTTTAACCCCGCTTTGTTTTTAAGCCTTGAGGTGAATCGTGACAGAGTTTGTCTCCCCTGAGATGTGGGAACAGTTTACAACCTTCTTTTCACGCCATTACATGATGTGCGGCGGCTGGATCGTGGTCCTGGTACTGCTGATAGTGATGCAGTTTAAGATCATGACCGCCAGGATTAAGAAGACGACTGCCAACAGTGCAGTAATGATGGTTAACCATCAGGATGGTTTGTTTGTGGATGTGCGCTCTGCCGACAAGTTCGGTCAGGGGCATATTGCCAATGCGGTGAATGTGACCGCAGCTGACATCAAGAACGGCAAGGTGCAGCGTATTGAGCGCAATAAGGACAAACCAGTCATTATTGTCGGTAAGGATAAGTATGATACCGACTGCTTTAACAGCGCCAAGGCGCTTAAGAAAAACGGCTTTTCTCAGGTCTATGTGCTTGAGGGTGGTATCCTGGACTGGGAAGGTGCCAACCTGCCACTTACCAACAAAAGATAAAAATAACTAACGCAAACAGGGATTGAATCATGACTGATAATGCAAACAACAACAACGAAGAGCAGCAGAAGGCTCAGGCCGGTGCCCAGGCTCATGCCCACGCCTCGCAACAGGCTTTTGAACTGTTGCGCCTTTATCTGAAGAACAGCTCCCTGGAGACTCCGGACGTGCCGGCAGTGTTCCAGACCCCGTGGAAGCCTGAGTTAAAGGTGGAGTTCGGGCATAGCCTGACTTTAGTCACCAAGGCCCCGGAGGAGGCTGAGGTCAAGATCGATCTGTACGAGGCCGTGCTGCGCGTTACCGTCACCTGCAAGATTGGCGACAAGACTGCCTATATCTGTGAGATTAATCAGGCCGGTCTGTTTGGCCTGCGTAATATCGACAAGCCCGGTGAGCTTGAGGTGCTGGAGCAGGCGGTAGCCCCTAATATCCTGTTCCCTTATGCCCGTGAGGCGGTTTCCAGCTTCGTCAACCGCGGTTCCTTCCCGGCCCTGAACTTAGCTCCGGTTGACTTTGCCCTGCATTACCGTGTCCGCAAGGCCAGGGAGCAGCAGGCTGCCCGTCAGGCCGCCGCTGCCGCTGCCGCCAAGGATGAACAGCCGGTTGCTTAAGGGCAGGGGACTGCGGCCATGTATAGCTGCGCACTGGCAGTGTTCGGGGCAGGCTCTTACGGCACTGCCCTGGCCATGGCCGCTGCCTCCAAGGGTGAGCGGGTAATGCTGTATGCCCGCTCTCCTGAAAAAGCCGCCCTGATGCAGGAACAGCGGCAAAACCCTTTCTATTTAAAGGATATTCCTTTTCCGGACAGTTTGTGTGTCACTGCTGATGTAAAAGAAGCGGTTCAGGCTGCTCAGACTCTGCTTTTAGTGGTGCCAAGCCATGGCTTCAGGGCAATGCTGACCGCATTGGCGCCCTTGCTGCAGCCGGATCAGGGAATTGCCTGGGCCACTAAGGGTCTTGATCTGGAAACCGGCGATCTGCTTTCAGTGGTGGCACGCCAGTGCCTGCCGGCACAGGTGCCCTTAGCCGCGCTTTCCGGCCCTACCTTTGCCCGCGAATTAGCGCAGGGGCTGCCTACAGCCATTGCCGTGGCCGGCACTTGTCCAGAGTTTACGCAGAGCGTCAGTTCGCTGTTGCATACCCCTTCATTCCGTATTTATGAAAGCAAGGATCTAATTGGACTGCAATTGGGTGGTGCCGTTAAAAACGTAATAGCCATCGGTGCCGGCATGTCAGACGGTCTGGGGTACGGTGCTAATGCGCGTACTGCCCTAATAAGCCGTGGTCTTGCTGAAATGATCCGCCTGGGTACGGCCATGGGAGCCACGGAACGTTGTTTCATGGGGCTGTCAGGCTTAGGTGATCTGATCCTGACCTGTACTGACAATCAGTCACGTAACCGCCGCTTTGGCCTGATGCTGGGGCAAGGTTTAAGTGCAGAGCAGGCCTTGCAGCAAATCGGGCAGGTGGTTGAGGGGCATACCATGACCGGCATTATTCGTCGCCTGAGCGTACAGAAGCAGGTACAGATGCCTATCTGTGAAGAGATCTATCAGGTGCTGTGTTGCGGCAAGTCTGGCCGTGATGCAGCCAGGGCTCTGTTAACCCGTGCTCCTACCGCTGAATAATCCGCTGGCAGGAGAATCCTGTCAATACTGAAACTAACTGCAACTTAGGCTGCAGCTCCTGCTTAATTGTGGGGATAGTGAAGTAGCACGGTGTGAGCGCCTTGCTGTTTTGCCTTGCCACCTTGTGTAATTTTGCAGGCAGGGCCTGAAAAACCTGGCTCTAAGCGTTCAGGTTTGACCGGCTGTTGGTCAAGGCCCTGTGATCTGCATATCCGGGGTCCATGGTGCGCTTTTATATACACTGCCGCCACAGGTTGTGAGCCTAAAGCAAGTGATCTGCACTAAGTTCACTAAAGGCACAGGCTACCTCCTCGGCGGCCTGTTCTGCGTAAGCGGCTGTAGTACGCCAGCTTAGTGCAAAGTTGCGTTGGTTGTGATGTGCAAATCAGCCGTAGGTCTCTTCAGTGACCTCATGGGCGGTGACATCCACCACATCCTTGATAATTCCGGGGAAGGCCTGGTTGAGCTGGGCCTGTATACCGTCGTGCAGGGTGGCACCAACCATGGAACAGCCCATGCAGCCGCCTGAGAACTTAACCTTGACGATATTGTCTTCAGTGACTTCCACTAATTCCACCGCACCGCCATGACCGGCCAGTCCGGGATTAATCACCGACTTTAAGAAGCGGTCGACCTGATCAAACAGGCTGGCATCTTCAGGCAGCACTTTCTTTTTCAGATTAGGGGCATGGAAAGTAAGGATATCTTCACCTTTATCGTCCTTGCCCATGTCAATGACGGATTCATCCAGAAATTCGCTGACGTTCGCGTCAATCACTACCTGAAAGCCTTCAAATTTGAAGTGCTCGTCATTGGGGGTAATGTAATCCTTAGGGCAGAACAGGATGCCGCACTCCACCCCGGGAGTGCCAGGATTGGTTACGGTCAGGCGGATGGCCAGTCCGTCCATCTGCTGCTTGTCGATAATCTTCTTAAAATATGCCTGCGCAGGCGTGGTAACGGTAATTTTGCTCATGGTTATTTTTCCGTGAAATTTGCTGCGCTGAATTATAGCAGGGAGGGACAGGCTTGTTGCGCCACTAAGAAAAAAGCGCAGCAAACATACCGCCCTGGCCGAATGAAACTTAAGCCAAGGCTTGCCTGACTTAAGGCCTCGCCGTTAACAATAGCTGCAGGGGCTGTGGTGGTGGGTGAAGGAAGCGGTTCTGATCTACTGTTCTCCACTATCTGCTGCAGGGAGCTGCAGGGGCGGTAAGCTAAGGCTGGATGCGCTGCTGCAGTCTGATGGGGCTGACAGGCTCAGGGAACAGGCAAATTTATTGCCTTAAAAGCTGATAATTTTGCTCATTTTCAGAGGGCTTGCGGGCTATTTGCAGCCAGAAAATGAGATATGGATCGGTACTCAGGCATCTGCCTAGGTCCATTGCCGGGGCACGCTGCGAGGACTTTTCACAGTTATTTACAAAGTTTTATAGAAAGTTAACAATAATTATCTATTAATAACAGCCAATAACGTCAATTTACACTTGCCAGGTTCAGTTTACGGATAAATTCTAAGTGCTTTGACGGCGTTACAAGTCCGTGAAATATTGTGATAGGGATCAAAGAAACCGGCGCTGTCAGTAGCTGCTGAAAATAGGCGCAAATGCTTAACCTGAGCCGTTTTTTAAGGTAAAATGGCCGCAGTCAAAAACAGAACGCAGGGAATTGCCCCTGTATTAGCGTGGAGAAAAAAATGAGCTTAGTTCAAGAGCTTGAATCTTTAGGCATCACCGGTGCTACCGAAATCGTTCACAACCCTTCCTACGAGGATTTGTTCACTGCTGAGACAGCTGCCGATCTGACCGGCTTCGATAAGGGCGTTGTGACCGAGATGGGTGCCGTGAACGTCATGACTGGCGTTTACACCGGCCGTTCCCCTAAGGACAAGTTCATCGTTATGGATGACACCACCAAGGATACTGTCTGGTGGAACAGCGAAGGCTTCAAGAACGACAACAAGCCCGTTACCCCTGAGACCTGGAAGGTGTTAAAGGACTTAGCGGTCAAGGAAATCAGCAACAAGAAGTTATATGTGGTTGATGCCTTCTGCGGCGCCAATGAGGCTACCCGCTTAAACGTCCGCTTCGTGATGGAAGTGGCCTGGCAGGCTCACTTCGTGACCAACATGTTCATCCGTCCGACCAAGGAAGAGCTGGCTAACTTCAAGCCTGACTTCGTGGTCATCAATGCCTCCAAGGCCAAGGTTGAGAACTACAAGGAATTAGGCCTCAACTCCGAGACTGCCGTGGTCTTCAACTTAACCGAGCGTATGCAGGTTATCTTAAACACCTGGTACGGCGGCGAGATGAAGAAGGGCATCTTCTCCATGATGAACTACTACCTGCCGTTAAAGGGCATTGCTGCTATGCACTGCTCTGCCAACACCGACATGAACGGTGAGAACACCGCCATTTTCTTCGGCCTGTCCGGCACCGGTAAGACCACCCTGTCCACAGATCCGAAGCGCCTGTTAATCGGCGACGACGAGCACGGCTGGGATGACGAGGGCGTGTTCAACTTCGAGGGCGGCTGCTACGCTAAGGTGATCAACCTGTCTAAGGAGAACGAGCCTGATATTTGGGCTGCCATTAAGCGCGACGCCCTGCTCGAGAACGTCACTGTTGACGCCAACGGCAAGATCGACTTTGCTGACAAGTCCGTCACCGAGAACACCCGCGTTTCTTACCCGATTTACCACATCGAGAAGATTGTCCGCCCGGTCTCCAAGGCTCCGGCTGCCAAGCGCGTGATCTTCTTGTCCGCTGACGCTTTCGGCGTGCTGCCTCCGGTCTCCATCCTCGATAAGGAGCAGACCCAGTACTACTTCCTGTCTGGCTTCACCGCCAAGTTAGCTGGTACTGAGCGTGGCATTACCGAGCCGACCCCGACCTTCTCTTCTTGCTTCGGCGCAGCCTTCTTAACCCTGCCGCCTACCACCTATGCTGAGGTGTTAGTGAAGAGAATGAATGCCTCCGGCGCTTCTGCTTACTTAGTGAACACCGGCTGGAACGGCACCGGCAAGCGTATCTCTATTAAGGATACCCGTGGCATTATCGACGCCATCTTAGACGGCTCCATCGATAAGGCTGAGACCAAGGTGATCCCGCACTTCAACTTCAAGGTACCGACCGCTTTACCGGGCGTTGATACCAACATCCTCGATCCGCGCAACACCTACGCTGATCCGAAGGAGTGGGAGACCAAGGCTCTGGATCTGGCCGGCCGCTTCATCAAGAACTTCAAGAAGTTCGAGAGCTTAGGCGGTGACTTAGTCAAGGCTGGTCCGCAGCTCTAATCTAATCTGATTTTTATCAGATCAGTAAGGAAGACCCGGCTTTTGCCGGGTTTTCTGTTATAGGACAGGATAAACATGGGAAAACCTTATATTACACGTGAGGGCTATGATGCCCTGCATGCTGAGCTTGATTTTTTATGGCTGACCAAGCGTCCTGAAGTTACACAGAAAGTATCCTGGGCCGCAAGCTTAGGTGACAGATCTGAAAATGCTGACTATCAGTACAATAAGCGCCTGCTGGCCCAGATAGACCGGCGGATCCGCTATCTGCGCAAATGCATGAACACCCTGCAGGTGGTGGAGCACAGCGCCCAGCAGGATGGCCGGGTCTTTTTTGGTGCCTACGTGGAAATCGAGGCCGACGATGACGGCTCGCTGCTGCAGATAAGGATTGTCGGCGGGGATGAGATTTTCGGTCGCTCCAACTGCATTTCAGTCGACTCACCGATGGCACGGGCCCTGCTGGGTAAATCTGAGGGGGATGATGCAGCAGTGATGACCCCCAAGGGGCCGCGGCTGTGGTATGTCAATAAGATAGCTTATGTAAAGCCTGACTGGTTTGCAGAGCAGAAGATGGTGACCCATGATCTTGAGCCTGATGAGGCAGATATTCAGGCTGACGTGGAGGCGGCGGCCGATCTTGATCCTAAGGCCGTAGAGCAGGAATATTTAAAGAGCCTGGTGCGCTAAACTGCAGTATCAAGCAGGCTGCCGCGCCGGTCTTCACGGGTGGTGGCGTTATAGCGCCGGGCAATCACTTCATTGATGCTGCCGCTTCTGCTGTCGGCAGCACTTTCCTTATTAAAGCGGGCAAAGCTGTTGCGCCCGTGGTCGTTATTGCGATCAGCCCTGAGTTCTGTTTCAGCATTGGCGCTGGTGGTGCCTTGGGCAGCTAAAGCTGCACTGATGGAGCTGGCAGTTCCTGCTCCAGCCTGCGCCAGGGCAGCAACGGCGGTAAGGGGGGGGCCGGCTGAGCCTGCCTGGGTGCTGCGTGCTCCGCTGCTGCCTGCAGTGCTTTCATCTTTTGCTGCAGCCTGATCATTGCCGGCAGAGCCTGTTTTCCGGCCCGTGCTTTTGTCTGGCTTCTCGCTGTCGCGTTTTTTTTCAGCGCTTACCTGATCAAGGCTGCGCTTTCCGGCCCGCTGCATGCCTTGGGTTTGAGCCGCCATGGTGGCGGTAGAGGATGAGGCTCCACCGCGTTCGTCGGCAACCCGGCTTTGTGCAGCAGAACGTTCGGTCTGTTTGGGCTCTGGGATCTGCTCGCGCAGGCGGGTATCGCGCTTGGCCTCTTCGGTGGCATGCTGATATGAGGGGGGCGCTACGCTGACGGCATAGTTTGATGCTATCTCCATGGCGGCCTCCTGCTACAGATACACTTAGTCGTTATGTCATTAACGGCAGTTTCTGCGTGTTTCTGCAGTTTTTTTAGTGAAACAGTCCTGTTTTTGTGATGGAACGCACGCTTTGTACAGAACAATACGCCGGTGTTGCCGCTAGCTGATTCTAAAAAGAAGGTTTACTGCCAGTTGCAGGGGCTGTGTCCGGCAGGATTTCCCGGTTTAGTTTTCCCGGAGTGGTTTTGGTGTTGCAGGGGATTCTTAGCAAACAGATCAGTGCAGGAAGGTATGTACCTTGTCAAAGAACTCGCGCACCACCTTTTCAAATAATTCAGCTTCAGTGATGTAGGGATTGTGGGCAGAGTTCACGAAGATATAGCTTGAGCGCAGATCATCGCTTTTTAGCGCATAGGTCAGTGCCGCCGGTACCAGACGGTCATGTGCCCCGTACAATTGCAGGCACGGGATCTTGAGGTACTGCAGGTCTTCGCGTACATCTGCATAGCTGGCAATATTGATCCCGTCCATCAGGGTCTTATAGTCTGGCAGCACAGATTCCCTGAAGGTACGGTCAAAAAAGTAGGCATGATCGGCAGTGCCGTGACCGTCAAACAGCTGCAGTTTGATAAACAGATGCAACAGGCGGCGGCAGCGGTTTGGCGTGAGCATGGTGCGGCAGCGGTGTAGCAGATCTGAGCTAAAGCCAGGCCAGTTGGGATCCCGGGGAAAGCGCGAGTTGGAGCAGATTGTAATCAACGAGGTGGCTTGGGCAGCTCTATCTGTGGTCAGTGCCTTGATGGCATAGAGCGCTCCCATGGAAAAGGCCATCACATCAGAACCTGCGGGGATGGTATCGGCCAGAGCCTGTACCGCACCCTGATAGTCAGAGCTAGCTACGGCTATATCGCGGCTTTTGCCGTAGCCTGGCAGATCGATAAGATAGACATCGCGTTCCGAGAACATGAGGGCAACAGGACTGAGGAAGCTGGAATCAAGACCCCAGCCATGGATGAGGCATAAAGGGCGGCCCTGTGGATCGCCGCAGCGGGTATAACCTAGTTTAATCTGATCCATCTCATTAATGTCCTTAGTTGAGATTATAAGAAAAAAATGAGCAGGGCATTGCACAAGTTGAGAGGAAATATCTGTTATGGGGCAGAAAAGTCACATCAGGCCACAGCCGTGGACATACCATCACAGCCTGCTAGCTTGGACAGCGCAACCCTCAGGCTGAGGGCTGCAGAACTGTTCAGCAATGAACTACCTACGCACTTACGTGCGAGGTTTCGTGAAGACGGTGCCTCACTTTTATTAAGCACCCATTACTGGGCACTTACGGGCATGTCCACAATGCCCCCATCAGGTCGGAGCAAAAAAGCCCGTTCCTGAATTCTTAGAGAGTATTGGACATGATCAAAATGTGCGACACCTGCCGCTTTCATCCCCAGGCTCACGCAAGGGGAATTACGCGGCATTAGTTAAAGGCTTTGATCAGCTTTCTTTAAGCGAACTAGTGTAGGACAGGATATATGACTAATCATACAGATGCTGAACCTTTATATAACGGCGATCTCTCTTTTAATCGCATGAATGTTGCGTTCGTTAGTATCTGTTCACGCAGCCGGCACATAAAAGCTTTCTATTGGATTTGCTCAACTCAATTTTCGATGACCGGCGGCCGCAGTGCGTCAAAGGCAAAATTTTAGATCTGACCTTTGGTGATCGGGAACTTAACCGTACTTTCAAAGATGACAATAAAGGTTTGCTAGATATCCGCGCCACTACGGATCAGGGGCAGATAGTAGATATAGAAGTTTATACTTACCGTGATCAATCCCTTATTGACCGCAGTTTATTCTATTTTGCAAAACTATATAACAGCATGCCTGTACCGGATAACCGTTATGACAAGAAAAATCCGGTAATAATCATCAATATCCTCAAGGAAAATATGTTTCCTGCAGGTCAGGAATACCATAGCAGCTATTCACTGCGTAACGACACTACTCATGAGTTAGGAACAGACAAGCTTGCCATTCATATTATTGAAACCCGTAAATGTGCGGATGTGCGGGTCAAAAATAAACTGATCCGCTGGATGAACTACCTGTCCGGTTCATCAATAAAGGAATTTGTTGATCTGGCACAACATGAGCCACTGTATAAATCAGTTTTGGAGGCAGAAAAAATGTTCTTCAGGGACAGCACAGAGATGGCGCTTTACGAATATGAAGAAAAAAGGATGATGACTGAAGCTACTCTATACGGCTCGGGTTTTGATAAAGGTAAAGCTGAGGGTAGGGCTGAAGGAAAGCTGAGGGTATAGCTGAAGGCCGGCAGGAGGCAACAGCCGCTGTGATTAAGAACATGTTATCCCAGGGGCTAGCGGTTGAAATAATCAATAAGTTTACAGGGGTCCCTGAGGCTGAAATCAATAGGATCCTCAACGACAGCCATAACTAATCAAGCAATGACACATTGCTTATCCTATGTTTTCAGAGCCAATCAATAAGGTTATAGCTCATAAAGAGTTTATGTCCGTTCAGTACAGGAAACAAAATTCTAACTCAAGAAACTGGGGTACAGCAGTCAATGTTTGTCTGAAAACTTATATCAACGGGTGATGTGAGACTTCCTGTTCTGTGCGTGATTGAGATAGATGGCTCCCCTGTTCGGTTCTTGATTGCAAACGCAACGGAATGGAGGGACAAATTTTGGATCCTTTCCTTGAAAAACTAAATAGAACTTAAAAAAGTAATTTAAATTTTTATTTAGACTTCAATAAGTTACTGATTTATAAAAACGAAATGTTGCTGATACCCAGAATCGAACTGGGGACCTCACCCTTACCAAGGGTGCGCTCTACCTACTGAGCCATATCAGCACTGATAGGTGGCGGAACGGACGGGAATCGAACCCGCGACCTCCTGCGTGACAGGCAGGCATTCTAACCGGCTGAACTACCGCTCCACACTTAAATAGTGATGCCTGGCGATTTCCTACTCTCGCACCGACGTACGCGGCACTACCATCGGCATCTCTGCATTTCACTTCTGTGTTCGGCATGGGTACAGGTGGTTCTGCAGTATTATCGTCGCCAGGCAAAT
>CALXOT010000096.1 GCA_944390085.1 uncultured Succinivibrionaceae bacterium
AGGGACTTGTTATATCCATTTAACTAAGGGATCGCTCACATGCCGGTAGCTTGTCCTGCCACGGCAGGTCACTATTGTAAATGAAGGGACGGCAGGTTTCAATTATCCGGATGTCTTTTTCCACGCCCCTGCTGCCTTAGCGCAGGCCTTGTTTTGTGTTCCTGCTTACTAGATGCAGAATGCAAGGCTTCCCCTGCCGGTAAGCTTGTAAGGCAGGAGGGTAAAAACACTGCCTTAGCTTCAGTCTGCACTGTCCTCAGGTACAGGAGCTGGAGTAGCCGCAGACCCCTGCCTGAAAATAGCATCTATCAGACTTAACTCATCATCTCCTGCCCGCTGCACTGTGGCAAAATACCGCCCCTCGTCATCCTGCCTGATGCAAAAACGGTAAATCCCATCCTGCTTGGGATAAAAACGCAATTCCTCAAAACGTGAGTTGGGATTAAGTTCAAGCGGAGCTGAGCCTTCACGTAAAACTCCCGGAGGATTGGCAAAACCGAAATTTGAACCTGCCGCCCAGTCTGCTGACGCAAACTTGAAACGGTAGGGAGACCAGTCCGCACGCAGCGGAGCCAATGCACAATAAGAACCATCCTCACGGGCAGTCAACAGATAAGAGGACATCACCGCATAATCATTCATTTCGCCGCGCAGATACACATTCTTGCCCTGCGGCGCAAAAGCCTGGCTTAACACCGGTGCAGGCTCACTGCTGCAGCCAATCAGGCAGGAGGCCAGAGCAAAAGCAGTGGCTGACAGAAAAAACTTGTTCACACATACTCCCCAACGCAGTCAAGGCTCAAGACCTTGGCCGCGCATTTTTGCAAATCCGGGCCTATTTTAGCAATTTCACTGTGTGCCGGCAGAAAAAAGCCACGCAAAGCCGCTCTGAAATGGCGCTTTTTGCTGTTTTGCGGTATGATTTTTGTAAATAAGATAAGAAATAAAAAACTACGTTAAACCCGCGCCAAAGATCACAAGCATGATTGACACTTTTAAGGTCGGACTTACCGGCGGCATCGCCTGCGGCAAGACTTCCGCCTGTAAAATTTTTCAAAATCTCGGCATCCCGGTAATCGACGCTGACGAGATCTCACGTGAACTCACTGCGCCGGGCAGTCCCCTGTTGCCTGAAATAAAAACTATTTTCGGCAAAACTATCCTTGATGAGCACGGAGCATTAAAGCGCAGTGCCCTACGGACCCTGGTCTTTGCAGATAACAGCGCCCTGGCTAAATTAAATGCCCTGCTGCACCCTGCCATTCACCGTGAACTTATCTTGAGGGCAAAAACAGCCGGAACCCATGCCCCTTATGTTGTTTTGGCTATCCCGCTCTTGTTTGAGCATCACCTGGAAAAAATGTGCCAACGCATCCTGACGCTGGATTGCAGCGAAAAGCTGCAGTTAGAGCGTATTTTGCGCCGCGACGGCTCCAGCCTTAACACCGCCCGCAGTATTATCCGCCATCAGGTACCCCGCAGTGAACGGCTGACCAAGGCCGACGACATCATTGACACTGAAAGCGGGGATCCGCAAAAGCTTGAATGTGCAGTAAAGGCACTGCATGAAAAATACCTGCAGTTAGCGGCACAATTTGCTGCCGCTGACACCGCCACCAGACAACAAGCCGTAAGCGAGGCTTAGACTTATGTTTATGTACGATTTTCCCTTCAGTCCAAAAGCTAGAACTTACTTGAAGTTTGAGAGCATTTTCAAAAGGGCAGAGGCCTGCCAGAACTTAAACTCCGAGGCCGAAACCATGTCACTGTTACGTGGCGTGGTTGATTACATGGACCTAACTGACGGATTTGGCGGCTTTAAGATCGAGATTGGAAAGGATCTGGAAAAACTCGATCAAAGACTTAAGCAATGGGAACATGATCCGGATGCCGATCAGGCCTTTGTGATGCAATTGCGCCAGGCTATCTCCCAGGCCTATGCCAGCCTGGAGTGCTTTACCCGCCAGCGCATGGTGTTGCGCCACGATCCAGTACTGGAGAACATCAAGCCCCGCTTCATGACCCCCTGCGGCGTCAATTGCTTCGATACCCCGCTCTTTACCTTCTGGTGTTCCTTGCCTATTGAGGAACGCCTGCAAAGCGTCAGCACCTGGTTGCATGAACTTGATATCCTGCGCCAGCCGATTGCCACCATCCTCTATTTGTGGCGGCTGTGTGCTGAGTTCAAGCCGCGTGTTGCCATCAAGGGCTTTATGAAGGAAACCGCTGAAAACTGCGATTTAATTGAAATCCGCTATCCCAAGACCGTGCGTGCCTATCCGGTGGTCAGCGGTTTTCAGTCAAGCCTCAACGTGCGCTTCATGGCCTACGAAAAAGGGGCTGAGATCGGTGATATTGAATTTGAACTGGCCTATCTTGGCAATGATACCCTGTAAGGAACAAACTCCCCATGAGCCTTAAAGATCTGCTGCCTGAAGGTACCTTTGAGGAAATATCAGCTGAAGCTGCCGCCAAAGCGGCAAGCCTTAATAAAACAGATATAACCAAAGGGGATCCGGAGGGTACAGCTAATCCCCAAAGCTCCGTGCTCTGGGTACGTTGCCCCAGCTGTGGCCGTAAGACTCCCTACACCAAGGACAATCCTTTCCGCCCTTTTTGCTCAGAGCGCTGCCGCTTGCTGGATCTTGGCTCCTGGGCCAGCGACGAGAGAATCATTGCCGGCAACCCGATCACTGCCGATGAAGACGCAGATTTGCTAAATGATCCCCATTTGCCACGGCATTGATCTGAAAACTGGCAATAACGAAGCTAAGGCCTGCCCCGGCCTAAACTCTTGCTCCCGGCTCAGAGCCTTGGCTTAAGTTTGGCTTCTGGTTCTTCAGCCTGGGCAGACTTCAGGCGCAAGCTGTTCCCCTTCTGCCTGAAATTGCCTGAAATTAAGCACTGCAGGCTAATCCCCGGATTTCTGACGTGTAAAAACAACGCAATTATTCTAAAATAGGCGCCGAACGTTCATTAATCCGGAATTTACAGGAGAGCATCTTGCAAAGCTCCCTACAACGCCCCTTCAAAGTGGCGGGACTTAGTTTTAACTATACTGTTTTAGGCATGGCCGTGGCCGCTGCATTGTGGCTGCCAGCTTCATCCTTTGCGCAAACTGCCCCTGAAGCTAGGGCTGAAACCCCTGCAGGGCCTGCACAAAGCACGGCCATCAGATCACAAAGCCAAAGCGCTGACATCGTGGCTGCACGCCGCCTGCAGGCGGTCAGCTCCAGCGCCTACCGCATTTCAAACCTGATGCGCCAGCCAAGCTCACAGCGCTATCTTACCAATGCTCATCTGTCAGCTGCCGCAACCTTTCCCTTAAGGCTGCTGCACCAGCTGTCACAAAACCCGTGGCGGGCTGCGCCCTTCATGCCGGTACCCGAGCGTGATCTGGCCTGCTATTACGGCATTCCTCCTTACCGCGAACCACTGCAATATGATGTCAACACCACTCCGGTCAACATCACGGCCGATCGCATGACCGGCTCCATGGAGCATGACGTGGTGTACGAGGGCAATGTGGAGCTGACCCAGGGCGACAAGCTGTTAAAGGCCGACCGTACGTCCTATGACGGCAAGAGCGGCATCCTTACCAGCAGCGGCAATATCAGCTATCAGGGGCCGGAATACACCATCACCTCACAAAAGCCAATTGTTTCTGATTTAAGGAAGCAGCAGACCAGGCTTGAGGATGCCGCCATTCAGATGAACGGATCAGTGGCCCGAGCCAATACCCAGGACATGGTGATCGACAACAAGGAGGACAAATCCCAAATCGGGGAGCTGTCCTTCACCACCTGCCCGTCATCTGAGGAAGTGTGGCACATCACTGCCGACAATGTGGATTTGGTCAAGGGTGAAGCCTATGGCTCGGCCACCAATGCCACCGTGTGGATCAAAGACGTCCCAGTCTTTTATCTGCCCTATGTGACTTTCCCCATCTCCAATAAAAGAAAGAGCGGCCTGCTGTATCCGGAGATAAGTTTTTCCTCAGACAACGGTTTTGACTATGCGCAGCCTATTTATTTCAATTTAGCGCCCAATTACGACTATACCTTAACCCCGCGCTATATGAGCCAGCGCGGCATTGCCTTTGATAATGAGTTCCGCTACATGTTAAGCGAGGACAGCGAAGGCAAGATTGACTTTAACTATCTGCCCTACGACGACAACTGGGATCTGGCGCGTGACGATCATCAGCGCTGGATGCTGGACTGGGAACATCAGGGCTCCCTTTATAACGATGATCTGACCTACGAAGTTGACTTCCAGCGCCTGCGCCCGGGAGATTATGATTATCTGTCTGATATCGGCAATGATGACACCACCATCACCGACGATCATCTGGTACAGTCCTTCAAGGCAGGTTACAACCGACCGAGCTATGACGTCGGGCTTGAGGTTCGCACCTATCAGAGCCTGATCCCGGATGAGGCATCCATCATCAAGCCTTTTTCCATGCTGCCACAGCTGACCGGAGCCTGGTATGACACCTTCGGTGCGGCCTTGCTGCGGGTGAATGGTGAGGTCACGCAGTTCGTAAGTCCCAATGAGTCTGAATACAGCCATTTTAATGCCACCCGCCTACACGTGGAGCCGGGGCTTACCTATCAGTTCTACAATTCACGCGGCACCAGCTTAAGCGCCGGTGGAAGGTTGTTTTTAACCCATTACGAGCAGGGTAGCCTTGATGATCTGCCCGATTACTATCATGACGTACTGGGTTTTGACAGCCTCGATGGCAGTGCTGATCGTGCGCTGTACCTGCTGGAGACCCGCGGTAAAACCACCCTGGAGCGGCGAGTGCTTGATCTGCGCCACAAGCAGACCTTAGAGTCTGAAATAGCCTACCGCTATATTCCATACACGGATCAAAGCGACATCGGCCTGTATGACACTACTGATCGGCAGAGTGATTACTATTCCAATTTCTCCTTCCGACACTTTACCGGACTTGACCGCATCGCGGATGTCAATGAGATCACCTTTGGCTTTACCTCTCGCCTGCTTGATCCGCATGATCGCGAACTGCTGCGCCTGGCCATTTCCCAGACCTACAGCTTCGTGCCTACCCGGGTGACCTTAAATCCCAATGATGAGGCCTCCAATTATCCGCGCTCCCCGCTGTCACTGAGTGCTGATGCCAATCTGCTGGAGGGCTGGACCATGCACGGTGCGTTCAGCTATACCAATGAAACCAATTCCATCATTGCCTGGAATTTAATGACTGAGTACGAATCTGACTCCGGCTTCAAGGGACAGGTAAGCTACCGCTTTGCCGACAACGGCAACCGTACCCTGGAAGACGATGTGGTGGATCTGGAACAGCTGGGACTGCAGCTAGAGCTGCCGCTTAACGACAAGTTCAAGCTTATCGGAGCCTTTTACCACGACTTTGAGCAGGACAATGATATCGACAAGAAGCTGGCACTGCGCTATGAAGAATGTTGCTGGGCCATTACTTTCATGATCGAGGATTACAACAAGACCGACTGGGAAGATCTTGATCGCGAAGAAGAAAGGCGCATCGGCATACAATTTGAGTTCAAGGGCTTAGGTGCCGTCAACATCAGCGGCGCAGATGAACCGAACTCCACCGACACCGTGCTGCTTGATCATTTCAACCCCACTAACCTGAATAATTGACCTCAGGCCGGGAGAGCTCTTCTCCCGGCCCTGCCCGGTCATGCTACAATCTGAGCTAAATGATTGTTTGAGGATATAAGCCTTGAAAAAATTAACCCGCAATTTAGCACTGCTGCTCTCCTTAGTGCTGGGAGCTGGTGCAGTGCCGGCCGCCGAACAGGCAATTGACAGTGCGGCTGCCGTGGTCAACAACGATATCATTCTGCAAAGCGAGCTGAATAAGGCTCAGGGCGAGCTCAGTGAGAACCTGCAGCGTCGCGGCCGCTCCATTGACGATGTCAGCGCCCGCAAGGCTGCCCTGGAGAGCCTGATCACCCGCTCACTGGTGCTGCAACTGGCACAAAGCCAGGGTATAGCCTTAAACGACATGCAGCTTGATGCTGCCATCCGTCAGGCTGCTGCACAAAATGGAGTGACTGAGGAAGAATTACTTGCCCGCATGGCTCCGGGGATCAGCATGGAGCAGGCACGTGAACAGTTCAGGAGCGATCTGGTATTAAATGAAGTGCGCCGCGCCCGCGTGCGTTCGCGCATCAATATTTCAGATACTGAGGTGGATCTACTGGCCCGTAACCTGCGCAAGGTCGGCAGCATTGAACCGCAATATCACTTATCGCAGATTATTGTACCGATCCAGGGTGGTAATGCTGCTGCCGCCAACCGTCAGGTCTCAGAGATCCGGGCACAATTAAAGGAAGGAGCTGACTTCAACGCTTTAGCTGCCCGTTATTCCATCGGCAGCTCAGCCTCACAGGCAGGCGATCTGGGCTATCTGCCTGAAACCCAGATCCCAGTGCCCTTCCTGCCGGCCCTGCTCAAGGCATCCCCGGGCGATGTTTTAGGCCCCTTCCGCTCCCCCTACGGCATCCATCTGCTCAAGCTCTACGACGTTTCACATGACGCGGTACAGCCCATTTCTCTGTATGATGCCAGCCACATCCTGCTGCAAACCTCCATCATTTTCTCAGATGAGGCTGCCAGCAGGGAGCTTGCTGCACTGCGCGAGCAGATAATCTCAGGACAAATTTCCTTTGCCGATGCAGCACGCCGCTATTCTGAAGATCCGGGTTCTGCCATCAATGGCGGAGATCTGGGCTATGCTACCCCGGAAAAATATGATCCGCTGTTTGCAAGAGCCATGGTGGCACTGCAGCCAGGCCAGGTATCCGACCCCATCAAATCAAGCTTTGGCTGGCATTTGATCTATTTAAAGGATGTAAAGCTTGATAAGGACAGCGATGAAGCTTACCGCCAGAAAGCGCGCGATCTGATTTTCCGCCGCCTGTTCCAGGAAGAGTCCATCGCCTGGGAACGGGAGTTGCGTGACAGTGCCTATATCCATGTCATGGATCCGATCCTGCTGCAAGCTCACATCGACATGGATCAGGATGCCCGTCCTGCAGCCCCGCAGCTGCCCTGATTTGGCGTAAGCTGCAAAGCAGAATAATAAAGCCGCTGCCTTGGGCCTGGCCTGGGACAGCGGCTGTGCTTTTAGACACACTACTGTCCAGCTGACTTACCGGGGGGAGGAGCCTATCATCCCCTCACCTCTGGCATAATTTGTTGAACCAAGTTGAATCTGAAACGGGGGTCACTATGAGCGCACGCATTGTAATCACTGCCGGCGAACCTGCAGGCATTGGCCCGGAGCTGATGTATTACCTTTCTGCCCTGCAACAGGAAATAGCGCAACAGCTGGTAGTAATTGCCGATCGCAACCTGATAGCAGAACGGATCGCCTGCTGTGCCCACTCTGCACAAAAACGAGCAGACTTCGGGCTAAAGCCCATTACTATCCGAGACTATGATCCGGCTGAAACGAAGCTGCCAGCCCACGGTGAACTTACCGTATTGCATCTGCCACTTGCCAAAAAAGCCCTCCCGGGACAGCTTGATAAAGCTAATGCCCCCTACGTGCTCTCCTGCCTGGACCGGGCGCATCAGGGACTGATGAACGGGGAGTTTAGCGCTCTGGTAACCGGCCCGGTATCAAAGGCCGTACTGGACAGTGCCAGACTGCGTTTTACCGGTCATACCGAATACCTGCAGCAAAAATGTGGCGTCAGGCGCGTGGTGATGCTCTTAGGTTGCCCCGCCATGAAGGTGGCGCTAGCCACCACTCATCTGCCCTTAAAGGATGTAAGCGCAGCTTTAAGTGAAGAGCTACTTACTGAGGTGATCACAGTCTTAGATCAGGATCTGCGCCTTAAATTTGGCATTAAAGAGCCTAAGATCTATGTTGCAGGACTCAATCCCCATGCCGGTGAAGACGGTCATCTGGGGCGCGAGGAAATCGATCTGATTATTCCTGTTTTAAACAAGCTGCGATCTCAGGGCTATAACCTGACAGGTCCCCTGCCGGCTGACACTTTGTTCACCCCGCATTACCTTCAGGAGGCCTCAGCCTTTTTATGCATGTACCATGATCAGGGACTGCCAGTTTTAAAGTATGCAGGCTTTGATCAGGGCTATAACACTACCTTAGGCCTGCCCTATATCCGCACCTCCGTTGATCATGGCACGGCCCTGTCACTTGCAGGCAGCGGCAGTGCGGATCCCAGTTCGCTCAAAGCAGCAGTCAGGCTGGCAGCACAGATGAGTGCCAACCTGCAGGCCACTTGTAATAAAGGATCACGCTAACTTCAGCACTTTTATTGGGAGATCATTGATACCATGGCTTTACCCCCGCCGCATCTGCGCGCCCGTAAGCGCTTTGGTCAGAATTTTTTGGTAGATGACTCGGTAATTGCCGCCATCGTCAATGCCATTAACCCCAGGCCCGGACAGTATTTGGTTGAAATCGGCCCTGGCCATGCCGCACTGACCCGTCCGGTACTGGAGCGGGCTCAGGCTTTAACTGCCATTGAACTTGACCGCGATTTGGCACAAATACTCCGGCATGATCCATTTTTAAAAGGGCTTAACCTGATTGAAGGCGATGCCCTGAAGGTGGATTTTTCTGCGCTGCCAGGAGCCGGGGAACTGCGCGTCTTTGGCAATTTACCCTATAACATCACCTCCCCCCTGATCTTCCATCTGCTGGAGCAGCCTGGGATTAAGGACATGCACTTCATGCTACAAAAGGAAGTGGTGGAGCGCCTGGCTGCAGGTCCGCACAGCAAGGATTACGGACGGCTTACCGTAATGGCACAATTTTATGCCGAGGTGATCCCGGTGCTGGAAGTACCTCCCCGCGCCTTCAGGCCGGCTCCCAAGGTTACCTCCGCCGTAGTACGCCTGATCCCCAGGGAACTTAGTGCAGAAGATAAAGCTCTGGCCCCATACTTGAACCGGGTGCTGACTGCAGCCTTCGGAGCCCGGCGCAAGACCTTGCGCAATGCCCTCTCCCGCCTCATTCCTGCCCCCCACTTGGAGCAATTGCCCTGCGATCTTAGTCTGCGTGCTGAAGATCTGAGCCTGAACCAATACTGTTCCTTAGCCGCCAGGGTACAGGAACTTGACGTAAGCGGACTGCTTACAGCGGAGGACAACGGCCATGGTACAGACTAATTCACCGCTGCTGCAATTGCTGCAGCGCAATGAAAACCTGTTTGCCGGCAAAAGTGTTATTTTTGCAGGTGACATCACCGATCCGGCTCTGCTGCAGCTTACCAAGGGCTGCGCTGCTGCCACAGTACTGTGCGATCACTTCGGGACCGCCCAGCGCATGGCGGCTATGCTCGGACAAAGCCAGCCTGCCAGACTGCACAGCGAGGTAAGCTACCGGCATATCAGCCTTAGCTATACCGCCCGCCAGCTCTTTGCACCGGCTAAAGCGGATCTGCTGTGCCTGCTGCTGCACAAGACCAAGTCCGTCAATCAGGCCCTGCTGGCCACACTGGCCCCTTACCTGAATGCAGATGGAATGATCCTGGCTGCCGCAGCCAATGAAGCCGGGGGCAAGAGTGCAGACAGCCTGCTTAAAGCCCATGGCTCATGCTTTAAAGCTGACAGTGCGCGCAAATGTACGCTCTGGCAGCTCCATTTTGATGCAAGCAGGCCCTTTGCCCATCCTGCTGATGCTCTTGTTCTGACTGCCGCACAAAAATCAGCTTTCCTTGAGTGCCTTAAGACTGATGACTTCAGCGCCCTGGTACCCGAATGTGCCGGGACTGCCATAAAGGCGCCCAGACTTAACCTTGAACTTCCGGAAGTAACCGACAACAGTGCCCCCTTGTCTCTGCTGCAGGACTGCCAGGTCTTCAGCCCAGGGCGGGTGGATGAAGGCAGTGCCATGTTACTGCAGGCTACAGCCTGCCTGTGCGCACAGCAGCAGCTTACCGGCAAAACAGCCCTTGATCTGTGCTGTGGCTGTGGCCTGATCGGCATTGCCCTGGCTCACTGTGGCCTTAAATGCAGTGCCTGTGATGTATCGGCAGCTGCCCTCTTTTTAAGCGCCCTCAACCTCTGCCGCTGCAAACTGCCTGAACGAGCCTGCAGTGCCTACCTGCAGCCTTCAGATCTGCTTGCAGATCTGAACCAAGCCGTGCACTTTGATTTAATTGCTGTCAATCCGCCTTTCCATCAGGGAGTTGCACGCAATGACAGCTTGAGCAATGCGCTGTTTGCAAGTGCTGGTGCACATTTAAATCCAGAAGGCACTTTGCTGGTCGTGGGCAATACCTGCCTTAAATATCCCGAACGCCTGCAGCAGTTTTTTACCAGCTGTACCACCATTTGCCACAGTACACGCTTTAACGTAAGCGCAGCAAGACAGCCGCGACAGCCGGGCTGAAACGGTGCGAAAGACCACCTGGCAAACTAAAAGTGGGATCAGGATCCCAGCTTGCAGCAGCAGAGCGCGGATTTTGTGCCGGCAGCGGCTATGATCCTGCTCTAAACCCGCCTGCAGGCGGAATGCTTATTAATATTAGAACTTTTAACCCTGTACCAAAGGGGAGCTTTTTTGACATGACGCAGTTTGACCAGCGTAATATCTCCATGCTGATTGATCTCTACGAGATCATGATGGCTAACGGCTACTTTGTGAACCATGAGCAGGATACTGAGGTAATTTTTGATGTGTTCTACCGCAAGAATCCTGACAATGCCGGCTTTGCCATCTATGCCGGCCTGGAGCAGGTTCTCGATTACCTTGAACACCTGCACTTTGATGAAGATGATATTTCCTATCTGCGCAGCCTTAACTGCTTTAACGAGGATTTCCTCGCAATTTTGAAGGATTACCATTTCCGCGGCACGGTTTATTCCATGAAGGAGGGTACCATCATGTACCCTTACGAACCGGTGCTCACCGTCAAGGCTCCTCTGCTTGACGCGCAGATCATTGAAACAGCCGTACTCACCCAGATTAACCATCAGTCACTGATCGCCACCAAGACCCAGCGCATTGTCAACGCCGCGCAGGGCCGAGTGGTCGCCGACTTCGGCGCCCGCCGTGCCCATAACGTGGACAGTGCCGTCTATGGTGCCCGTGCCGCCTATATCGGCGGAGCAGTAGGCAGTGCCACCCTGCTGGCCGGCAAAATGTTCGGGATCCCGGCAAGCGGAACCATGGCTCACAGCTTCGTGATGTTCCATAAGGACGAATATACCGCCTTCAAGCTCTTTGCCGAGCTCTACCCTGATCGCTCAGTATTGCTGGTTGATACCTATGATGTGCTGCAATCGGGCATCCCCAATGCCATCCGGGTAGCCCATGAAGTCCTGGAGCCCATGGGCAAGCGCCTGCAGGGGATCCGCATTGACTCAGGCGATCTGGCCTATCTGTCAAAGGAAGCCCGCCGCATGCTCGATGACGCCGGACTTGAGGACTGCAAGATCGTGGCCTCCAACAGCCTTGATGAGTACACCATCAGATCTCTGCTCGATCAGGGTGGCTGTATCGACTCCTTTGGCGTAGGCGAGCGCCTGATCACAGCCAAGAGTGATCCGGTGTTCGGTGCGGTGTATAAACTTGCTGCAGTCAGGCATGGTGCAGAATTTGAACCCAAGATCAAGATTTCTGAAAATGCTGAAAAAATCACCAATCCTGGCGAAAAGAAGCTGTGGCGCATCTACAACGAGACCGGGCATGCGGTCGCTGATCTCATCACCGGTGCCGATGAAACCCCTGATTTCAGCAAACCATATTGCTATATAGATCCGCGCAAACCCTGGAAACGTTCATCCTTTACCAACTGCCGCGGCAAGGAATTGCTGCATCTGGTCATGGACAAAGGCGTACGGGTAGAGCCCAAGCACAATCTCGATGAGATCCGTGATTACGTCAAACCCCAGCTTAAAACCGAGATCTGGCTTGAAGAGCAGCGTTTTGAAAACCCGCACCACCACTTCCTGGATATGAGCCCTGCCTACTATCAGATGAAGATGAGCCTGCTGGAAAAGGCACAAAACTATCGGGGAGCTGAATAATTCTGAACAATCATGAATAAAATAAAGCCTGGAAGTTGTCGCCCAAAATCAGGGCTCAGGCTTCAGGCCAGGAAAAAAGATAGAAGTTAACAGCTGCAGACCGCGGCTGACAGAAAAAGCGGTGCCCCACTCAGGGCGCCGTTTTTTGTGGATCTGAGCACTGCAAACCAGCTTCCTCCTGCACCCCGGCGTCCTCTGGCAGGTCTTCTCTTTGTGCCTTACTGCCTTCCGTCACATGGGCATCTTTTTGATCCAAGGCATAAGCGCTGGCACGGATATGGTTGATAGTATCGTAAATTGCCCGTATCTGAGGTTCCCGCAGCGTACTGCGGTAATAAGGACGAACCTGATGCATAAAAGCCTCCCTGTCCACATCCTCAATCAGGTAAGACTGTTCAGCAATCCTGGCAAGCCCCAAACGTTCCTGCTGTTCATACAGACTCCGTTCTTCCCGCGCCAGATCAGGTAGGACATTTAGAATCTCGCGCTGCAAAAACTCAGGCAAACGTTCAAAACGGTCCTTATTGACAATCAGCAGATCAGGCTGCACTAAGTGCCGGGTTAAATTGTAATAAGGGGCTCCCTCATAATGGCGCAGCAGCAAATAGGTCAGGGCACTGTGTTCTGAACCGTCTATCTGATTGGTTTTAAGTGCAGTATAGATCTCCCCCTGATCAAGCTGCGCAGCCTTGGCACCATGCAGGGCAATCATTTGCCGGTTAAATTCCGTCTGCGGCACCCGGATAGTTCTGCCTATCAGATCATCAGGATGATGCACCGGACCGTAAGTAGTGTAGATATTGCGCGTCCCGCCATAAAAGCCACTTAGCAGCAGTAAATTTGCAGGGGACAGGCGCCTTGAGATCAGATCCCTGAAGTCAGGATGCAGCAGTACCTGCTCCAAATCAGCCCCATCCTTAAACAAAAAGGGCATGGTCAGCACTTCAATTGCCGGATCGTAATTGGACAGCAGCTGTGCCCCCACAATGCAGAAATCAAGGTTGCCCTCAGAGACCTGCTCCAGGGTATCTAACTGCGGCCCTAACAGTTCATCCGGAAAAAGCTGCAGTTCATAGCGGCCATTACTGCGGCGGTTTATTTCAGTGGCCAGCTGTTCCAAAGCCTTATATTCAGGATGTTGTGCCGGCTGATTGAAAGCAAGACGCAACACAATAGGATCTGTGGCCGCCGGATAAGGAGGCTGCTTATTGCAGGCCAAGAAAGAGATACCTCCGGCCAAAGACAGCAATAGCGCCCCGCTCAAGGTTTTTAATAATAGTAATAAGCTTTCTTTGTCAAAGCTTTTGCCAAAGCCAAACATCTGAAGTTTTCCCACACCGCTGCAGCTGTTTCAGCGCCACGCTCAAGCCCTGTCTTGAGTCCAGACCTAAGGCTCTGCGCGGTGCGAGCCCGGACCGGCCAGCGCAGACGGCCAGATGCAAGCCCGCACTTGCAATTTAAAAAAAGCGCGCCCGGATCACTGTGATAAAAATCACAAAAACATCTCCTATTTCCCGGAAGCTTGCCTGATTGCACCAATCCTGCCCACTTCAACATTTAGAGCTGAGACCTGACTGACAAATAACGGTTTTCAGCCTGCCTTTTTGCTCAAACTGCAGGATAAATCAAGAAATCAGAAAACTATTTTCAGTATGCTTGAATTATGGGTCTTGCGGCCCCTGTCAGCATCAATACTAAAGAAAAGGAGATACATTATGTCCGGTGTATTAGGCATGATCTTAGCAGGCGGCGAAGGCACCCGTTTAATGCCTCTTACCAAATCAAGAAGCAAGCCGTCCGTTCCTTTTGGCGGCAGCTACCGCTTAATTGACTTCGTACTCAATAATTTCATCAATTCAGGCATCATCCGGCTGTTCGTGATCACGCAGTACAAATCACAGTCGCTGTACATGCACTTAAAGAACGGCTGGACCGTAAGCGGCATCCCTGGCTGCTTTATTGATCCGATCCCGGCGCAGATGCGTACTGGCAAAGAATGGTATCAGGGCACTGCCGACGCCATCTATCAGAACCTGACCTTTATTGAGGATCAGTACCCGGACAATGTCTGTGTGTTCGGTTCAGATCACATCTATAAGATGGACATCCGGCAGATGCTTGATTATCACAATGCCAACAAGGCTGATTTGACTGTAGCAGCCATCCGCCTGCCAAGCAAGGATGTGGCCAAACGCTTTGGCGTGATTGAAGTTGATATGGAAGGCCGGATGATCGGCTTTGCCGAAAAGCCTGAAGTACCAAAGGAAATCCCTGGCGATCCGGGCTACAGCCTGGTATCCATGGGCAACTATATCTTCAATGCCCAGGTCCTGACCGCTGAGCTGCGCAAGGATGCCGAGGATCCTAACAGCTCGCATGACTTTGGCAAGGACATCATCCCGCACCTCTTCCCCAAGGGCAATGTGTTTGTCTACGATCTGTCAAATAACGTGATCCAGGGAGAGCCTGGCGAAGTGTACTGGCGAGACGTAGGCTCGATCGACGCCTATTGGGACGCCCATATGGATCTGGTGGGAGATCATCCCATCTTCTCACTCTTTAACTTAAAATGGCCGCTGCATACCTACTATCCGCCCCTGCCCCCGGCCACCTTCTCAGACACCCAGCAAAACCATTCCCTGGTCTCACAGTCCATGATTTCAGCAGGCTGCCTGATTGAAGGTGCCAACATCAGAAAGTCGGTGTTAGGCTTCCGCTGCTCAGCAGGCGACGGTGCTTGCGTGGAAGAGAGCGTCTTAATTGGTGATGTGAAGATTGGCGATGGCTGCAAGGTGCGCCGTGCCATCATCGATCGCGACGTAGAATTGGCTCCAGGCTTTTGCCTGGGCATTGATCCCGAACAAGACCGCAAACTGGTGACTCCGGGAGATAAGAACGGCCCGCAGATATCGGCAAACGGGATCATCGTGATCCCCAAGGGGCTGCGCCTGGGCTTTTAACTGCCCGTAACGCAGCGCGCCGCCTTTTTGGACCCAGAGGGGCAGGCGGCGCAGAATTTTAGTAAAATGCGGCAAGCAGGCCGCATATGCAGCCAGCTTTAGGGGCTTATCCCAAGCTTGCTTATCACAGCAAAAGAGAGGCTTTGATTGAATATTCTGTTTATCTCGTCCGAAATTGCGGGACTAATCAAGACCGGAGGCCTGGCTGACGTGGCCAAGGCTCTGCCATGCCAGCTCAAGGCAAACGGACATGACGTAAGGCTGGTGATGCCCTGCTACAGCCTGATCAAGGGGGCATTTGATCTGCCTATCATTGCCACTGGCTGCATCAACGAGGCCAGTGCTGCCCACAAGATGGAATACGCAGTAAGACGCACCTATGTCGGCGATGAAAAGGTCGAAGTCTGGCTGATTGATTACCGGGTATTTTACGAGCGCACCTCCCTTTACGGTGACAACAATCAGGCCTACGGTGACAATGGATCGCGCTATGCCTTCCTGTCTGCTGCAGCCCTGGATGCCGCTTACCGCCTGGAGTTCCAGCCCGATATCGTGCACAGCAATGACTGGCATGCAGCCCTTGCCCCGATGATCCTGCGCTTTAAGTACGGCTCCAATCCTTTCTTTGACAAGACCCGCTCAGTCATCACCATTCACAACGGTGCCTTCCAGGGCGTGTTTGACCGTGCTCAGATAAGCTTCCTGCCGGAGATCGCGTCTTATTACAATGACATGATCATGCAGGGTTCCTACATCAATTTCCTGAAATGCGGCGTGTTCTTTGCCGACAAGATCAATACCGTGTCCCCGGGCTATGCGCAGGAATTGGTCACCTATCTGGGCGGCCACGGCATGGCCAAGAATTTCCAGGACCGCGCCCAGGACTTATGCGGCATCATTAACGGCTGTGACTACAGCGACTGGGATCCGGCCACTGACAAGTACCTTAAGATCAACTATGACGTCAACACCATGGAAGAGAAGATCTTAGGCAAATACTTGCTGCAGCGTAAGCTAGGCCTGCCCATGGGCGATGTCCCGCTCTATGGCATGGTGGCCCGCCTTACTGATCAAAAGGGCGTCGGCCTGCTGCTGCCGATCTTAGACCGCTTCCTGCAGCACAAGGTACAGGTGGTGATCGAAGGTACCGGAGATCCTAACTTTGAGCGGCAGATGCGTGAACTTGCCGAACGTTACCCGGACAAGATGCGCTTTGAGCCGGTTTATAACAACGCGCTGGCTCATCAGATTGAAGCCGGTGCGGACTTCTTCCTGATGCCGTCCATCTTTGAACCCTGCGGCCTCAATCAGATCTACTCCCTGGCCTATGCCACCCTGCCCATTGTGCGTGCCGTCGGCGGCCTGAAGGATACTGTGATTGATTACGATGTCGATCGTGAGCATGCAGACGGCTTTATGTTCTACGAAGCCAATTCTGAGGAGCTGCTGTCACTGTTACGCCGCACCCTGATCTTCTATCTTGAAGATCAGGACGAAATGAGGCGCATCAAGCAAAACGCCATGCGCACACGCTTCCTGTGGAAGGACAGCTGCCAGCAATACGAAGAGCTCTATCAGCAGGCCCTGCTCAAACCTAAGTGGTGGTAATTTCCATTTACCATGCACCCTACGCAAAGACCCGCTCCCGGGTCTTTGCCCTGCCTGCACCTGACAAGGGCTGCGGGCTTTCAGTCAAGCTTTGCCAAATCTATCTTATCAACCAGCACACAACGCACAAACCTGCGCTGATAAGGGAACCCTGCAAACATACTGTTAAATTCCGTACGCGGCAATCTGATCATGCCTTGATTGAGCTGTTCCAGCACCTGCTGTAAATTCAGTCTGGGCAGGTAGTAATCTAAAAGCCGGAGCAAGCCCAGACTTTCATCATTAACCCAGAACGGCTCAATGATCGCATATCTTTCAGCAAAAAAGCTCAGTATGGACCAGCTGGAAAACACTCTGCTTCGGGCTTCCTTGTCAAAGCAAAAACCGCCATACCAGTAAGTCAGTTCATCTAAAAGCAGATCTACCTGCCATGGACTTACTGCATCACTGTCAAGCCCCTGTCTTACCGCCGCAGCATAACGCAGGTTATCTGCAAAGTACTGTCTGAGTTCGTATGGGTATAACCACAGCTCTAACCAAAGGCTGACAGCAAGGACTCGTCTATCATGCTGTTACCGGCGGTACCCAGCCCCAAATCTTTATAACGCAGGATTCCTGTGACAAAAACGCAGCGAAAACTTGCCGGAAAGGCTTTTACCGTTCCATAAATTCCTTTCAGGACGGACAATGCCTCCCTCTCTTCTTCATCTTTATGACCAAGATGCGCCATCAAGGGGGCATCATGTTCATCAATCAGCAGTACCAACGCATTGTTGGGCAAAGCCTGAGCCAACTGCTGCAGCTTTTTGAAGAAGTCATGGCATCAGATGGCAGGGTTACTCCAAAAACTTTGGCATAGCGGTCAAGTTCCCGCATCTGCCGCTCAAAGTTAGGATCACCGGTACCATGCAGGAACAACTCCTTCAAGGCAGAAAGCAGGGTGGATTTACCAAAGCAGCGCGGCCTTATCAGAATATGCGGCTGCTTATTGACAGCCAAACGGTATACAAACTTGGTCTTATCCACGTACACGCAGCCCTGGGCGCACAAATCAGGAAAGGAAGAATTTGCAGTAGGAAGTTTAGTATGCAACTCATCAAAATCTAGCATTATGAAAAGCGCAGCTCAGATCCTTGCCAGGGAAATTGTGTTACGTGATCAAGTTACCTCTCCATTATACGCATTAAGCAACCTGCAAATGTAATGTTACGTCCAGCCTCGCAACAGCCGGCAGCAGCCCATCGGTAGCATGGCTGCATGCAAAACTCCGGCTGTACGGTAACTGTAACAGAAGAAAGCGCCGGTCATCCGGCAGCACAGGATGAGGCTCAGGATACGGGGCAGCCCCGCTCTTACCACGCAGGATAACAAAGTATGAAAAGACGAAAAGGCTCAAGTTCCCTGCTTCATGAGGGCACAGCCCGGCCGTGCTGTGCCCCATGATGGTCAAAGCTTAATGCTGTCAGTGCAGCAAGGCCTTGATATCAACACCCTCAGGTACGCATAAAAGCGACATATAGCGCTCCTTATGCCCGGACTTTATGGTGTCTTCACAGAACTTAGCCACCTGCCCGGCACTGATAGCATTAAGGTTCAGGCCCTTGGTACCTACTGCATACAGGCTATATTTTTGCTCAGTCAGCCGCTCAGTAAACTGAGCCTTGCAATTAAAGGCCTGCAGTTTGCCTGGATTAATCTCAACGAAGATCAGCGGACGCCAGCCCCGCTCAAATAACTTCTGAGCCCCGTCAAGCACCTTTTGCTCACAGCCCTGCACGTCCAGCATCAGCACTTCCGGCAAACGGGCAAGCTGCTTGCCCTTGAACATATTATCAAGGGTATCAGCCGGAACCTCACTCTCCTCCAGGCCTTCCTGATATTTGGCCAGGGCTCCCATGGCCAGATTATTCTTGTCCAGATAGAACTTGACCTGACCTGCAGCATCCGAGAGTGCACTGACACTGACATTCACCCGATCGGTAAGCTGATGGAGCTCAAGATTGTGCTTTAAGATTTCAGCAGTGGGCGCAAAGGGCTCAAAGCAATCCACGTTGATATTATCAGCGCACTTGGCAGCCAGCAGCGGATACCAGCCGATGGTAGCCCCGGCAATCATCACCCGCAGGTTTTTGCGCTCAGAAGCAAGCTTGCCCAGTAATTTGGTAAATACCGCCGACTTTACCGGCTGCCACTGTCCGTTTGCCGCAATAGCACCGGAAACTTCACGATCAGCATTAAGATCCTGCTGCACTGCCATCAGATACGGGGCAATATTCAATGGCTGGGCCAAAGCATAGCGGCTCTTGTCCGTGGCATCCTTTACCACAATTAAGTGCAGTTCCGTACTGGCAATGGCATTATTGAAAAGCTCCAGATTAGCCTGGATCTCCTTTGCGCTCCATTTTTTCTGTTGTGCCAACTTTACAAACTTGCCATCAAGCGTGTGCTTGAAGGTGACTACCCGCAGATCCAGCTCATGCTGCAGTGCCAGTGGGCTGAAAGCAACGCCCTGCTGTCTTGCTGCCTCACAAACACTCTTATCAAAGTGGCGCAATGTCCCTACGGTAATGGCGCGGCAGGAGCACGGATCACTTAAAAAGGCATCAGAGCGGGGATGGGATGAAATAATATGGATGTGGGCACCGTGACGGCAGACGCGGTAAAGTTCCTTCATCAGCGCTACAAAAGTAGGCAGATCGCTGCCTACTTGTTCCAGTACGTTGAAAAGACGGACTTCACCTACAGAATTATCTTCCCAAGGCCACGGGGTCTCCTCAAGATCCACCTGCATGTCCGGATCGCAGATTTCAGCTTTATCTACATTGAGCCAGCCGGCAAAATGGCGGAAGCCGCAACCTAAATTTAACTTCAATAATTTTTCTTCTTTTGCCATGACAAACGCAGTCCCAAAAACGTGAATTAACGCCTCAAGGGCGTATTAAAAAGGGTTTATTTGTATTTTTCCTTCCGCTTATCCCATAAAACGCGCTCCTGCGGCTTTTTAGCGGAAAGAATCACTACAAAGGATAGCATATACCCACAAAGACGGCGTTGCTTGACGCTAACAAAATCTGACTTTGTGTTAATGCTTTGAGCTTGCTCAAAACTCCTGAACGCAAAAGCAGGGAAATCCCGGCTTAAAAGGGCCAGGTGATAGCTGAAATCGGTTCGCCTGCCTTAAGTTCACGATCACTGTTCTGCTGGGCCACTGCCTGTGCCTGTGCGGCAGCCTGAGCCTCCAGTTCAGCTGCCGAAGGCAGGTAGGCCGAGCCCTGTGCAGCTTCCAGACGCTCCTTTAAATCGCGCACACTATCAGCCCGGCGTAACATCACGCCAGATAACACTATCTGCATTAAGTTCATCAGGGCAAAACGTGCACTAAAGTTCTCCTCACTGCCGGCACCGGATTTAGGGCAATACAAATTAAGCGCACCGCACTGTGCCATGTCGCTTTCACGCGGACAAAAAGCGATCAGCGCTGCCCCTCCCTGCTGTGCCTGCTGCAGGGCATGGATCACTGCCCGGTTCTGTCCAGAGGATGACACCGCTATCAACAGCTCGGCAGGCCGCAGCGAGGCTGCCGACAGGGAGAGCAAGGCACTGTCAGGCGCCAGCTCGCAGGCAAGCCCCAGGCGCTGCATCCTGGCATAAAACAATAATCCTGCAGGGCGTGACAAGCCTTCTGCGGCAATCAGGATGCGCCTGGCCTGGCTAATCAGATCAATACAGCGGGCAATTACGGTGTAATCAAGGCTGCGGCCTAATTCATTTAAGGCAGCCACATTACTGCCTATGACCTTAGATGCCACATCTTCGACGCTGTCACCTGCCTTGACCCGCTCACGCGGGGCATAGCGCTCAGTATTGAGCTCAGCTGACAGTGCCAGCTTGAAATCAGGATAACCGTCCGTACCAAAGGTCTTGCAAAAACGGTATACCGTAGGCTCAGACACTTGGGCGCGCTTGGCCAGTTGCGCAATATTCTCCGTCACCGTCAGCGCCGGATCTTCAAGTACCGCAGCTGCAATTTTGCGCTCTGACTTGGTAAGTTCAGCACTTTTAGCCGAGATCCTGTCCAAAAGATTTAAAGCCATGTCTTGTATCCTTTATGCGTTGCTCTATCTAATTAAAGCAGCTCTGCAGAGTTCTTCATGAAGCCATTCTGCACGATATAGCGGATGCGGAAGTCATCGTCAAAGATAATGAGATCGGCCATGAATCCAGGCTCAATCCGTCCGTATTCATGATCAATGCCCAGAACCCGCGCCGGAGTAGAGGATGCTGCAGCCAAAGCCTCATCCAGGGTAAAACCACAGACCTTCACCAGATAGTGCACTTCATCGAGCAAGGTGACATTAGTGCCCGCCAAAGATCCCTTAGCATCAATCAGCCCGCGGTTGGGATCCACAAACACCTCAGTGCCGGCAATGGTAAAGGAAGCCGGAGTCTCCTTAGCCCCGGCCACCGCCTGACTGTCTGAGACAATGTACAATCTGTCCCCCAGCAGCTTATGCAAGATGCGGATCACAGCAGGATGCACGTGCCTGCCATCAGCAATCACCCCGGCGGTGACATTGTCAAAATTAAGCGCCATTCCCAATACCCCGGGCTCACGCCCGGTCATCGGACGCATCCCGTTATACAGATGGGTGATATTGGTAACTCCGGCACGCATGGCATTAAGGGCATCTGTAAATGTACAGTTGGTATGACCGATGGAGAGCTTGATACCGGTGCCAATCAGATCCAGAAGATGCTTGCCCCGCACTATCTCAGGGGCAATGGTCATATAAGCGATGGTATCGGCATGCTCACGTAGGGTGGAGATATCAGCATCCATGATGTTACGGATATAACCCACCGGATGGAAACCTTTGCGCTCTGCATTGATAAAGGGTCCCTCTAAATGCAGTCCCGGGCATACCCCCGGATGATTTTCCTTGAAGGCCTCCACCACATTGATGGCCTTGGTCATATTCTCACGCGGCCCTGAGATCAGGGTCGGCACAAAGGTCAGGGTTCCGTGCTGCGTCTGAAAACGGCGCATCTCCTCCAGGCCCTCTGCGCTTAAATCAGAACCAAAAGTGATCCCAGCACAGCCGTTAACCAAAAGATCTATAAGGCCGGGAGCCACATGCAGCCCGTTTAAGTTAATTTCCTCAGAGGTGCCATCCTCAAACAAGGCCGGATTGACCGGGATAATGCGGTGGTTTTGCACCGCCAGGCTGTCAGCGCCCTCAAATTCCGGGGAAACCAGATGCAGCCGCGCATTACGCAAAATTGTACCGCCCATGCCTCTCTCCTATTTTTATTCAGCTTTTCCTGCACCCTGATCCTCAGGTGTTGCCGATGCAGTCTGAACTTTGGTCTGTCTGGCCTCACGGGCCTCCTGCAGTGCACGTTTTTTGGCACGCTTAGCTGCAAAATCAGGCTTACCCTTGTTCTTCTTGTCGCGCCAGCGCTCCTTTACATGTGCCTTTTCCTTCTCCTGCGGGCGTTTTTTATCAAAACCACCCCGTCCCCCGATGGAGGCCCGGCCTTCACGCCTGGTAGGCAAGGTATTTTCCTTAGGGAAAGCGGTGCACACATATTTAATCTCGCGCCTTTCCACTTCCCGTCCGGTATAGCGCTCAATACGCTCCAATAAAGCCAGTTCATTGGGCTCAACAAAGGAGATCACAGTGCCCTTGCTGCCTGCGCGGGCGGTACGTCCGGCACGGTGCACATAAACGTCAGCCTTAGCTGGCAAGTCAAAGTTATAGACCTGCTCGGTATCGGGCACATCCAGACCGCGTGCGGCCACGTCAGTGGCCACTAAAATGCGCACCTCATTGTCACTGAAGCGGCGTAAGGCGGCTTTTCTTTCGGTGATGTTCATCTCACCTTGCAGGCTGGCTGCACTTACCCCCTGTTTTCTTAAAAAAGCACAGACCTCATTTACCTTGTCGCGAGTACGTACAAAGATGATGGCCTTACCGGCTGCAGTTTTCAGCAGATGAGCCATGATTTTGTACTTTTGCTGATAGCTTGCAGCGTAATAGGCACGTGCTGACAACAGCTCCGGCAGGCGCTCATTGTCAGCACCACCGGTACGCAGATCAACTTCAAACGGGTCATTGAGCACCGCCCCGGCAAATTCGCGTACCCCGGCACTGTCAAGGGTTGCAGAAAACAGCATGGTCTGGAAACGAGCACTGACCGCCCGCACAATGGAGGCCACTTCATCCTTAAAGCCCAGATCGAGCATGCGATCGGCCTCATCGATAATCAAAAGCTCCACACTTTTAGGATCAAACCAGCCTTTGTCGATAAATTCATTGAGCCTGCCCGGGGTGGCACAGACAATATTGCCCTGTGCCTGTTGCTGCACATCGCGCCCCTCTCCCCCGATAATGGTATAGGCGGCAAAGGCCTGCAGCTCCGCCCCCTGTTTTCTGGATACTTCCTTCAGGCTGGCACACAGGGCATTGGCATCCTTACATACCTGCAGTGCAAGCTCACGGGTAGGGGTAAGCACTAAAGCCCGTGCCCCTTTTTTCTCAGGCTCCATGCACAACCGGGCCAGCACCGGCAGCAGATAGGCTGCGGTCTTGCCAGTGCCGGTAGGTGCCCCGCCCAGGATGTCTGAGCCTTCAAGGGCTGGCGGAATCACCAGGACCTGCACTGGGGTCGGCGTGATAAAGCCCTGCGCCTGTGCGGCCGCCACTATGTTATCGGGAAGGGAAAGTTCTGCAAAATCCATGCGCTGTAAATCCTCTTCAGACCGGACAAGGCCGATCAGCGTGCGATCCTTGCCGCACCTTAATTAAACCGCTAAAAATCAGGGCTTAAGCTTTATCCAGGACTGCATCTGGCATTTAACTGGAGGATATTCCCAGAACCAGAATTTGCCCATACTTTACCTGTAGCCTTAACTAAGGTATGAGCCGGGCCTTTAGCTAAGTTCCAGCCCAACCAGCTTAAACTGCCTGTATCTGCTTAAGTCAAACACCCTCAACCCCACGCCGGCCTTCATGGCATTTGACGATATACGCCACCATCTCCCGGCGCTGCTCGGTATCAGGCTGTGCCGTACCATGCAGCCAGCGGAACAGTTCCAAATCAGTGGCATTGAGTAAATCCATATACGCTGCGATGGTCTTATCATCACACTTGGGCAAATCATGTTCCACAAAGGGCAGCAACATCAGATCAAGTTCACGCATGCCCCGACGTGACTGCCATTTGATGCGCCCCCAGTTATATTCACTCATCCTTTATCCTCCTCACCTTGAAGTTTGGTTGCCAGCAGCACCTGGCGCTTAAACCGCCACCGGAGCCTTAATCACCGGATAAGGGTCATAGCCTTCAAGTTCAAAATCCTCAAACTCATAGTCAAAGATTGAAGGAGCCTTACGTTTGATGAGCATGCGCGGAATTGGACGCGGGGTGCGCGAGAGCTGTTCGCGGCACTGCTCAAAGTGATTATGATAGATATGGGTGTCACCGCCAGTCCAGATGAAGTCCCCGTACTCCAGGCCACATTCCTTGGCCATCATCATGGTCAAGAGCGAATAGCTGGCGATATTGAAGGGCACGCCCAGAAAGAAATCGCAGCTTCTTTGATAAAGCAGGCAGGAGAGCTTGCCCTGCGCCACGTAAAACTGGAACAGCACATGACAAGGAGGCAGAGCCATCTTGTCAATCTCAGCCACATTCCAAGCATTGACCAGAATACGGCGGCAATTGGGATCGGTTTTAATCAGCTGTACCGCATTTTTAATCTGATCGATGCTCTGTCCGTCAGGAGCGTCCCAGGAGCGCCACTGATGGCCATAGACCGGACCGAGATTGCCCTCAGCATCCGCCCACTCATCCCAGATAGTGACCTTGTGATCGTGCAGATACTTGATATTGGTATCGCCCTTTAAAAACCACAGCAGCTCATAGATGATAGAGCGCAAATGTACCTTCTTGGTGGTAAGCAGCGGAAAGCCTTCCTGCAGATTAAAACGCATCTGCGTCCCAAAAATGGAACGGGTTCCGGTGTGGGTACGATCGTCCCGATCCACGCCTTCGTTTAAAATCCGCTGCATTAAATCCAGATAAACTTTCACGATTGCTTGCTCCTGCCGCTGTGTTCCTCAATTTCCGGCAAGGCAGCCGGTTCTACCTGATAGGCCTTTTTCTGTGCCTCAGAAAAATCCATGGCGCGGCTTAAGCCATTGGCCCTGGCAAATTCCACATACAGATCCCGGATAGACTGCGGATCGGACAGGCTTAGGGCCTTGCCCTTAAGATCCTGCAATTCCTTGGCACTGACGTGACGCAATATGTACTTGACCTGCGCCAGATCAGAATAGTTCATGCTCAGGTACTTATAGCCCAGCGACACTAACAGCAGTGCTCCCATGGCAGACCCTGCCAGCTCGCCGCAGACGCTGATGCGCTTACCATACTGCACTGCCTTTTCACTCAGATATGCCAGACAACGAACTACGGCCGGGTGAAAAGGATCGTAGAAGCGCGACACCCGCGAGTTGGATCTGTCTACTGCCAGCAAGTATTGGATCAGATCGTTTGAACCGATGGAAAGAAAATCAATGTCATTGATGATGTCATCGAGGATATAGACCAGGCTGGGCACTTCCACCATCACCCCAAAACGTGGCAACGGGAAGGACTGCCCGCTCTCCTCACGGATGGCAGCTGCCTCCTTGAGGAGAAGATTCTTAACAAAATAAATCTCATCTGGCCGTGACACCATCGGCACCATGATCTCCAGATTGCCACAGCGCTGCTGGGCGCGCAGCATGGCGCGCAGCTGCGTGCGCAGGATCTGCGGATTATCGATGGTAACGCGCACCCCGCGCCAGCCAAAGGCCGGGTTTACTTCCTTAATCGGCAGATAAGGCAGGCTCTTGTCTGAACCCACATCCAGGGTACGCATGCACACCGGCTTGCCGGCAAACTGCGTGAGCAAGGTGGAATACCATTCTTCCTGCTGATCCTCAGTGGGGAAGGTTTGCGTGAGCATGAAAGCGATCTCAGTGCGGTACAGGCCAATACCATCGGTGATCTCCCGCAGCTTGTCACTGTCCTGATGGTTAAGCCCGGCATTGAGCTGAATCTGAATGCGCTCCCCGTCAAGGCAGACTCCTTCCTTGTCCAGTTCAGAGCTGAACAGGTCTGACTGTTTCTTGTCCTGGCTTAACAGCTCGGAGAACTCATCTACCACCGACTGCGGCGGATCGAGCAAGATCTCGCTGTGCCTGCCGTCTAAGATCAGCATATGCCCGTCAATGGCACTCAGATCGGCACTCACTCCCAGCACTGCCGGAATCCCCAGATCTCGTGCCAGAATCAAGGTATGCGCACTAGTATTGAAGGAGGTTGCTACAAAGCCTGCTATCTTGTCGCGGGGCAATTCTGCCACCATGGCCGCAGGCAGGCTGTCCACCACCAGGATCACCCTTTCATTTAACTCAAAGTCACGCGCTGAATCATGCACCAGCCTGGTGATCAGGACCTGCGCAAAATCCTGGGTGTCAACGTACTCTTCCTTGTCATGCTTGCGTTCGGCCTCAGCCAGGCGCTTTTCTATCACCAGCTTGACGGCAGATGAAGCTAGCAGCCCCTGATCCACTATCAGGGCATCGACATCCTCCTGGAAAGTAGGATCATCAAGCAGCTGCCCATAGCCTGACATGTAGCCAAAAAGAGCGTTGGACTTGTCGTCCTCCTGCATCTTCAGTGAAGCGCGGTCCATCTCCACCTGCAGCTGGAACATGGCCTGATGGAAGAGTTCAGTCTGCATCACCGGATCATCTGAGTGCAGGATCTTAACCTGATCAAGCGACACTGAAGGCTGCCACACCATGGCTCTGGCAATGGCCAGGCCACCGGTACCAGACAGACCGTGGATGCGCTGTATGTTCTGCTCCTCATCAAGCTCCACCGAGCGGCTCATCGCTATCACCGAAGCAATCTGCACGCTTAAGGTCAGCATGAAGTATTCTTCATTCGGGCCGAACTGCCGCTGCTCCTTACTCTGGATCACCAGCACGCCCAGCAGATCTCCCTGGTTTAAGACCGGGACGCCCAGGAAGGAATGATATTCATCCTCCCCCACGTCAGGCAGGTATTTAAAATTAGGATGGGAAAAAGCATCAGCCAGATCGAGCATCTCACGGCGCTTGCCCACGACCCCGACAAGCCCTTCACCTGATTTTAAGGTAGCCTTGCCTACAGCCTCCTGAGCCAGGCCATCAGTGGCGCGCAGACGGAAACGGTCCCTAAGCGCCTCATAAATATAAAGTGAACAGCAGTCAGCATGCGTGGCGCGTCTTATCTGCTGCACCAGAATATTCATCGCCTTATCCAGGCTTTGCTCCCCTGCCACTGCCTCAGTAATTTGACGCAAGGCAAGCAGCAATTCACTTTGTCTTTCGTCCATCTTATCAATATCCTCCGCGCGTTCTGCTGCGGTTATATCTCGTCTCAGTCACCAGCGGCCTGCCAAAAAGGGCAGCCGGCGCAAATTCCGTCAGCACCCGCCGGTAAACATCACGCTTGAAGGCAATCACCTGCCGCACCGGATACCAGTAACTGACCCAGCGCCAGTCATCAAATTCCGGATGCCCGTCGCGGTTAAAGCGTATGCCAAACTGCTTGTCGGCAGTGAGGGAGAGCAAAAACCATTTTTGCTTCTGCCCCAGGCACACCGGATCATCAGTCCAGCGGATCAGGCGCTTGGGCAGCCGGTATTTGTACCAGCCGCGTGACTGACCGAGGAGCTTTACATCCCTGGAAGTCAGGCCTAATTCTTCATACAGCTCGCGGTACATGGCATTAAGCGGGGTTTCGCCTTCATCCACTCCGCCCTGCGGGAACTGCCAGGAGTTCTGACGCACCCGGCGCGCCCACAGCACCTGACCATTGCGGTTGCAGATCACAATGCCCACGTTGGGTCTGTATCCATCTTCATCGATCACAAAAACCGCCTAGTCATTTCCAAATTTTTCATTCCTGAAAGCTAATCGTGAAATTAGCTTTCAAACTGCCTCTATTATCGCACAGCCCCGCCTCTTTAAAATCAGATCTGTTCACGTTTTATTAACCAGAGCAGCATAAGCGCAAGGAAGATGTGCCGGATCTTTCCTTTTGTTATACAGCCTGATTTTAGATGTATGTGCCTCATTGCGCACTCTGTCCCTAGGACTGTGCCTTTTTACCGAAAAAAGCCCCCGAATGCCGTCAGGATTTGCTACCCTGTTCCATGCAGGCGACGGCAGTCGATATTTTTCTTTGAGCACGCTTACAGTAAAGATCCTTGCTTTGAGCTACAATCTGCTGCAACAACATCAGGACAAGATTTCAGACAGCGGCAACATTCCGCTTACGGTTTATCGCGGCTACTTAACCTTTGTGAAAGCTTTTTGATGCATGGTTTGTGGCAGGAAGTGCTTTTTCATGAAAGCAATTGTAGCAGCACCGTTAATCAGACGGCGCAAATCTTTAAAGTACTTTAGTGGTACTTTAAAAGTGTTACTAAATCAACAGATTAATTAATGCTTAACTGAGCGCACACGCGCACTCTTTATCAGTTCTGCGCTTCTTTTGCCTTTGCGGTTCAATCCTAGCATTGATCTCGCCTGTTAATTTATCCTTTACTACCAGAGATCCTTCTAGCTCTAATCCTGCGGTGTTGTTGAGATCTTTAGCAGCTTGCTTTAACTTGTCTAGTCTGAATTTCTCTGGCAGATCAGTTTTTGAGTTAATGAAAATGCTTCCATCTCGGATCATGGCATAGATAATTCGCAGTAAATTATGAGCAAGGGCTACTACTGATTTGCGCTTGCCGCGCCGCTCTTTCAATTTTTGCGCTTTATCCGTCAAAAAACAATCTTTTGCTCTGGAGCAGGCATGTGCTGCCTCTAATAATATGCCTCGCAGGCATTTGTTCCCTTTGGCGCATTTGCCTGAAATACGCTTTCCTGCCGATTCCGTGTTTCCTGGGCACAAACCTCCCCATGAACACAAATGTTTAGCACTTTTAAATTTTGACAGGTCTGAACCTAGCTCGCATATTATGCCTAACGCAGCGGTATCACTGACCCCAGGAATTGACTGCAGTCTGAAATAAAGGTTTCTGTCAGACTCAACAACTAAATTTTTTAAATAAGTGTATTGCTCGTCATAACTTTTTTCTAAAGAGGTAATGCTCTCCATTACTTTTTTAACTAATGCCGCGTAATTCCCCTTGCGTGAGCCTGGGGATGAAAGCGGCGGGTGTCGCACATTTTGATCATGTCCAATACTCTCTAAGAATTCAGGAACGG
>CALXOT010000097.1 GCA_944390085.1 uncultured Succinivibrionaceae bacterium
GGTACATGGACGGTGCGTATTCCCGGATAGCGGGGATTGGGCGAAAGATCAGCTTAATTAGAAAGGAATTTTAGCAGTCATTATCTATCATTAATTATGGGAAAAGCGCAGCTTTGTGTGCAGGGCGGGAGTGGCTGCTTCTTAGTACTGGATCAGGCTGCGGCACCTTGACGGGTACGTGCACTATTTGCGCTTAGTTGTTCGGGCTCAGGCACAACAGGCAGCACAGCTTTTGCCGCAGAAGGCCAGACCGATTTTTACTACCTTAAACTGTGCCGGGAAACTTTCTGCATAACGCTGTCTTTCTATTTGTTGCAGTGCCAGAGCAGATTGCTCCTTGAGCTCAAGCGCACTTTTAGCTCTTTTGCATTCGATTATCAGTACGCAGCGCAAGGATCGCATGATCACGGTGATATCCGGTCTGCCCAAGCCCCGTTCTTTGTTGGATTCCACTTTACAGCCCGGGAAGGCTGTAAACATACCGCAGACAAAGGCATGATAAAAGTCTTCACGGTAGTCAAAATAGCTGATGGTATCAAACAGCAAATCTGAAATAGAAGCAGAAATCCTGGCATCGTCTGCCTCCATGCAGGCCTGTTGCAGTGCACTGAGATCTGATCTTTGCAGTTTCTGCTCATTCATTTTTTCTATCAGAGTACTGAAGGATGCTTTGATCTCATTGTTTGGAAAAGTAAGCTCCAGGGTTATTTTGCCATCTGAAAAGGAGCTGTTTAGTAGCAGTGGCGGGCTAGCATTATTTCAAAGAATTGTGTTGTAAAGCAAAGGATAGTTGTTGTAAGAAATGTTTTGTCCGGAGGGCTGTCAGGTCAGGTTGCAAAAAAGGCAGCTTAGGCTGCCTTTTTTAGCCGCGTTTACCGCCAGGGCAATAGCGGCGGTGTTTACCTCAATAATTACAGGCTTGATCTTAATGACTAGAGATGTGCCTGGATGAAGGACTTTAACTCTTCCTTGGGCAGTGCACCGACCTGCTTGGCTACCACTTCGCCGTCCTTGTAAATCAGCATGGTGGGGATGCTCATGACGCCAAGCTTGCTGGCCCAGGCAGAGTTCTGATCGATATCAATCTTGCAGATCTTGATGCCACTAAGTTCGTCAGCCAGCTCTTCTAAAATAGGGCCTACCATCTTGCAGGGGCCGCACCAGGGAGCCCAGAAATCTACCAGTACCGGCAGATCGCTCTTGAGCACGGCATTTTCGTATTCGTCGTCGGTAATGTGCAGTACACTCATGGTAATTCCTCTTTATACAACCAAAACTGCCCCCATGATAGCATGTGCTGTCAGGTTGCAGCTGCAGATGCGATTTTTACTCAGTTAATCCCGATCCCGGTCAGGGGACGGCGGAACACGTATTTGGCCAGAGCGTTCAGGATAATGCCGTAAAGGGGGACAAAAAGCGCCAGGCTGGCAGCAATTTTTACCAGATAATCAACTATACCCAGCGCCACCCAGTTCTCTGCCATATAGGCATCGGTGGTCTGCCAGAAGGCAATGGCGTAGAACACAAAGGTATCCAGCGCATTACCGGCAATAGATGAGGCTGCCGGAGCCGGCCACCACTGCTTTAACCGGCGCAGGCGTGAAAATACCAGGATATCGGCCAGCTGCCCTACGATATAGGCACTGAAGGAGGCTGCAGCAATACGGAACACAAATATTGAAAATACAGTGAGCGCACCAAAGCCCTGATACTCGCCAAAGGCAAACAGGGTGCCGACAAAATAGGAGATGACGAGGGCAGGCAGCATGGCCAGGAAGATCACCTTCCGGGCGGCAATAGCACCATAGAGACGTACCGTCAGATCAGTGGTCAGGAAGATGAAAGGATAGGTAAAGGTACCAAAGGTGGTATCGATGCCAAGCACGGTCACCGGGATCTGCACTGCATAGTTGCTGAGCACGATAATAAAAACGTGCAGGCAGAACAGTTTTGTAAGAGGTTGCTGTAAACTCATAATGTTGTTAATCCTTAATGAAAACAAAAGGGAAAATCATCAAATGGAGCGCATTGTACCGGAAAAAAGGCTGCTTTTGCTAGCCTGAGCCGCTACAATGCATAAAAATCCTGCAAACGTCCAGCAAATATCCAGCAAATTCCAGCACAGGAGCTTGAGCTATGCCGCAGACATTGATCCTGGTTGACGGATCCTCTTTTTTGTACCGCGCCTATTATGCCGCCAAGACCGACTTCTCCACTTCAAGCGGTATTCCCACTGGAGCCACCCTGATCATTACCAATATGTTAAGAAAGCTTATCACCCGTTATCCGGCATCCCCGATTGCGGTGGTCTTTGATGCCAAGGGTAAGAGCTTCCGTAATGAGATTTACCCGGAGTATAAGGCCAACCGTCCGCATATGCCTGAAGATCTGGTGCCGCAGGTGGAAAATGTGCAGGCTATCGTTAAGGCATTGGGTTTTCCTTTGATTGTGCAGCCGGGGGTGGAGGCTGATGATGTGCTGGGCTCTTATGCCAAGGCTGCAGAAGGGAATGGTATGAGTGTGGTGATCTGCACCGGTGACAAGGATCTGGCTCAGCTGGTCACGGACCGGATCACCCTCTATGACAGCATGAATGACAAGGTCTATGACAGGAACGGCGTGATAGTCAAATATGGGGTGCCACCTGAACATATAGTGGATTATCTGGCCTTAAAGGGGGATGCCTCGGACAATATCCCCGGCATGAGCAAGGTCGGTGATGTGACTGCCATCAGCGTGATCAATGGCCTGGGGGGCATTGCTGAGATTGAGGCTCACCGGGCGGTGATCCCTTCCTTAAAATTCAGGGGCTCCAAGACCTTTGCCGATAGGTTTATGGCAGAGCTTGACACCATCAAGCTCTCTTACGATCTGGCCACCATCAGAACCAATCTGGATCTACCCATCCCTCTGGCTGAGTTAAAGCCTCCGCAGCCTAATCATCAGGCCTTAATTGAGATCTATACCCGGCTCGAATTTAAAAAATTATTGGCCGAAGAAGAGCGGGCGCTATCTGCCGCTACAGCCGCTGCTGGGGCTGCTGTTGGTGCTGCAGCTGGCGCAGCAGCACAGATGGGTTTGAATGCTGCCGTGCCGGGAACAGGTAATCCAGCAGCTCAGGGCAAAGTTGTAGCTGCGGCAGGCACAGGGCAAGTTAACAGCGTAAGCGCCGGCTCCGCCCATCCCTTTGCAGGCAGTTTGGGAGCTGCACGGGAGCTCTTGCCGCTTGAGGCTGCCCTGCTGGCGGCTGATCCCAGTGTGGTGGTGCCTGGAACCGGAGGGCAGGCAATGCAAAAAGCGCCGGCGCTGCAGGCTGCAGCAGCGGCAGTGCAGGGATCGGGCGGAATTTACGGTAACGGCGCGTCTCTGCCAGGCGCTGCTTTGCTCGCAGGAGGAACAGGCGGCAGCGCCAGTGCCAGCTTAAGCAACCTTAGCAGTAGCAGTGGCAGTACTAGCAGTGCTGATTTGCATTTACAGACCTTTGATACTGCAGGGATCACTTTCAGGCTGGTCAATACCAGACAAGGCCTGGATGAACTGTGTGCGGCCATTGTCAGTGCCGGGGCCTTTGCCTTTGATACCGAGACCGACGGCCTGCAGGCGCAGTCCTGCCGCCTTATCGGTATTTCCTTTGCGCTAAAGCCCGGTGAAGCCTATTACCTGCCGCTGCGACATCAGTATCTGGGCTGTCCGGCACAGCTTGACCCGAGGGAAGTGAAGGAAGTCTTAAGCCCGCTGTTTGCTGATCCGAAGATTAAAAAATATGGGCACAACTTAAAGTTTGATCTGCTGGTATTGCGCTTTGCCGCTGGCATTGAAGTGCAGGGCGTCTTTGCTGACAGCATGCTGGCAGCCCATCTGCTTGACTCGGTGCAGCGTGTGAACCTTGATGATCTGGCGGCCAAATACTTAAATTACAGGACTGTGACCTTTGCTGAAGTGACAGGTGGGCAGAAACGCATCACCTTTGATCTGGTGGAGGTGGAAAAGGCCCTGATTTACTCAGGTGAAGATGCGGAAGTCAGCTTGCGCCTGTGCCTGTGCCTGCTTGAACAGCTCAAGGCCATCCCGGAACTGGAACAGCTCTTTTTTAACGAGGAAATGCCCTTCATGCAGGTGCTGTACCGCATGGAGTGCTGTGGCGCTTATGTCAGCGCTGAGGTTCTGTCAAAACAAAACCAGCGCCTGAAGGAAGAGCTGGCGCAGGTGCAGACGGATATCTTCACGGCAGCCGGCCAGCGTTTTAATATCGCCTCCCCCAAGCAGCTGGGGCAGGTGCTGTTTGTGTCCATGGGGATTCCCTATCCCAAGAAAGCCAAGGCTAAGGGCGGGGTATATTCCTTCTCTACTAATGAGGAAGTATTGCAGGAAATTGCCCCGCATTATGACATTGCCAATTTAGTGCTGCGCTACCGTAAACTTGCCAAGCTCATTACCACCTATACTGAAAAGCTGCCCACCATGATAGATGCCACTGGCCGCATCTATACCTCTTTCAATCAGGCCGGTACCGTAACCTTCAGATTGTCGTCATCTGATCCCAATTTGCAGAATATCCCGGCGCGCACTGAAGAAGGCAGGTTGGTGCGCAAGGCCTTCATTGCCCCGCCGGGTTACTGCATCCTGTCAGCTGACTACTCGCAAATTGAGTTGCGCCTGATTGCGCATATTGCCAGGGTGCCCAATTTGATCAAGGCCTTCCAGCAACATCAGGACATTCATAAGTTCACGGCAGCAGAGGTACTGGGCAAGCCGATTGCTGAGGTGACTGCGGCTGAGCGCTCACATGCCAAGGCCACCAATTTTGGCCTGATGTACGGTATGACTGCACACGGGCTGTCGCGTCAGACCGGCATGAGCCACAAGCAGTCAACAGACTACGTTAAAGCCTACTTTAACCGCTATCCCGAAGTGCTCTCCTACATGGACCATATCAAACAAGAGGCACATGCGCACGAGTATGTCACCACCCTGCTGGTTCACCGCATCCGCTTTGCCGCAATAAACGGCGTTAATGCCAGGCAGCAGTCCAGTGCCGAGCGGGCGGCCATCAATGCCCCGATGCAGGGCTCTGCCGCTGAGATCATCAAGGAGGCCATGTTGAAGATAGACAAGTGGATTGCCACCTTGCCTGAAGAAAGCGTACGCATGATCCTGCAGGTTCATGATGAGCTGGTGTTTGAGGTTAAAAAGGAATTTGCAGATGAAGCTGCAGCCCGCATCAAGGATCTGATGGAAAACGTGGTGCAGCTGGAGGTACCGCTGGAAGTTGGCATCGGGATCGCTGACAACTGGGCCGATGCCCATTAGCCTTCAGTCGCCCAACAGGGCTGTCAGCGGCTTTTGCACGTGCGCCAGGCCATTGCCGTCCAGGCGCACATAGCTGAAGGCATAGCCCCAGCAGCCCAGGCTGAGCCTGGCTGTTTCCGCAGCACCCTCGCCGGTATAGCGGTGAAACAGGTGCAGATGGCCATGTACCAGGTAAGAGCAGTTAAAGGCCTGCAGCACCCTTTCAATGGTCTGTGGTACGGCGCCGTAGATCTTGCTGTTGGTGCGCTGGAAAGCGGCGTTCTTGCTCTTGCTGCGGATATTCAGCCCGATCTGGCGCCTGATCCCCAGGGGCAGCAGTAGGAACAGATGCTGCAGCCAGGGATTGCGACAGCGGCGCTTGAAGCGCTGGTATTTTAGATCGTTGCTGCACAGGGCATCGCCGTGCATGATCAGGACATTGCCGTAAGGGGCTTTGATCACATGGTAATCAGGCAGAAGGGTAAAGCCAAAATAGTCAGCTTCCTTTTTGCGGATCAGAAAGTCGCGGTTACCCTGTATGAACATGACGCTGATCCCGGCGTGCCGGGCCTTGCTGACTGCATCTTTCACCACCGCCTGTGCCTTGTCGGCAGGATCGATGCCGACAAAAAAATCAAACAGATCGCCTGCGATGATGAGCTTATCCCCGCTTTTAAGCTGGCTTAAAAAGCGGGCGAAAGCCTCATTCAGATCGCCGGTGTGTTCGGATAAGTGCAGATCCGCAGTTACGTAAAAAGCCATCTCAGATAAGTTTACTATCAGTGCAGTGTCTTGCCTGCCGCAGTGTCCGGGACCCTTGGAGTTTTCAGGCTGCAGTCCCCCGGGGTTTTACTTACTTCTGCCTTAGTACCTTAGGTTTATTGCTCGTCATCATCCTTAATAATGGCGCGGGTAATGACACAGGTCTCAACCGGCACATCGCTGAAATAACCAACGGTATGAGTCTTGACGCCTTCAATCTTATCCACGACGTCCATGCCTTTGACGACTTCACCGAACACGCAGTAGCCCCAGCCCATCACGTCCTTGCTCCTGAAGTTCAGGAAGTCATTGTTGACGGTATTGATGAAAAACTGTGCCGTGGCAGAGTGCGGATCGTTGGTGCGGGCCATGGCGATGGTGCCACGCTGATTGGCAAGGCCGTTATTTGCCTCATTTTCAATCGGCTCACGGGTATCTTTTTGCTCCATGTCCGGGCTGTAGCCGCCGCCCTGGATCATAAAGCCCTTGATCACACGATGAAAGATGGTGCCGTCATAGTGGCCGTCCTTCACATATTGCTCAAAGTTGGCGGCAGTCTTCGGGGCCTTTTCGTGATTGAGCTTGATTTCAATGTCACCAAGATTGGTCTGCAGAACTATCATATAAAGATCCTTTTGGTTTACAATTCTGTTTTGACAAACGATTTATCAATTGTATCGCATCATTGCTTTAATTTAGAAAAAGAGAGTGCGTCATGCTGCAGATTTATAACACCCTTGCGCATCAGAAACAGGAATTTAAGCCCATTGAGCCTGGCAAGATCGGCATCTACGTCTGCGGGGTCACCGTTTATGATTACTGTCATATCGGGCATGCGCGCACCTTTGTAAATTTTGACATGATTGTGCGCTATCTGCGCTGGCGTGGCTTTGAAGTGCGCTATGTGCGCAACATCACCGATATTGATGACAAGATAATAAAGCGTGCCAATGAACGCGGCGTTCCGGCTAAAGCCCTGGCTGAAGAGTTTATCGGCAAGATGCATGAGGATTTCTCCAGGCTCAATATCCTGCCTCCCGATGAAGAGCCTCGGGCTACTGACAATATTGCTGAGATCATCTCCCTGTGCCAACGCCTGATTGATGGCGGCTATGCCTACGTCGGCGGCAACGGTGACGTGATGTTCTCCATTTCCTCCTTCCCGCAGTACGGTGCCCTGTCCGGGCAGAAGCTGGAGGAGCTCAATGCCGGTGCCCGTGTGGAAGTGGAAAAGAGCAAGCGCAGCCCATTTGATTTCGTGCTCTGGAAGATGTCAAAACCCGGTGAGCCGGCCTGGGATTCTCCCTGGGGGCAGGGTCGTCCGGGCTGGCATATCGAGTGCTCAGCCATGAACCATAAGTACTTAGGCGAGAACTTTGACATTCACGGCGGTGGCTCTGATCTGATTTTCCCGCATCATGAAAATGAAATTGCCCAGTCCTGCTGCGCCTTTCACAGTAAGTATGTCAATTACTGGATGCACTCCGGCATGGTGATGATCAATGAGGAGAAGATGTCAAAATCCCTCAATAATTTCTTTACTATCCGCGATGTGCTGGAGCATTACGACGCTGAGACCATCCGTTTCTTCCTGCTCTCCGGGCAGTACCGCTCGGCGCTTAACTACTCAACTGAAAACCTCGACAAGGCCAAGGC
>CALXOT010000098.1 GCA_944390085.1 uncultured Succinivibrionaceae bacterium
CCTGCTGCGTGACTTCATGCCGCAGGATCGCATTTACCGGGTGGGTGATGACGAATTTGCCGTGATCATGTTGAACCTTACCCGCCGGGACTTTGAAAACAAGTTGTTTTCAATCAGAAAAGCGCTCTCCGGCACTCATGGTTTTTCAGCGGCTGTAGGTGGCAGCTACAGCCCGAGCGGGGATGCTTACGCGACCTTTTCGCTGGCGGAAACCCGCATGTTCAAGGATAAAAGCCGCTTTTACCTGCACTCGAACAATTTAAGCGGCAGCAAGCGCGAGCAGGACTTCCTGCGGGCACTGGCCAGCCCTTCGGCGGTACGGGAACTGATTGATGCCGGAGCTTTTTACCCGGTACTGCAGCCCATCTTTGCCGACGGCGGCAAACGCATCATTGCAGCTGAACTGCTCTGCCGCATGCGCATTAACGGCAAGGAAATCCCGCCTTGTGACTTTATCCCGCTGCTTGAATCCGTAAACCTCATCTATCTTATTGATCTGTTTAATTTTGAACAACCCTGCCGGCAGTTAAACCGCTGGAAGGTGCTGCATATCCCCTGCTGTCCGCTGGGGATCAATTTATCCCGCCACACCGTGCTGCAGAGCAATTTCTGTACCCGCCTGTGCCAGATAGCCGATGCCCATGGCACTGATCGCAAGATGCTGCACCTTGAGATCACAGAATCCGCCTCAGAGCAGGATCGCGCGGATCTGATCCGTACCGTGCGCACCCTGTCAGATGCAGGCTTCATTATTTCGGTGGATGATTTTGGCGTGGACTTTGCCAATTTAATCACTATTGCCGATTTGCCGCTCAATATCCTCAAATACGATAAACGCATTGTCGATACCCTGCCAGACAGTCCCAAGATGCGCATGATCTTCCAAAGCTTCCAGCAGTTATGCGCCAGGCTTAAAGTTGAGACCATTGCCGAAGGAGTGGAACGTCCAGAACAGGCTGAACTGCTAAAGCGCCTGGGCTGCTACAACATGCAGGGCTTTTTGTTCAGCCGCCCGCTGCCCCTGCCGCAATTTGAACAGCTGATGCTGCTCAAAAACCAGGGCATCCCTTGCAAACACACCTGAGCGTGCCCCTTATTTGCCCCCACTTTTGGTGCCGGATCATAATTTCTGGCATAACATTTTGTATTCCTGGCTCAAGGGAGTATGCTTATAACACGAGATTTCCCTTCCTACGCCTGTGGATAAAGGCGGACATAAACAGATCATTTGACAAAGACTTCAGCTAAGGCCGGGTGGCTTGCGTCCCGCCTTAGCTGAACGCAGGAGAGTGCGGCAAACATGGATTTTGCGTTTTTAGACGGGCTTACGGAATATGCCTATGTGGCAGTCCCGGCAAGCCTGGAGCTTATCTACCTCAATAAGCCCCTGCGCGAGCGTTTGGACCTACAGGCCAATTGCCCTGGTAAATGCTACGAAATCCTGCAATTGCGCCACAGCCCCTGTGAGCACTGTGCGGCCGCCAAAGCCCGGGATACCGATTACAGCGACTGGCCGCACCGCATTGCGGCGCTTGCAGGCGACTTCATCATCCGCGACACCCTGATAGATAAAGACGGGCACAAACTCAGGCTGGCCTTATGCTTTGAGCGCTCTGAACTGCTGGAGCATGCAGCCCTACCCCTAACCCGCTATGCCGGGCAGCTGATAAGCTGCAGCGTGGATGACTTTGATGCCACCATTACCCGTCTGCTCAAAGACTTATGCCAGCGCTTTGAAGCCGAATATTGCTTTATCTGCGAGAACTTATCCGGCAGTGAGCTTATGGTCACCCAGCGCTCGGACAAAGAAAAGCCCTATTCGGTGCTTGACAGCCTGCGGGTCAATTCCGCCCTGCTGCGTGAACTTGAGCAAAGCTCCAGAGGAGATGAGCCCCTTTTTATTTGCAGTACTGCTAACATTAAGGATAACTTACCCCGCCTGCACCGGCTGCTGATACAGACCTCCGTGCAAAACGCGCTGATCCTGCCCTTGCGCCGGGGCAACAGCCTGCTCGGCCTGATGTGCCTTATCAACCTGCGCAATACCGAGCTTGCCGGCTACTCCCTGCCTGCCCTCAAGTCAGTCGCCTCCTTTACTGCTGCCGCCATGTTCAGCAATACTCATGACAGCCGCAATACCCGCATCTCACGCGGCCAGGACGGGCTGTATTCGCGCAATAAGCTCACTACCGATCTGCGCCTGCTCTCGCAAACACCGCTAGGCTGCATCGTCGCTGATATCAACGGCCTCAAGGGGATCAATGAAGAACGGGGCATGGAAGCTGGCGACAATGCCATCAGCGACTGCATGTGCCTGCTGCGCGAATATCTGCCGGACGATCGGATTTACCGGGTAGGTGACGATGAGTTTGCCGTGATCCTGCTTAATTTAAGCCGCCGTGAATTTGAAAACCGGCTGTTTTCAGTGCGCCAGGCGCTGTCCGGCACCCACGGTTTTTCTGCCTCGGTAGGCGGTTGCTATGAGCCTGGCGGGGATGCCAATGCCGCCTTTGCCAGTGCCGAAAAATACATGACCCGGGATAAAAGCCGTTTCTACCTGCAGATGAAATCCTTTGAATTTGCAGGTGGCAAACGCTCGCAGGAATATCTGCGCATCCTGTCCCGGCCTTCGACGGTACAGGATCTGCTGGACTCTGGCTCCTTTTACTCAGTGATCCAGCCCATCTATGCGGCAAACGGCAGGAATCTCATTGCAGCTGAGGTGCTGTGCCGCCTGCGGCTTCACGGCAAGGAAGTGTCACCTACAGACTTTATCCCGCTGCTTGAAACTGCCAACCTTATCTACAAGATAGATTTATTTAACTTTGCAGAATCCTGCAAGAAACTCTCCCGCTGGCAACAGGAGGGCAGATCCTGCTGCCCGCTGTGCATCAACCTGTCCCGCCACAGTGTATTGCAGCATAATTTCTGCGCCAAACTGTGCGATCTTGCCGATCAGTATGGTATCAGGAGATCACTCTTTCATCTGGAGCTCACCGAAACCGTGGCCGAGCGCGATCGGGCCGAACTGATTGAAGCAGCGCGGGATCTGTCGCAGGCTGGATTCCTGCTCTCGGTGGATGACTTTGGGGTGGATTATGCCAATCTGATCACCATCGCCGATCTGCCGCTTAAGATCCTCAAATACGACAAGCGCATTGTGGACACCCTGCAGGACAATCCCAAGATGCAGCTTATCTTCAAAAGCTTCCAGAAACTGTGCGAGGAGCTTAATGTAGAGACCATTGCCGAAGGGGTGGAGCGCGACGATCAGGTAAAGCTGCTCAACAGTCTGGGCTGTCACAATATGCAGGGCTTTTACTTCAGCCGCCCCCTGCCACCTGCACAATTTGAGCAACTGTTAACTATCAGGGATTAAGGTATTGCCTGAAACAGGGCTGACGGCATTTTACCCATGCTGCTTGAGCATGTAACCTGCCGCTGTCATGCCTCTTACGTAAAAGGCCGCCTGCAGCTTAACTGCAGGCCAGCCTCAGCATATGCACAAGGCAGTCATGGCCCGGGACTGCCTTAGCCCCATGACCTGTCCGCAAGCTTATACTTACACTGACAGCCCGCCAAAAGGACTGAAGGCATTAAAAGGAAGATTCGGCGTGCCACTACTGTCAGCCCCGGCCTCCGGCTGTGCGCTGCCCCCAAACTTTGCCTTCCAGAACACTACCTGCCCCAAAAAACCGTTGATGGCTTGTTCAAACAGCCCGAAATCAGCAAATTCCCCGTTAAAGCGTTTCCATAAATACAGCGTACCGTCCTGCGGGTTAATGCCAAAAGCAGCCCCGGCAGTGGCACTGCCTAAAAAGGAATCCGTCAGTAACTGTTTTAAGGTTTCTGCCTCCCAGAAATCTGATTTAAGCCCTAAAGGGGCATACAGCAGCAAGGCCTGATCCTCTGCATCCTCAGCAAAAGTCACTTCATGCTCATTGTCAAATTTCAGTGAACACTGCCCGTTTTCATCCAGGCGCAGATCATCAATGCCGGTGACGGCACTTAGTTCATTTAATAAAGCTTGTATATTCATAGTAAAAAATCCTGATCAGGCCAGGCAGCCTGCAGGCTGCCTGGCAATTTCAATTAACACAGAGCTTAACGGTAATACTTGCTCAACACCGGGAAGAGCTGGGGATTGAGCTTGATCACCCCTTCAATATATTGCACTAGATCTTCATTACCGATGGCACGCTGCGCAGCAGTTTCCGCTGCCACCCGGGCCTTGAGCTGATTGAATTTCTCCATCACGGCCTCCGGATCGGAGCTTGACATAGCCTCAACCTGCAGCTGATTCATCTCCTCGCGGTGAGCTGCGGCCGGCGAGGTCAGGGTCTGCAGCAGCTTGGCCTCCTTGGCCAGTTCCTGACGCATTTTGTTATCCCCGGTATAGAACTTATCCCCGCATTTAAAGGTATCCTTTAAGAAGGGCAGTTTGTCGGGATCAAACTCCTGCGTCCTGCCGATATCCAGGGAGTCTGCCGACTGCATCACCATGGCCTCCACTGTCTGGCCGCTGTGTCCGTCAATCTGCTTCTTGACTTCAGTTTCATATGCAGCTCCCATGGAGTCAGCCCCGTACTGACGCTGCATATTCGTCACCGTCAGATTGGCACTGTCAGCCTCCCATAAGTCCCGGCCGTTGGCCTGCCGTCCCATATCGTGACCGGAAATGCCGCACAGCACTGCGGTCTGATCCACAGGAATCCCCTTTTCCTGCAGGATATTGGACATGGCGGTGGCATAGATGAAGGATCTGATCACATGATTGCGCCCATGCACGGCGTTATCGCGGTCAAAAGTATTTTCATGCTGCTGATAGGCAGGCAGGGTATCGACCAAAAACTGCCGGCGCTGTGCCAGATTCTGCGGCATGCGCTCAGGATGACTGGCCACCGGGAAGGTCTGATATTGGGCAGGAGCTCCGCTGAAAGGATGTTTGGCATTGATTTCAGCCATGGCATGCGGGAAATTGTCCTGGATCTTATTGCGCAGCTCAGGCTCCATCTGCTCATAGGAACGCAGATCCTTGGGCAGGAAGTCCACCTCCTCGCCTACTTCCTTACCGGCACTCATGTGCAGGAAGTTGTAACAACTGACCACCGAGGACATCACCTGGAAATCCCGGTTACCCGGGATCCCGTCAAAAGGATCTGACAGCTTGCTGCAAACTCCAAAATATTCACGGGTCTCAGGCTGATCCACCAGATCATACACGGCCTGCATATCCATGCCAGAAGTGCGCAAGAAGGCCGTGCTCAGGAAAGCGGTACGATTAAGTTCCGTATATTTGTCATCCGGCTCCGCCTTTTTATTAATTGAGCGGTAATAAGTGCCGCAGGCCTCGTCCGTTTCACGGAATGCGGTTGTTAATGCATCCTGCACCTGTTTGCTGTCAGCCCCGCTCTCCACCAGATTCTGGATCACTTCACTATGGTGCATCGCCTGGTTGTACAGCATCTTCATCTCATTGGGATCTCTGAGCGTCCTGGCGCTTAAAACCCATTCGGTGAAAGCCTGCTTCTGCTCCGGGGTCTTAAACTCCAGTTGATTTAACTCCCGCATTAAGGCAGATTTTTCCTTGACCGCACTCAGCACTGCCTTGTCAAAGCAGTTGTTAATCAGCATCTCTTCGGTCAGGTTCCGGCCATCGGGATGCCTTAAGGCCTCATTCACCTCCTGGGCAAACTTGGCCTTGACATATTGTAAGGCTGCTCCTTTAAGCGGCTGTTCCCCGCCAAAGGGAGATAGGATGCTTGAATTGCTGGCAGTCCTTTCCGCAATTTTCTGCATCAAGGCTTCATCAGAACCGGCAATGCGATCACGTTCAGCAGTGACCTCCGCCTGATCAAGGTGCGAGGCCGCATACAGATTGCCAGACTCTTTTGCCTGATCGACCCCTTCTGAAGTCTGCAGCATTTCAGGTTCGCCAAATAGAGTGATTTTGACCCCGTGCTCCTGTCCCCACTGATTTAATTTTTGCATGTTCTGAGGACTTAATTCATCGATATGGATGCGGATTTCAGCCACATCCCGATCTAAGATCAGCGGGCCTTGTACCTGCGCTTCCACATAATTGGCAGAAGTGATGACGGCCCGATCATTTCCGCCTTCACGGTGCTTTAAGGCAGCATTGGCCAGCTGCATGTTGTCTATCGGGCTGAAGCGGGTCAACAGGCTTTCTATATTGTCGTAAGTTGCAGTTACCCCGCGGTTAGCCTCCGCATCAGCAAAAGTCTTGATGCCTAAGGCCTGCAGCAGGATAAGATCATCCTTCGGCAGCAGCTCCTTAAACTCATCCAGAGCCTCAATATCCCTGGCGGTGACCGGGTCCTTGTTCATAAGTCCCTGCAGGTGGTTTTCAAAAGCAGTACGCAGCGGATTGGGGAAAGTCGAAGGATCGGTAAGCTTTGCCACTGTGTCGGCAGAAAACTTGCCCTTGCCCTCCCCGGCAAAACCCGGGATCAACTCAAAGAAGGTATTGATCCGCCCCTGATCGACCTTCAGGTTTATGCCAAAGAAAGTATCATCAATGGTATAAGTGGCACGCCTTGCCACCTCCGGCTTTAACACCACCACCGCCCCGCCGTAAAAGCCGGCAGCGCCGCGCACATTTTTAGTCGGATTTAAGGCCGCATAAATCGGGCGCTCATTGGGATCTATCTGCCTGCCTTCAAGTTCCGGGAACAGCGCTTTTTCAGTGGCATCACGGCGCATCATGTAACCGCTCGACAGGGTATCTTGGTACTCTTCATTGCCCTCCTGCACCAGATGATGGGCGTTCTTCCACGGTTCTGATGAATCATCCAGGCGATCCAGCAGCCGGTCGACATTGACATTCATGGTAAGTTCTGAAGAACGCAGGATGTCTCCCATTTCCCGCGGGGCAATACCCTGCACCCCGCGTGAGGACAGCTTCTGCGTAAGTTCGGTCTCTGCCCTGGCCTTCCTTACATTGCTGTGCACGTCCGCAAGCACCAGAGACTCTAAATTGGCAGAGCTGATGTCATGCTCATAATGCACCCTGCCCCCACCGCTGTGCTCTCCCAACGGATCAGTTGCAGACTGATACATTTCAGACAAGGGTGTTACCTGTGCGGCAATGTCCGGATTGCGCCCTACGGCCACCCGGTTGCCCACTTCAACTAACAACAAGGCCTCAAAATTCATCAGATTGGCCAGGGCAGCCTTGGCATCGGCATTACCCATGGCAGCCTCATGCTGCAGCGCCGACTTGAGCAGTGCTGTATCTGCAGAATTAATCCCCTGATAGGCAGCAGCCAGTTCTGCATTGCTCATTCTTTCAACCTGCGGTGCCATGGCAGCCAGAGCTTCCTGATCCATCTGTGCTTTGCTCAAACCAGGGTGTAAGCTCATATGCCGGTCCAGATGCAGCTGGAAGGTCTTGAGGTCCTGCAGCAGAGCTTTGGCATCTAATTTGCAGGTCAGCGCCTGCCCCAAGGCCGAGGCATTGCTGGCCATACCGGATCTGGCACTTTCTATCTTGGTTGCAGTCCTGAATCCCTGGAACGGCACTTTATTGGTCTTAATGTCCTGCAAATTGATGGCAGGGCCGTCTCCTATCTGCACCGTATGCGCACCCATGGTACCTACGGTGGACTGAGTCTGCTGGGTCTGAGTCATCCCGGAACGGGAAATACCACTTACATCTGTCATAACTGTTCCACCTTATGTAATTTTCATCACTTATTAAAACAAAACCTGTTTTTGTCAGCTGACGCCACCTGCCAGGCAAGCTTGCGCTGAACTTATGCATCCTCAGATGGCTGCCCTGCAGCAGCCGGAGCTGTTTTGCCAGGAGTTTCCCGGTGCTTGTGCTCCAATTCCTCTGTAAGCCTGGCAAGCTCAGCTTCAAGCTGCAAAGCCCGATCTCCTGCCTGCTGCTGCCGGCACTTCCCGCACCATGCAGACAAGCTTGACAAAGCTAAGCGTCCAGCCACTATTGCCGCTGTTATCAGCAGCGGAGGGATTTATAGCATCAAGGCTTCCTGCGCTGAGCCCTGAGGCCGCCGCACTGGCCCTTACCAGGTTCTCAATCATCGTTATTTCTTATTTCACCGTTTCCAGCAAGGCCTTTATGGTTTCATCAAAGCTTGATTTTTCACCTAAGCCCTGCTTTAAAAAAGCATTGACCTTATCAATATGTGCCAGCGCAAAATCAGCTTCGGCATCAGCTCCTTTTTTGTACTCCCCCAGCTGCACCAAAAGTTCAATTTCTGCGTATTTTGCCAGGATCTGGCGCAGACGTTGCGCTGCCTGTTTATGCTCCTTGCTGACAATGGAGTTCATCACGCGCGACACGCTCTGCTGCACGTCAATGGCCGGATAATGGTTACGGGCAGCCAGGGCCCGCGACAGGATAATGTGCCCGTCCAGAATGGAGCGAGTTTCATCCGCGATAGGCTCAGTCATGTCATCGCCCTCCACCAGCACCGTATACAATGCCGTGATGGATCCTTTATCTGAATTGCCCGCCCGCTCCATTAACTTGGGCAGGGTCGAAAACACCGAGGGCGGAAAACCACGGCGGGTCGGCGGTTCACCGGCGGCCAGGCCAATCTCACGCTGGGCCCGGCCAAAACGGGTCACGCTGTCCATCATCAGCAGCACGCTGCGCCCCTGATCGCGAAAATATTCCGCCACGGCTGTAGCAGTATAGGCAGCCTTCAGGCGCTCCATCGAGGAGCGATCTGAGGTAGAGATCACCAAAACCGCCCGTGCCATGCCCTCAGGGCCCAGGTCCCGTTCGATAAATTCACGCACCTCACGGCCGCGCTCACCGATCAGCGCCAGCACTGAAATATCGGCATCAGTGCCCTTGATGATGGAAGAGAGCAAGGTCGACTTACCGCCGCCTGCAGCGGCAAAAATACCCATGCGCTGCCCCTGCCCGCAGGTAAGCACCCCGTCAAGCGCCCGCAGGCCTAAGGAAATCGGTTTGTCTATCAGCTTGCGGGTCATGGCAGCCGGCGGATCAGCATAGACCGGATAGAACTGCCGGGTCTTCAAGGGCGGGCCGCCATCCGCCACATCCCCCACCCCGTTGAGCACCCTTCCGAGCAGTTCCTCACCGACCGGCACTGACAGCACATGCCCGGTGGGGATCACTTCAGTATGATAGGAGATACCCTCCAGATCGCCTAAGGGAGTGAGCAGGGCAATATTCTGGGCAAAGCCGACTACTTCGGCACGCAGCGTCCAGTTCTCGCCCGGGGTGCGTAAAATACACAGCTCCCCGATTTTCACCCCCGGGACTGCAGCCCGGATGATGGTACCGACCACCTGTTCCACCCGGCCGCGGATTTCCAGGGTGCTGCTTTCCGTGACCGTGTCTTTTAGCAACTGCCCGATATACTCAAGCGCCATGCTCAGCTCCGACCCGTTCACGCAGATGGTTTTGCAGCAGCGTCAGCTGTGAGTCCAGGCTAGCCTCCACCACTCCAAGCGAGGTCTCCAGGATACAGCCACCACTGCCAAGGCTGCTATCCCCCCGCACCTCAATGTAACCGGAGCTGCCGTCTGCTGACAGCAGATAGGGCTTGAGCTCCGCACGCACTTCCGCTTCATCGGCCAGGCTGACCCGTACCAGTACCCGTTTTTCACCGCGCACCGCAGCCAGTGCTTTACTGACAATGCGCACCGCAAGCTCTGTTTTATCAAAACTGCCAATCAGCTTCTGTACGGAAGCAATCACCACCTCAGTCAGCTGCTGCTCCAGCCCCTCCAGAGAGTCAAGCTGTGTGGTGATCATTTCTAAAATCTTGAGGGTATACTCGCTTTTGCCGGCTTTCTCACCTGCCGCATAGCCTTCAGCATAACGGCGCTCATAAGCCTGCTGCGCCTCCTCAGAGCGCTGCCTTGCTGCAGCCTGAGCCTCCTTTAGGATCTCATCTGCCGCATAGAGCACTGCAAGTTCATCCCGGCGCACTATGCGCACCCCGGGGGCTAAAGTTACCAGCCGGGGGCCTAATACAAAACGCTTATCCAAGATCTACTCCCAGCAGCTTACGCAGCACCTGGCGGCACAAGGCCGATAATTGCTCCAGTTCCCGCGGCTGCAATGCCAAATCTGCCTGCAGCTCAGGCTCCTGTCCTGTAATTGGCAGCAGCTGTTGTGCCAAAACCCGGGTGATGGGCTCCGCGGTTCCGGCAGCCTGCAGCTTATAGTTAAGGGACAGCAGCAGCTGCGCCCCAAAAGCCGGCAGCCTGACAAAAAAATCAGTTCCGGCCTGTCCTGTGCTCAGGATCAGACGTGGCGGCAAGGCAAAACGGCCATATTGCAGAGCCCAGCGGTACTCTGCAGGTGGCAGCAGGGTAAAGAGCTGCTCCAACCTCGTTTTTTGAATGATGCAGGCAAGAGCCGCTGCTGCCCGGGCTGCCCCGAGACAGCGGCACAAGGCCTGCAATTCTGCTGCAGAAAGCAAAGCCAGCCTTTCATTAAAGGGGCCAAACTCCAAAAAAACAGGGGTTGACTTGCGGGCAAACAGCTGCAGGCTGGGGTTTAACTGCCTTAAGCTTAAAAAAAGCTGTTCCTGCTCGGTGCCGGCTGCAGGCTCAAAGCACGCCAGCCCCGGCAGCTGCTCCTGATTGAAAAGGCAGATACGCTGCAACAACTGCACTTTGCCAATAAGTTCCTGCGCATATTCCCTGTCCATCAGTGCAGCCCTTATTCTTTATGTTCCGGGGAAGCCTGTTCCCGCACCACTTTCACTCCCAGTCGGCGCAGCACCACCCAGGCAAGCAGTCCAGCAGTGAGCAGCAGGGCCCCGGCAGAGCCCAGCAGCACCAGAGGCTGCTGATACCATTTAAGCGGCACCTGCTGCGGTGCCTTAACATTTTCAGTAAAGAGCTCAGTGACAATGCTGACGCGTTCATAGGTCAGTCCCGGCACGGCTTTGGCTGCCAGGTCCTTGATTTGCGCTGACATCGCACTTACCGGACTGTCCTTGGTGTGCCGGATAAAAATTGAAGCTGAAGGAGGCGTAGTCAGGCCGGAGGACTGCTCATGCTGCACTAACACCACATGCACCCTGGCATCGAGCACCCCGTCTATGCGGCTTAAAGTGTCTGACAGCTCCTGGGAAATGGCATAGGCCAGCCGGGCCTGCTCCTCAGTCTGTGAGGCAATCATGCCCTGCCCGGAGAACACTGAACCCAAGGATTCAAACTGTTCGCGCGGCAGTTTATGCTCCCCGATTATTTCTAATGATAAAATCAGCTGTTCCTGCGGCACCATAATGGAATACACATCGCCGTTTGAAACCTTGGCGGCCGCCACCCCGCGCTTTAACAGGGTGACCAGCATTTCATTGGCATCGTTTTCACTTAAATTGCTGTACAAGGTCTCATCACAGGCACTGATCAGGAGGGCTGCCCCCAACGCGCAAGCTGCAGCTAATTTCTTCATGCCCCACCTCAATTGAGCAGCATCAGCGCAGCATTGCAAAAAGCCCTGGCATTTTCAGCCTCCTCCGGGATCTCCCCTGCCAGGATGCGGGCCTCTGCGGCCCGCTGCTGCAATACATATGACAGCACCAGTATGCCCTTAAGCTCGTAATTTTCAGGATCTGCAGCAAGCTCTGACTTCAGGATTTCTTCACCGCGGATAAATTCGTCAGTAACGATATAGCTTAAAGCCTCCCCGGCCCGGGCGGCCTTGAGCGGCGGATTTAAGTCCTGCAACTGTGCAAACAGCTTGCGGGCAAGCCCGACCTCACCTTTAAGGCAGGCAGCAAAGCCTAGGTTGATAAGTAGGCTTTTATCTTCATCTTGCAGCATAAGATCTCCTTAAACCTTTTGTGCCAGGGATTTGAGCATATCCGTAAAATTCTTGGAGATACTCGACAGCATCTCTATTTTGGCGTTGTACTCCCCCATTTGAAACTGCAGATTTATCATGGCCAAAGTCTTATCCTCAGCTTTGCTGTACTCATCAAAAGCTGTGCTCATTTCATTTTTACCAGCCTGCACATCCCCGGCAGCTCCCTGAATCAACTTGTCAAAGCCGCCCATTCCGGCACTGTTAATTTCCATGATGGCACCTCTTTACATGTTATTGTTACAGGCCTTCTATTTAAGCCTGCAATGCTTCACAAATTGCCGCTGCCGTATCCAGCGCCTGCAGCTGTGCCTGTGCCGCCTGAAATTCATCAGGCGCCACCCCGGCATCAAGCTGTTGCTTTAGCTGCTGTCTTAAGACAAAAATCCTTTCAGTTAAAGCCTTAAAGTACTGAACATCATCCCCTTTGCTGATTAAGGAATAGATATCAAATTCAACGGAGTTCATAAATAACCTCCTGTCCGTGCTGGTTTAACACCAGCCACTCCAAGTTTATCTGCTGCAGCACTGCCCCGCCGGGTAATACCGCACCTTCAAAATATTTCTGGCCATTGCGCAAAGTGATAAAGCGCAAAGGCTGCATGGTCACCCCGGCCACATCCTCAGCAGAAAAAGTCCCGGCCGGCTCTGCCGCGGTGGGTTCTGGCTGCAGCACCACTCCCTGCTGACCGGATTTTGACTGAAACAGCGCTGCCACTGATTTAGGATCATTAATCCGTGCCACTAGGGTGCTGCCAGCCTCCTTACTGCTTAAAAATACCAGCGGTAGCTTCAGTTCAGTACTCAGCTGCTGCTGCAGCGCCTTTAAATCCTGTAACTGCCCGAAAGTCAGATCTCCGTTGTAGACCAGGGCAAAGTCCTGCGCCTGCCAGCTTAGCGGCAAGGCCGCAGCTGCGCTAGCGGCACTGACTGCCGGGATCAGTTCTGTGGCATAGATAAAATGCGGGCTGAAACGTAAAGCCGGGAAATAAGGCTGCAGTGCAGTAAGCAGCTGCGCCTCTACATAAGGGTCGCGGATATAACCGTAAATTTCAGCCTCCCCCTGCGCTCCGGCCCTGACCTCAGTGCTAGCACCTAATACCGTAAGTGCCCGCTGCAAGGACAACAGCTGTTGTCCGTCATACTGCACCTCAAAGGCGGCACCATAAGGCAAGGGCGGCAAGGCTGAGACCAGCCTTGCCAGCTCCTCTTCACTGCGTACCCTACCGGAAAAACGCAGCAGGCCGTCCGCAAAGCGCACCGTCACCCCGGAAAAACCTTCAGCCTGCAGGCAAGCTTCAGCCTGCGCCAGAGCCTTGCGCTCCTGCGCCCTGCTGCCATACAGGTATGAGCCTGCAGTAAGGGCCGAGAGCAATAGCAGCAGGATCAAAAGCCCTGGGATCAGCAACAGCCACCCCCGCCGGCGTGCTTGCTGTCCCGTGCTTTGCCCAGAAGGCTGTTGCTGCAAGACGGGATTTACTGCTGCAGCCTCAGACTTTGGGGCCGGCTCTGTGCTGTCAGGCTGTGCCGCAGGACTGTCAGTAACCGTACTTTCGCTATCGGCAGCGGGCGGAGCTGCAGTAAGCAGGCCCAGGGAAGACAAATCAACCGCAGTGAGATCAAAAGAACCGCTATAGGGCACCAGGGCAGAAAGCCCGATGACCAGCACTGTTCCTGCTGTCCAGGGCTGCGGCTTCTCGGTCAGCTCCTGTCCGTTTAATCTGGCACTACCTTCAGCCAAAGCTGCACTTAATGTTCCGTCGGCACTAAGTTCCAGTTTAACCGCGCAGGGTACTTCCAGATTTTCGTTTAAAATCAGATCGCATTGTGCATCAGTACCGAGCAGATAAGTCCCGGGATCCAGGCTTAACTCTGCGCCCAGATGGGGGCCTGAGACAAACTTAAACTGCATCAGCGCCCTCCCCCCTGGCCCGGGGAGGCTGGAGCTGCAGCCGGGGTTGTGGCCTGCGCGGCCGACTGCTGCAGCCCTGCATAGTCCTCCACAGCTGCAGATACCTCTGCCGCTGCCCCGGTTGAACTGCAGCCACCGGACTCCGGTTCTGCGGCCGGACGGGACAGCCGTTTGTCATAGGAGCCCTGGGTCGGGGATACGTTAAAGCGCGGATCATCAAGCCCATCGGGCAAGGTAAGACTGTCAATATCAACCACCCGCGGGGTAATCAGCAGCAGGCGCTCGCGCACATAGCTGGAGCTGCCATCAGTCCCGAACAGACCACCCACATAGGAGGCATCCTTAAGCCCCGGCAGACCGGAACTGTCCTCAGATGCGCTCTGGGTATAGTAACCGCCAAGCAGCAATGACTGACCCTGGCGCACCATGGCCTGGGTATTGATTTTAGTCTGGCTGACCGGAGCGACATAGATCTCACCTGACTCCAGCACCTGATCGCCCGAACTTTCGGCATCGCTTTCCTGATTGGACTGCAACGCTATCACCAGCTGGATATAAGGTTCCCCACCCTGCGGATCCTCAATAATATGCGGGGTCACCCGCAGCACTGTGCCCGATTCCACCTTGAACAGATCTGAGCTTTCATAGCCCCGCACCGGGATATAACGGGTAGTGGTATTTTCGAGGGTAGCCTCCACATTATCCATAGTCAGGATGGACGGGCGGCCGAGGGTCCGGGCCTTATTGTCCTCCTCCAGCAGCTGCACCTGGGCCATGAAAGCAGAATGGCTGGTTTCAAAGACCGTGGAGAAAATACCACCATTACCATTTTCCAGCGGGAAGGAACTGATCCCGGCGGGCATACCGACCCCACCGCCTACCTGCCAGTTGCCGCTGCGCCGCAGCCCCTGCCAGTCCACTCCCAGGTCCCGGGCGGCATTGACATCCACGTCCACAATCGCCGCATGCAGTTCAACCAGCCGCAGCGGTACATCAAGTTCCTTTATAACCTCAGCATAATAAGGCATGCGGTAGCGGTAATCCTGGATCACCACCGCGTTCAGCCTGCTGTCGGCAATGATATTCGGCGAAAAGCCGGGCACACTTGCAGCTCCGGGAACAACTCCAGCTGCCGCTCCGGGCACTGTGGGGCTGGCAGCACCCGGCAGCGGGGACGGTGCAGCTGCAGCCGGGGGAGGAGTACTGACCGACAGTCCCTGCCCGCGCAGGCTTTGCAACCTTGCACTTTGCGTGGTCACCGTCACCTCCCCGCCAGGTGGGGTTTCAGATCCGACCATGGCCTGCAGGATTGAGGCAATGCCCGGAATATTGACCACCTTATCCATGCTGGAAATTTCCAGATCTTCGGCCTTGGCATGCTGCAGTTTAAACACCTGCATCACCACCTGCTGCTCCTGCCCGGCATCAAAGGCCCGGGCAGTCTGCAACAGGTTTTCCACATAGATCTGCGGCCCCTTAAAGATCAAAAAGCCAGCCTTGTCGATGGTGACCGGCAGTCCCGGTGCGGTTACCGCTGAGGCATTCAAAGACCTTAACAGTTGAGTAGCACTCTGGGCTGAGGGTTTATAGACCACCTGCGTCAGTTCATCTTCTGTATAGAAAAAGATGGTTCCGCCGCTCTGATACCAGCGCACCCCATAGGCAGCCTGCATGGCTTTTAAAAAATCCTCTGCCGCTACCTGATTAAAGCGACCGCTGACGGTGCCTGAAACCTGACCTGAAATCTGTGCCATCAAGCCCTGGCTGCGCGCAAAGTCGGTAAGCACGGCAGCAAGTGGCTCGCGATCAGAGTAATGGCTGTAAGGAACCGGAGCTGCCAGCGCACTGCAAAAGCACAGCATGGCCGCCAGCCCTGCTGTCAGCAGTCCTTTTATCCACCTTGCCCTGAAGCGGCACATTTACCACATTCCTCCTAAAAATGCTGATGCAGATGGGGCTGGTTCCGGATGCAGCTGTTCTGCCAGATAATCCGCATCATCCAAAAAGACGCTAAGTTTTTCTGCTGCCTGCTCCTCATCCAGGGCTGCCGGCAGATAAAGCTGCAGGCGCAGCATCCCGTTATCCGTGGCCGGATAAAAAGGATGATCCTGCCACAGATGGGCTGTGACCTGGGCAGTCCTGGTCAGCAGCGCAAAGCGCTCCTCCGGATCTGCAGGCAGGGTCTGCAGATCAATATACACATACAAAAGCTCACTGTCATATACCGCAAACTGCAACACATAATCAGCAAGCGCTACCTTTGCCAGCTCCAGGGCGCTGCCCCGCTGTTCTGCCGCTAAGAACTCCGGCTCCCAACCGGCCTGGGCGCTTAAGGCGCGCAGCAATGATCCTGCCTGCATCTGTCCTGCCCTACCGGCTTAAGCCAGGATCCGCTTTAAGGCATCGGTCTCGCTCTGACCGATGGTCTGAGCTGAGCTGATAGCCTGAGATACGGCCTGCTGCATGGAGTCGGTTATCGCCTTGACCTGTTCTGCCGTAGTGTCAATACGCTTCTGATCACCCTCCAGCTTAGTAATGGCCGCCTCCTGAGCGGTGCTCAGGGCCTGGCCGATGGAACCCACCATCTGCCCCAAGCCCCCTAACATCTGACCGCCACCGGTCCAGCCCTGCAGATAGGCACTTTTATCGGACTCCCCCATGCCAGTCTGCCCCAGGGTCTTGATGCCGCCAATGGTCTGCAGCCCGCCGGAGGCTATCTGCACTATGCCTTGCGTAATGCCGCAGGCAAGCTGGATGGTAGCGATTTTCTTACGTTCCTCTGCCATCTGATCCTTAAGATCTGCGCTGGCCATGCCAGCCTGATAAGAGGTTTCACGGTTATCGCGCACCATTTCTGCTGCCGAGCGCTGCACCATCACCAGCACCGCCGCGCCCAGGCTTACCGCCCCATCCATGAAGTCCTGCAGGGCCTGCGCCTTGACCGGCTGCTGCGGGGAGGGTAGGGTGATCTTGGTGCTAGCGTTCAGGGATTCCCCGACCGGAGGCACTTCACCGCTGCTGTTTTTTACCGTTCTGGCGCTGCTAAGGCTGTCAGCTGCAAACTCAGATCCGATGGCGGCCGGATTGTAACCGCTGATTCTTGTATCAAAAGACATATCCTTATTCCTCCTATGCCATGGCCGGTGCGCCACCTAAAACAGTGTTCATGGTCTGATTGCAGTCTGTCAGCATTTCTTTTGTGCCTTCAACCATGGCCTCACACTTTTCCATGATCTTCTTTAACTGATTGGTATCCATGTCACTGGCCTGTTGGATGCGCATTAAAATCGCATCCAGATTCAGCGCCTGCGCCTGCAGGTTGGTGATAGCGGAATCGTAAGTTGCCTTGACGATGGTCACCGTACCGTTCCCAATTTCTGCCAAACCTGACACCACGCTGCTCACACTCTTGGCCAGGTTAGCCACCTGCCTGACCCCGTTGGTCAGCCCCTGGCTGCCAGCACCAGCTGACATCAGCGCCCCGGTCAGTCCGATTAACATCGAAACCACGGAACCTGCGATACTAGCGGCAGTTTCATTGCCCCCGGTAGCTTTGGCCGCAGCTGCAAAGCCGGCGGCCAGAGAAACCTTGCCGTCACTTGCTTCTGAGGCGATTTGATCTACCGTGGCCAGCGCCAGCAGCACGCCGCCCATGACCATCAGCACATTGCCGCTCATGGCGCCCAGCACAATGGAGCCAATGGCTGCTAAAGCCGAAAAAGCCATCTTAATAGCGGAAAACACTTTCTGAATACCGGACATATTGGCAGATTTTTCAGCTTTTTCTGCCTGCTCCTGCAGGTTCTTGATGCGCTCTTCATTGACTGCCGCCCGCTCCTGGCGGTGAGTTTCAATCGACGAAATACCGCTGTCCACCGCCGATTTGCGCTCTTCAAAGCCCAGCATCGACATAATGGCCTCAGAGCCTAAGGCACTTAACTCTGCAAACTGCATATTGGCAAATTTGCCGTCAGGCTGGGCAAGAGCGGGCAGCCCGTCCATGAGCTTTAACAAGGTCTGGGCATCAGGCAGGCTGCTGCCAGGCACTCCGGAGGTCCGGCCGCTGTTCTGGGTCTGCCCTATCTCTCCAACCCCATAAGTAGTTGTACCGCCAAAATCGGAAACTTTAACCGTCATCCTGTCATCCTCCGTTATTCGGCAGTTTGCTGCAGCACTTTCAAAAGCTCCTGCCCCTTTTGCATAAAGCTCTGATCGTGCTCCTTGTCCTTCCCCTCACGTCCCATCTCAGACAGGCTTTTGAGCGTGGTGATGGCATCATCGCGTCTACCGGCCTTGAGCAGGCACACGGCTGCATAGTACATCGGCTCGGGATCCTTCAAGCCAGACAGCACTGCGCTTACTGAATAAAGGTTGGCAGCATGCTCATAATTCTTTAAAGCCTGCTCACAGGCGGCAAGACCGGTAAAATATTTTTGTTCTGAGGGGTCAAACAGACACAGGCCATTGAACAGCTTTACCGCCTGCTCATAATTCTGGGCGTTGTAATACTGATAGGCCAGAGCATAGACTGTCTCCATCTGCTCCGGGGTGATCCCTTGCATATCGGCAAAGGAATAGCCGTTATTCAGCATGGCCAGGCATTCAAGCATGGAAATTTCAACTTTCTCTGTCATTTTGTTCTCCTAAATTCTAAGCCGGTCTACCGGCTGCACTGATATGTCCGGAGTTAATTCCTGATAATCCAATACCGGAATTTCATAAAATTCGCCTTCAATCAGGCGGCGCACATAACGCCTGATGTCGATGGAACAGATGATCACCACCCGCCGCTGCCCCTGTTTGCCGGCCACGCGGCGCACTTCATCGAGCAAGGCACGCGAACTTTGTGGATCCAGGGCCAGGAAAGCTCCTGCAGAAGTCTGGCGGATAGATTTACGGATGATCTCCTCGCAGGCAGGTTCCAGCAATACCGCCGGCAGCAGGTTTTGCCCGGCACAGTACTTATACGAGATCTGCCGTTTCAAAGCTGTACGGATATACTCGCCTAACATTACAATATCTTTTTCTTTAGGCGCCCACACCACAATTGCTTCCAAAATACTGCGCAGATCACGGATTGAAATCTGCTCCTGCACCAACCGTTTGAACAGATCGCCAATTTTCTGCAACGGCAGCAGCCGGCTGGCCTCATGTACCAGATCCGGGGCCCGCTCCTCCATACGGTCAAGCAGATATTTGGTCTCCTGCAGGCCAATAAAATCCCCGGCATGCCGGACTAAGATCAATGACAGATGCAGCGCAATCACCCGCTCATGACTTAAGGTCTGCATGCCCAGATCATGCAACCTGACACTATCTTTTTCACTTACCCACCACGATTTTTCTGAGGGTAGGAAGGGCATGCCCTCCTGCACCTTAAGCCCGAGCATGCGGATATTGTCCGGATCATCGCGTACCAGCACACAGTTTTCCAGCAAGCGGCCAAAGCCCACCGGCACTTCATCTAAATTCAGCGCATACTCAAAAGGCTGCAGATTGGGGTTTTCACGCAGATTGATACCAGGAAAAGGCACCCCCAGATCAAAATACAGCGTCCGGCGCAGTGATACCAGCTCATCATTGAGCGCCCCGTAGTCCAGTTTGTCAGAAAGATTGGGGGCCAAATCCAGGATCAGCGGCACCACCGGGGAAAACTCTTCGCCATCTGCCGCCGCACTCTGTGTTTTTTTAGGCGAGGCCGTAGCTTTCAAATTCTTTTTAATTTCAGTTTTCGGATCGGGCGGCGCTGCTCTTGCAGTGGCAATATATTTAAGCGCATAACCAATTCCAAAGAGCACCGCAGCCAGGGCAAAGAGCTGAATCTTAGGAAATCCGGGGATAAGGCCGAACAAAAAAACCAGCACCCCACCGATTAACAGCGCGCGCGGCTGCGAGAAAATCTGTGAGCCAATCTGCTCGCCCACATTATCCACATCTCCACCGGAACGGGTTACCAGCACACCCGCAGAAATGGCAATCAGCAAGGAGGGGATCTGTGAGACCAGACCATCACCGATAGTCAGCACGCCGTACAGCTGCAGCGACTCCCCGGCGGACATGCCCCGCTGTGTGGCGCCAATAATGGTACCGGCGACAATATTGACCGCCGCGATTAACAGGGCGGCAATCGCATCGCCTTTAACGAATTTCATCGCGCCGTCCATGGCGCCGTACATCTGACTTTCAAGCGATACATTATTACGCCTACGCTGTGCTTCCTCCGAATCAATGGAACCGGCACGCAGATCCGCGTCAATGGACATCTGCTTGCCGGGCATGGCATCCAGGGAAAAACGTGCTCCCACCTCAGAGACACGCTCAGCGCCCTTGGCAATCACTAAAAACTGCACAATGGCGATGATAATGAACACCACCGCGCCGACCACGAAATTACCGCCCACCGCAAAGGCACCGAAGGTATAAATAATTTCACCGGCATCGGCATGCAGCAAAATCAGGCGGGTAGTGGCAATGTTAAGCCCGACCCGGAAAAGTGTGGTAAACAAAAGCAGCGACGGGAATGACGAGAAGGCCAGCACATTCGGGGCATACATCGTCATCATTAAAATCACGAAAGATACAGCCAGATTAGCGGAGATCAGCAGATCGATCATGAAGGTAGGCAGCGGGATCACCATCAGTCCCAGCACCGCCACCACCAGGCCGATCAAAAGGAAATCAGCATGTCTTGTCACCATGCCGGCGCTCACGCGGGCGCTTTCGAGCAAGCTCATGCCAGATCTCCTGTCTTACCGGTGCTGTCAAGCAGCTGCCGGCACAAGGCCTGAGCCTCTTCACTGCGGCCCAGTTTCTGCAGCGCCCGCGCCCTGAGCAACAGCAGGGACTGCAGCCTCTGATCCTTGCTGTCAGCAGTCTTTAAAGTAAGTCCGGCTGTCAGCTGCTCACTTTTCTGATAATCACCCCTGGCATCAGCGCAAACAATTAAAAACTGCCGTGCCCACTCATTATTCGGCTCTACAGCCAGCAGGGCTTTCACTGCCCGTTCAGCACTGTCCGCCTGCCCAGTTGTCAGAAAGAAAAAGGCCAGCACCTGCAGTACAGAGGTTTCTTCTGCGCTTAACTTCTGTGCCATCATCCCTCCACCATCATGCCTAAAAAGGCCTGCAACAGCTCCCTGTTTTCCCGCAGGGGCTGCAGATCCTTATGCACAAAGGCACGTACCGAGCGATCCTGGCTGAAAGCTGCCAGTTTTTCTTCAGCACTTTGCAAATGCCGGTTAAATACTGCAGGCTTAAGCAATTCATCAGAGCTGACCTGCGGGATAAAAGCGGATAAAGCGGTTCTGGCAAAACCATTTTTGCCCATAGCCGCCTTATAAGCTGCCACCGCACTCAGATCAGCGGCACTGCCGACGCTGGAAAAACGTTCGATGTCAGGCAGATGTTCAGAACCCGCCTGCGGCAGCACCTGCCCAATCCCAATGCTGGAATTTAAAATATCTATCGCCATGCTCAGTGCTCCGCAATCTGCTGGTAAACTTCCACCAGCTGCAGCAGCCTGTTAACCGCTTCTGCCCCGCTCACCTGCTGAGGCAGTTCTGTCAGCAGGCATAGCTGCCCCTGATGCACCGCCACGGCAAAATGCAGAGGCTGCGCTGCCCCAGTATAGGATGCCAGCTCAAAAGCCCGCGGCAGGGTTTCATGATCATATTCCGGGACGGCAAAGGATAAAGTCAGCAGCAGAGCACCTGCGGCCTGATACTCCAAAGTACAGTACAGCTTCTGATCCAGCGTGAAGGCAAAGGGCTGACGTTCACTTAAGGAGATCTCCTTAAGATGCAGCCTGGCTGCAAAATCCTGTAGCTCCAGCTCATTCATCAGCTTCCCTCCTCCAGCCAGGCATCCTCTTTATCTATCAGCTCATCCACCAGTTTCTGCGTGGCATCGACTAACTTGCTGCGTTGTTCCAGACTGTCAAACAGCTCAATGGGCAGTTTACGCAGCATTTTTAAAAACTCCTGTCCCACTAAAACCTCCTGCTCCGGATCCTGCGCTGCCACCTCATTTTTATACAAATTATGCACATGCAGGGGGGCAATAAAACGGTTTTGGGCCAGATTTAATAAGGATCCCAGCAACTTATCAGGAGACAGCCCCTCAGTCTTAAGCCCCAGCACCCCGGTTACCCGGGAGGTAAACTCTCCTGCCAGCCCTAAACTGGCGTTCAGAGTTTTAGTCTGGCCTAAAGCCGAAGCTATATCATTGAGCAGCTCAGTCTGGCGGGAGGGGGCGGCACTGTGCAAATCGCTGGCCAAAGCCCTGAACATGGCTTCAATGCCAGCACTTAGATGCTCCTTGCCAAATTTTTCACCGATAAAACGCAATAGTTCAGCAGGTTCATGCGGTTTTGCCGCCAGTTCACTGTAAGTCTGGCTGATAAGCAGCCCGGGGGCAAAATCTTCATGTGCAAGCTCCGGCAAGGTATTGAGCACAGCCTGAATATCGGCACTGTTTGCGGCAAACAAGTCAGCTGCAGCCTGTTGCAGCAGCTGTTTTTCCTGCTCATCTACCGTCGCTTCAGCTTCATTGAGCAAGAAAGCATAATCCGCGGAGGCGTGTCCCCCTAAGCTATTCAAGCCTGAGAGCAGTTGCTTAGGATCTTTACTGCCACTTTCCCTGAAACGGCGCAAAGCCTGCTTTTTAGCATCATTGTCAGCATGCTCCACAGTCTGCTGCAGCTGCTGAATCCGCTTGAGCAGTTCCTCCTGTGCCGTCCGGGCCGATTTTTGCTTCCGGTCTGCAAGTTTGGTTTGCCTGCTATTATCCCGGGAAAAGGTCAGTTCCTCAGCACTGTTCTGTAGTGCTGACACCGGATCTTCTGCAGTTTCCACCCGCATGCCGGCCACATTTCCGCTCTGTGCGGTTTGTGCTGTTGCAGCATGCTGCTGCAATTGCTGCAGATCCAGCCCCTGACTTACTGCCTGTATACCCATGCAAGCTATCTGCCTAAATCAAAGTACGCCTTCTGCTGCCACTTCTTTTCGGAGCAGCGGGAGCGGTTAAGTCTACAGTCTGCCGGCGTCTTTGCCCGGCAGCTTCAGCCTCGGCCCTGGCCTTATCAAGGAGCTGCTGCACCTTCGCTTCAACTTCCGGGCTTAATGCTGTCTGCGGCAATTTGTCGCACAGAGCCTTACACTGCTCATAGCGCTCATCTATTTCCCGGATCTCATTTAAGGCATCTTCAATAAAACGGTTAATTTTTTCATTGTCCAGCATCTTCTTCATCCTTCTGCCTGGCGCTGCCGCAAGCTGCAGCCACTCCATCTGTCATACCGGGGAAAGGCTGGCTTGGTCCCAAGCTGCGCTCCTCCCCCTGCTTTAATTACCATTAGCCGCGGGCAAGTTCCTTTAACAGATCACTGTAACTGCTGACTGCGCTGTTGGCACCGGTGGTATAGGCGTTGTACTGCCCCATGTCATCCTGGGCAAAGACCATTACCTGCTGAATATCCGAGCCCACCTGTTCCTGCACGGACTGCAGCGAGGCAATGACAGTATCAATGCGCTCAGGGGTCAGCTTACCGGTAGTCGGCAGATCGATCCCGTACTTGGAGCACAAATCCCCGGCCTGCAGATAGGCATAGCGCACTTCCATGGAATTAATACAGGTTCTCCATTGCCCGTCACTGTGGATGCGGTCGTTACCGGTATTGTCCAGCTTCACTCCCCAGGCCTTGAGATCAGTTTCCATGTCCTCAGGCATCAGGGTGTGATCCACCCAGCCTGCATGCTGCGGATAGGCGGCGTGCACTGCGGCCTTATTGGCATTACCCTGGGCAGTGTCAGTTTTACCTTTTTCCGCCAGCGCCATCTGACTATTGGCTTCTGTAAGATAGGACTTCATTTTAGTAATCTGATTCTGCCGGTCCTCATCACTAATATCAGCAGGTATGGTCCCGCCGATACTGATGTCCAGATCATCAAGATCCTGATCATCCATCAGGGTTTTCAGATTACGCAGCGCATTAATGGCCTCCGTAAGTCTGGCAGATTCTGCTTGGTTTTCCCGGATACCCTCAATCCGGTCCAGGGCACTTTCCTTTTTACTGCCGGCAAGTTCAATCTGCAGTTTGGCAAATTCCATCTGCACATTACCGTCAAAGGACACATTGCCAGAGATTGCCCCCACCGCGCCAGTATTAAGATTAGGATTAATGGTATTACTCATTGAAAAATACTCCTCTTATATTTCTTATTGCCGTCCCCGAATTTGTCCGCGTGCTTGTCCCACCATCAGGCACTGTATGTGCTGACCTTGCCGTCAGTTCTGGTCGTATAGTCATTATAATGTTACCAGCCCCCCGGCACAGCTCGATCCCAAGTTTTTGGGATCAAACTCAAAACAAAACTGCAACACCAGAGGCTGCGGCATTAATCCAGGCTTGCAGCTTGCTATATTAGCCTGCGCCCTGTCTATCCTGTAATGTAATATATACCAAACCGGGATCCAGCAGCGACTGCCTAAAAAATGCACCAAAAAGCACATTCTCAGAACTGCGGTTTTTGCGGCATAAAATCCTCAAGCTCACATTCCGCGCGCTGCTCCTGCTCAGCCTGCAGGCGGGACAGGAAAATCTCACGATGCCGCTGCAGTTTGGCAGCTGCCTTGCGCTTTTGCAAAACCTCAGCCTGAGCCTGCTGCAATGCCAGTTGCGCCTGCTGCAGGGACTGCTGTGCCTGCAGGCTTTCAGTTTCCAGGGAAGCTTCCTTGGCATCAAGCGCACTGATCCCCTGATTGAACTCCGCTAAAGCCTTCTGGCTTAACACCTTCCCCATCAGCTCCACATAGCGGCGGTCTATTTCCTCGCGTTTCCACTGCCGGTAGGCTGCAAGCTCCTGTTCTTTTAGCTGCACTGTCTGTACCGCAGCAGTTACCGCCTGCTGTTTTAACTGCCTGACATTGACCGCATCATCATAACGACGCTCCCTTAACTGCAAAAGGGCGGCCAGGGGATATTTATCTGCCATCAGCGCTCCCGGGACGCAGCTGCAATGATGCGCAGCACCTCTGCTACCTGCATCAAAAGATCCGGGGGCACAAACTCATCTTCATAGCTTTCAGCAAAGAGTTTGCGGGCCAGTGGCGGCTGGCGCAGGATCGGAATATGTTCCTGCCTGGCCACCTCAATCATGCGCCGCGCCATTTCGCCCTGGCCTTTGGCCACTACCACCGGCAACTTGGTGCGCCCGCTCTCATAATCAATGGCCACCGCATAATGGGTGGGATTTACAATCAGCACCTTGGCCTTGCGGGTTTTGGCCAGGGTATTTTGATTAATCATTTCCTGATGCAGCTGCTTGCGTTTTTGCTTAATATGCGGATCACCCTCACTTTGCTTGAACTCTTCCTTGACTTCTTCCTTAGTCATCATGTGATCCTTGGTGTACTTGAATTTCACATACACATAATCAAGGGCCGCCAGAATACAGAAAGCCCCTACCACATAAACCATCAGATCAAAGAACAGCGAGCCGCACACCGCCCACAGTGCTGGCATATCCCCTTCCGGAATTTTAAAAATTTCCCGCAGATGCCCGCTACAGGCAGAGTAGACCGCCGCTGACAGTACCGTAACCTTGATAATATTCTTAATAAATTCAAACAAATTCTTTTTGGAAAAAACCTGCTTGAACCATCTGGCCGGACTTAGGTTTTCAAGTTTAGGTATAGCGCTTTGCGGCGCAATTAAAAAGCCGGTCTGCCAGATCAGGGCCACAAAGGCCGCAATTACGGCCACCGCCACCACCGGCAGCACAATGGAAACAGAGACATCTAGCACCGCAGCTGACAGCAGGCGCAAAGCCTCATCAAAAGGCAACCTGGGCCCCTTAGTCAGCACATAATCAGTTACTGCAGAGAGCCTTGCAAAAATATCATCAGCAAAGGCAATAAAATAAGCAGTTACCGCCAACACCACCGCCGCTGAAGCTATTTCAGTGCTTTTGGCGATATCTCCCTTTTCGCGGGCCTCGCGCAGGCGTTTATCGGAAGGCTGTTCAGTTTTCTCCCCGCTCATCTGACCCCCGGCTCTTGGTTGCAAGCAGCCTTAACTGACACGGATCTGCTAAAATTCCTGATGTTTTCCCTAATCATCGCAGCAGTACAGGTAGCTGTCAAGCACCCCAAGCGCAGGAATACCATGCTGATCTTCAATGCTTTTTCCCTGTATGGGCTCGTTTATGCCGCAGGATTTGTACTCTACTGCATTATCTTAAGGCATCTGCTTTACCAAGGACTGCTGTGGTCACTGTGCCATGCGGTGTACGGCGCCATTGGTGCCATTGTGGGAGCTAGGCTAGTTTACGTCTGTGCCTACGCTCCCCACTATTACGCTGCCCACCCGCTGGATATATTAAAGCTCTATCAGGGAGGGATGTCCTTTCATGGAGCAGTGCTCGGTCTGCTTACCGCCCTGTGGCTCCTGCGGGGCATGCGCCTGGATAAAAATTTCTGGCTGGCCTGTGATGCAGCCGCCTTAAGCGCTTTAATCGCCCTGCCTGCAGGCCGTATCTGCAACTTTTTGAACGGGGAACTGTACGGACGGGTAACCGACAATTTCCTGGGGGTAGTATTTTTAAGCGGGGGGCTGCAGCCCCGCTGGCCCTCACAGCTCTTTGAGGCCACAGCTGAAGGTCCACTGCTTGCCCTGTTGCTGTGGCTTATCTACAAAAGCGGAGGCCTGAAAGCTCCCGGACTGTGCGCCGCTGCTTTTTCCACCCTGTACGGGATAGTGCGCTTTATCACCGAGTTCTGGCGTGAACCTGATGTGCAGCTGGGGCTGCTGCCGCCCCTGTCCCTGTCTTTGGGACAATACCTGTGTATCGCCCAGAGCCTGCTGTCAGCTGCCCTTTACGTTTATCTGCGCCAGAAGTCCCGGCCCTCAGCTGCCTCCCAGGATCTGCCCTAAAAAGCCAAACTGCTCCTGCAGCTGCACGAACAGATCCTGTGCGTGGTTTAAGAATGGACCTAAATAAAAGATGATTAAAAGCGCACAGACTGCGCTTTTAATCGGCATGGAAAGAATAAAGACATTAAGCTGCGGGGCAAAACGGTTAATCAGGCCTAAGGCCAGATCGCACATTAAGGCCACCAGGATGAAGGGGGCACAGATAAGCAGCGCATTTAACAGCAGATAATCCAGATTTTCGACAGCAAACAATGAAACATTAGGATAGAGCAGGCCCGGCAGCAGCGCAAAGGGAGACCACAGCGCATAAGTACTGTAGAAAACAGTCAGAAAATTCATGAACGCGCCGGAACTGAAAAACAGCGTGACCATGGCCAGCAGCAACACCGTACCCAGCGGTGTGCTTTCACCGCCTGCCAACGGATCATTTTCCATCGCCTGCGAGGCACCACGCTGATTGTCAATAATGACTCCGGCTGACATCACTGCATAAAAAATGCAGGCACAGATATAGGCCAAAAGATAGCCCAGCAGCGCCTCCTTACACAGAATCAGCCCTGCCTGCAGCAAATCGCCTATGGTTGCAAACTGCAGCTCCATATCCTGGCATTGCTGCAGCATCAGCGGATGCACCGGGATATAAAGGGCACAAATTAACGGAAACAGTACCGGAGCGGTAAGCTGCGGGCCTAAAAAAGGGGCAAAGGAGGCAAAGACAATGATGCGGACCGAGCCGAACACAAAGGCCATGAACTGCAGCTGCACGCTGTCTGAACCTAAAAAGGAAAACAGTGCATCCATCCGCACTACCGCCTAAAACACCTGATGGAAGTGCTCAAAAATATTCTGGGCAAAACGCAGGATTTCCTGAGAAAACCAGCCAGCTGTCAGGAACATGGTGACACAGACTGCAATCAGCTTAATTCCAAAAGAAAGGGTCTGCTCCTGCAGCTGGGTAATCGCCTGTACCAGGGACAGCAGGATACCTACAGCTGAAGCCACCAGTATTGGCGGCATGGACAGCATTAAAATCAGGTAGAAGGCCTGATACATCAGCTCCAGTGCTTGCGGGGTCATAAAATACCTCTGTTCTTCACATTTGTAGAATATTATAGTAGAGATAACGGATCCCGCTGAGTTACATTACAAATATCAGAGCTCCGGATGATAAGCTCCCCAACCTCTGGACTTTAGTTAAAAAAGTCCGTGATCCATAGCCGGGCGCTGGCATTGAACTTTATCTGGCAAAGCGTAAGGAGCAGCAGATTGGCGATAGATGATATTTTCCGCAGCCGCTACAGCGGGGCGGCGCAGTCAGCAAACAAACGCGAAAAAGAAAGGGAACAATCCCAGCAGGCAGATGCCGCTGAGGTCGAGCGCTTTGAACAGGCATTACAACAGCGTTCCGAGCAGCGCAGGGAGCAAAACGCTAGCCGGGACAAATCACAGCTCAATGATATTTTTTCAGAACTGATGTCAAGCATGAACCGCTCTGGCAAGGGCGCAGGCTCTGCTGACAGCCCCGACAGTTCTGCCGCAGCCTTAAACCAGATGTTTGCAGGTCTGATGTCTGATCCTAAGGCTGCTGCTGGCACCGGCCCAGAAAGCGTAACGCCCCCAGCCCTTAAAGACGAGCTGCAAAGCCTGTCGGACAAACTGGTAAGCCAGATTTTAGCCTCTGATCCCCGGCAGGGGCAGGGCTCTGAGCTTCGGCTGACCTTAAGTGCCGGCAGCGGCCTACTGCAGGGCAGTGAAATTGTGTTGCGCCGTGATCTGCTGGGCATGTTGGCCATTGAGATCAACTGCCGCAATCAGGAACAATTTAAAAAATTCGTACAGCTGCGTCCTTTACTGACCGAAAGTCTGGAGCGCCATGAGCAGTCCTCCGTCAACTTTTTATTAAATGATCCGCAGGATCCTGACGGGGAGCAGTTCACTGCCGCAAAGCAGGATGATGAGAACTGAGCATGCACTATAAATCGCTTACCGAAATCCAAATCTTAAACGCCTTGAACACCCTGCCAGGCGGCTACTTAAAGCCTGGCAGCTGTAACTTCATTAAGGTGCCATCTCCGGAATATTCGCTGGAACTTAGTACAGCTGATCTGCAGATCCTGCTTGAACCTGCAGATTACTCCCTGCTTGCCAGCTGTCCGCCCTTTGACACCCTGACAGATCCTTTATCCGTATTATCCCCTGAACTTAAGGCCGCCGGGATAGAACTGTTGCTGACCCCAGCCCTGCAGGCTTTAGGCCGCCTGCTGGAAAGCAATATTACAGTAAGCGGATATATTGCCCCGGGCAGCTGGAGCAAAGTGGCTGCCAGCCTCAGTTGTACCCTGTGCCTGAGCTCCGGGCAATTACCGTGCCGTCTGCACCTGCGCTCTCATGAAGATCTGAACTTACTGCAACAGTATCTTGGCAGGCTTACCGCCACAGTAGCGGCTGCCCCAGCGGCCAGCCTGGATCCGCAACTTAGCATCAGCTTTGCTGCAGGAATCATGCAGCTTACCTTAAGCGAACTTAAAGGACTGCAGTGCGGTGACGCTTTAATTCTGGATGAGTGCTCGCTTGCGGCCGGAGATATCTTATTATTGGCACAGGATCTGCGCTGCAGCGCACATCTTGAGGAGGACGGCAGCCTGAAACTTAACGGCTGCTTTTACAAAGAAGGAACAGAGATGGACATAAATCAGCAGACAAACAGCGGTGGATCAACTACAGAGCCTGCTGCAGCTGAACTTACTGCCATAGATGAGCTGAAACTTACTGCCGTATTTGAAATTGAGCGCCAGACCTTTAGTGTCTCGCAGTTAAAGAAACTGCAGCAAGGCTCTGTGCTGAACTTGCACCAGCATGATTTAACCGGGCTGAAGCTCATGATCAACGGGCAGTGTGCTGCCTACGGGCGCCTGATTGAAGCCGGAGACCGCTATGCCTTTGAAATCACCAGGCTGCCTGAATAGCAAGATCCTGCCATCTGTCCTGTGGCAGCTAGGAAGGTTTTAGCATGGAAGCAGCTTCAAGTTTTAACCCGGTCAATATCATCCTGTTGGGTGCACTGATGGGACTGTTGCCCTTCTGCGTGACCCTGGTAACCGCCTATATCAAAATCATCGTGGTGACTTTTCTCATCCGCAATGCCCTGGGCGTACAGCAAATACCACCAACCATGGTACTGACTGGACTGGCCTTAATTTTATCGGTTTATGTCATGGCTCCGGTAGGAGTAAAAACTTATGATCTGTTGCAGGAGCAGCAGGCGCAGCTCAGTCTGGACATGGCTCCGGCTCAAATAATCGACACCGCTGTCAAAGCCTCAGATCCGCTTAAGAATTTTCTTATCAGCAACACTGATGATGATATTTTAAACGGCCTGACCAATACCGCCCGCCGGATTTGGCCTGCTGAAATCTACAGTCAGATTGATGCCCACAGTTTTGTATATGTGGTGCCTGCTTTTGTGATCTCAGAGCTCACCAAGGCTTTTCAGATAGGCTTTTTGCTCTATCTGCCCTTTATTGCCATCGATCTGATTATTTCCAATATTTTGCTGGCCATGGGCATGATGATGGTATCGCCGATGACCATTTCGCTGCCCTTCAAGCTGATGCTGTTCGTCACCCTGGAGGGCTGGCTGAAACTGTGCCAAGGCCTGCTGTACAGCTATACCTATGTCTAGCACCCGGGCCTTGCCTGATCCGGGCTCTGCTCAAAACGGCAGCGCAGCCCTACTTGCCTTAAAACATATCTGTCCGCCTGCACTGCGGCAGGCGGCCTGAGCTAAAAGAGGATGAGAATACATGCAGCTTACAATCGAAACCCAGGCAGACTACAGCGAAATCATCCTGGAAGGACGCATTGATGCCACCAGCGCCCCGCAGTTTGACAGCGAGGCAACCCCGGCACTTGAGGCGCCCGCCCCGGTGCTGCTGCTCAACTTTGAGGCAGTGCCCTATATCTCATCTGCCGGATTGCGCTCTGTGCTGAAACTGGCCAAGGGAGCCCAAAGCCAGCATAAAAAACTGGCCTGCTTTGCCATGCAGCCTGCTGTCTTTGAGATCTTCAGGCTCTCGGGTTTTACCTCCATCATCAAAATCGCCCAAAGCAAGGAGCAAGCCTGTGAAGCCGTCAAATAACGGGGATTTTGTCACCCCGATCACCACCGTCTCCCTGCCAGCTGATCTGTCTGAGCTCGAACAGATAAACCAGCGCCTGGAACAGCTGCTGACCGGGGACATGCAGCCCCTGCTGCTTAAAACCGAGCTTATCGTGGAAGAACTGCTGGCCAACATCTGCTCTTATGCCTACGGCGGCAAGTCCGGACAGGCTTACTTTGCCTGCGGTGTGGTGAACTTTGATGGCAAGCGCGCCATCTTGATCCAGTTAAGCGATCACGGCCATGCCTTTGATCCTTTTGCCAATGCCCGGGATCCGGATTTAAACCTGGCGCTTGAAGATCGTCCCATTGGCGGCCTGGGCCTGCATCTGGTGCGCGAAATAGCCAGCCACTACGCCTATATCCGCATTGACGACTGCAATCAGACCCAGATTATTCTGACAATTGACGGACAGGACTGATAAAAAGGGGACACAGCGCTGCAGCAGCGCCCCCTTTCCATACTGGATGCTGCTTGTACTGTGTGCTCTCGGACCTATAAAGACGCAGGCCCAGGAACTAGCGTCAGCTGCCCCGCAGCCGGGGCAAGCTCCACAGCTTACGGTAGAGCGCAGCTCCATGCCGTTGCTGCAATACGCGACCCAGCCTAAGGCCAAGGAAAACCGCCTTGAGGGCCTGAATGTCTATGCCCTGGCCAAAAGCGCCTATTTGCTGCGATCCGGACATATGTTGTCCCTGCCCCTGTACCGTAAAGTGCAGAAGGCAGGTTCCATCCGCGGCTACGAAAAAGAACTCAAGGAGGCCGCGGCAGCTTGCGGCCTTGAATGGGAGCTGATAGCGGCAGTGATCATGGCAGAATCCGGCTTCAACCCACAGGCGATCTCGCCTAAGGGGGCGCGCGGCATGATGCAGCTGATGCCTGACACCTGGCTTGATCTGGGAGTAAAGGATCCGCATGATCCCAAGCAGAACATCAGTGCCGGCAGTGCCTATTTAAAACGCCAGCTCGATGCTTTCGGGCACAATACCGTCCTGGCGCTGGCAGCCTATAATGCAGGCCCGGGAGCGGTCAAGAAATACCGCGGCCTTCCGCCATATGCCGAAACCCAGGACTTTGTCAGTAAGGTATTGCAGTTTTACCGCCAATATAAAAAATAAGTCGCCGCTGTACTACCAGCGCAGCATAAAATACAGCTATCCCTTCTCAAGGCTCAGGGCTCACAGCCAAAGCCTCGGGGTGGGGATTTAACACAGAAAGAAACGGAGGACGGCAATTCCTCCCCCGCATGAGAAGCGAGGGGCTTCTTGCCGTAAATTGATGAAATTAAGCACCAAGCTCACCTTAGGCTTTGCCCTGCTGTCACTGCTCTCCACCAGCGTGCTGACCCTGTATGCCACAAAGCAACTGAGCTTACACTATGTGCAAAGTGAACTGGCCAAGCAAAGGCAGGTACAAAGCCTGCTGCTAAACAATATTTCCGGGGTCTACTATAATTATTTAAACCAGCAAATCCTCGCGGCCACGTCCACCCGCACTGAACTTACTTACAAGGCCAGACTGCTCACCAATTCCGCCTCAGACCTGCTCCTGACTGAAGCTAACCTGATGGACTTTTTTAGAAGACAGCAACGCAGCCTGCAGGAGCTGAACAATGATTTGGTGATCATGAAGGCAGATGAACTGGCTCTCCCTCCCCTGCAGCCTGCAGCCCTCAGCGCCCGTTCCATCGGCGGCGACAACTTGCTAAATTCCATGCGTGCAAGTTTCCACAACCGGCGCAATAGCTATTACTTAAGTCTTTATCAGGATAACAGTCCCGGTAACATCCTGACTGGCGGCAATTTCATCTCCTATATCTTTCTGATGCCCACCTATCCGCAGTATGTGTTTGCCCTGCTGCAGAATATCGACGATCTGATGCATGCCTACTCTCAGGACGACGGCGTGATGCTTGATCTGCTAAAAAGCAGCTTTAATGATTTAAGCCTGTTCAATCAAGGACAAGGCATTGCTCTGACTGCAGATGCCACCTCCGGGCAGATCCGGCTTACCACCAATCAAAAACCGCAGTTTGACAGTATTCCTCAAGCCTTAAGTAGCAGGCTCACCCCCCTGCTGTCCCCGCATCGGGACATAGAACAGTTTGAGTTTGAGTTTGAAAACTATTATATTTGTGCAGACTATTACCGCCCGCTTAACTGGTACATCCTGACCCTACAGGATAAAGCGGCTGTGTTAAAGCCCGCTGCCAGGATGGCAGCGGGCAGTGTCTGTATCGGGCTTGCTATCCTCCTTGTAAGTGTAATCTGTGCCCTGTTTACCGCAAGGCACCTGACCAAACGCTTAAGCCAGATTGCAGCTCAGGCAAACCAGCTTAACCTGCAGGCCTTGCAGGATCCGGCCCAGCTAAGCGCTTTGACAGCTAGTCTACAGCTGCAGGGACAGGATGAAGTGACAGATCTTGGTAAGACCATTGCCCGCATCGGTGGAGCCCTAAGCCAGAATTTAGCCCAGCTGATGCAGGCCACCCAGCAAAGTGAAAGGCTGCAAGGTGAGCTTAATGCAGCCAGGCAGATTCAGGAAGGCATGCTGCCGCCGCCAGGTAGCCTGCCCGCTGAGCCCTGTTTTGACTGTGCCGGCTTTTTAGAGCCTGCCAAAGAGGTAGGCGGTGATTTTTACGATGCCTTTTATCTGAATGAAGATCACTGCAAGGCTGCCGTCATCATCGGCGACGTCTCAGACAAGGGGGTGCCCGCTGCACTCTTTATGTCCATGACCCTAAGCCTGGTGAAATCCGCTCTGGCCCTTGGTTTTTCACCGGCACATTGCCTGAATGAGGTCAATCAGCAGCTTGCCTCACGCAATCCCAATCTGATGTTTGTGACCTTGTACTGTGCGGTTTTTGATCTTAAAAGCGGCAAATTCGAGGCTGTAAATGCCGGGCACTGCCAGCCGCTTGTCTGTACTGCAGGCGGGGTTCATGCCTTAACCGAAATCTCAGGGCCTGCCGTAGGCCCGTTTGAGGATATCAGGTATAGCACCTATCAGGGTGAACTGCCTGCAGGATCCTGCCTGCTGCTGTACACGGACGGGGTGACTGAAGCGCAAGATCAGGATCTGAAATTATTCGGCAGTGAGCGCCTGCAAGATCTGGCAGCAAGTCAGCATTTTTACCGGCAAAAGCCTGCGGACGTGATCAGCGGGATATTGCAGTCCATCGCAGACTTCCGCAAGGAAGCTGCGCAAAGCGATGATCTGACCTTACTGTGTGTCCGCAGGGATTAGGCTGCATCAACGGCATCCTGTCATCAGCCTGTCCTCAGGCCAGATTAACTCAGATGCCCCCCATACAGGTATAATAAACGACCGGAACCTGCCTGCCTGAAGGCCAGTTCACCATAGTTTTTGTAAGTTTGATGAATTACCATGCCAGCTCAAAATAAAAGACGCCAGCACTTTTTCTCCCTGGCGCTGTCTCTTTTTATCTTTCTGATAGCGCAGTTTTTCTTTATCACGCTGATCATGTCCTCCTATCAGGATTACCGGCAACAGACCTTTACAGCCTTAGTTGAAGTCAATACCGCCTATACGGCCAATAAACTGAGTGTGGTTGCCACTTTAGGCCGTTCCATTAACAACTACCGTCACGCCAGGCAGGATTTGCAGCAATTAAGTGAGCTCAGCCAAAGCCAGGATGTCTTTTTTACTGATGCCACCGGGCAGGTGCTCTTAAAACAGTCCCCGGATGCCACAACGCACCTTGATCCACAGCTACTGGCAAGTGGCAGTGCCACCCTGGGGGGACTTGAGTATATCTTTGAGCCCTATTACTCCATAAACGGCAAGGTAGCAGGTTATGTCGCAGCCGCCACCCCCTTGAGTGAACGGCAGTTACAGCAATTCTCCCTGATCCAGGGCAATGATTACCAGCTGCTGCTTGCAGCCTCGGCCCTGTCTGTCCTGCTGTTCCTGCTGTCCTTCAAACTGCGCCTGCCATCCTTTCTGAAAGCCAGAGCCCCGGCAACTGCCACCGACCAGGGTCATCACGGGATCCTGCGCTTCATGCTGCCTTTTGTCATAGGCCAGCTCTTTATCTGCGCAGCCTCAGGCCTGGCTTTGACCCAGCTGGTGGAGGCCTACAGCGCCAACCTGGAACAGGCGCTCAGTGCCACTATTTCCAGCAGCTTTGCTGAGATCAAAAACCAGCACATTGCTCTGGCCGATGTCGGTGGCTACGAACAGTATTTTGCCAGACTCAAGCAGGATCTGCCGGCTATTGACGGCATCAGTCTGTACGATCAGCAAGGACAGCTGATTGCCGGGGATAAGCAGGAAGAAGGCAGCGGCAGCAGAACTCCCCTGATCGGGACCAACGGACTGCTGGGTACCCTGCAGGTGACCGTCTATGCCTCCGTATTAAGCTCATTGCTGCTGGACATGGGGTTGAAACTTATCACCCTGCTTATCATTTCCACGGTACTGGCCTATGAATTAAGTTCCCTGCTCAATTTTGAAATGCGCCGGCTTAACGATTATCCACAGGGCAAGGCTCCCTTTGAAACCGGACTTATCCGCCCGCTGGCTTTTTTATTCGTGCTAGCGCTGTATATGCCGATCACCATCGTCCCGGTATACATGGGAACTTTCAGGGCAGACTTCCCGGGCTGGGATCACACCATGCTGCGATCCCTGGCGGTGATCTGTGAAATGGGCTTTATCGCCATCAGTTCATTCTATATCCTGCTGACCCGTCCCTATCCACAGCGCTGGAAGCGCCTGGGAGTTACCAGCCTGACGCTGCTCTCCGTGGCTGCCTTTACCGCAGCTCTGGCTCCTAACGGCTATCTGTTCTTGCTCTCCCGCGCCCTCTATGGCTTAGGTTACGGCGCCTTGCTCGCCAGCTGCCAGCTCTATGTGATCTCCAATGTGCCTGCAGACAAGCGTGGGGCCGGCATGTCTGCCTTAACGGCAGGACTTTATTCCGGAGTTCTGTGTGCTGCAGCAACCGGCGGCATCATTGCAGACAATCTGGGGATCCGGGCAGTCTTTATCAGTTCTGCGTTGCTATTTGCCTTTAATGTCTGCCTGTACCTGTACCTGTGCTCCCGCCGGAAGCAGCAGCTGCTGCCTGAAAACACCGCCCCTGCAGCGGACAAGTCCCAGGGCCTTACCCTGCACTCCATCCTAAAACTGCTGCGCGATCCGCAGACCGTAAGCCTGCTTATCTGTCAGGCCCTGCCCTACAGCATTATTGGTATCGGCTTTTTCAATTTCCTGCTGCCGGTAGCTGCAGCTGATCACGGGATGGGAGCCACAACCGTAGGACAGCTGAACTTCATCTACGCTTTTCTCATTATCCTGACCTCCCCACTGCTGGGCAAACTTCTGGATTTAGCCCGCCGCTACGGCTTTTTGCTGCTCAGCTTAAGCCTTATCGCCTCAGCCTCGGTGCCGCTTTTATTCATGCTGCCAAATTTCGTGGCCGCTGCCTGCGGGGCGATGATCTGCCTGGGGATATCAGCTGCCATCAATGAAAGTGGCCTGCCTGCGGTATTAAGCCGCTTCGCCATGCCACAGCAGGCAGGAGCCGCCACCTCAGTAATGCTGCTTGACGCCATACAGCGTATCGGACAGACCTTAGGCCCGCTGCTGGTTGCCCTGCTACTAAGCCTAGGCGGCAACCGTGGCTTTATCGGTTTAAGTGCCGCCGTGTTGCTGCTGTCCCTGCTGTTTTGCCTGATCCAGCTCAAATACGTAAATAAAGACTCAGGAGCAGCAATCAGCGCAGCAAAGGGGGCATGATAACTATTATCAAAGAAGATCCTCAAAAAAGGGCGCAATATGATCTCAGATCTTGGACTCTGATCGTGCCCTTTTAGCAGATCCCTCTATGTTCTGAAATACAGCAGATTTTGAGGATCTTCTATACATAATATTTTCTTTCTGTCTGACCTGTTGGCTCCTTCCGAGTCAGCTCTAAAGTCAGCCCTTTCCTTAGTCCTTTTTCAGCCTTCTGGTGGCTTGTGATGATACCTTGTTCCCGGCATTTTTTTGCCAGCTATATAGGAGCATTACATGCCTATAGAAAACGCTCAATCAGAGCTGGTTCACATAAAGGAAAGGGAGTTTATATGAAACCATCTGTTGTCAGAAAGTTGAAGAGTCCTTCCAGATGACTGAGCAGCTCCCTGTTGCCGGCATTCTTTTTGAGGTTAAGGCAGTAGTCTGCCCCGTGAGCGGTGAGCTCTGCAGAGACTTCAGCCCTTGCATTGAGGGCATCGGCCATGCAGCTCATGCCGCGTACATCAATTCCGGAGAGCATGCGGATAAAGGCTCCGGACTAGTTGTTCTTCTTTTTAACCGCCCGGCTGCCAATGACCTTTTTCAGCGTGCAGTCAAACACGGTAACGGATGAGGCGCATTTCCTGCGGCGCGATTTCTCTCCCCGCACAAAGGAGTCCGTGCATTCCTGACCGTCAAACCCGATGGTGTGCCGCCGGGCTTCCTCAGGGCGCTCCCTCTGTTCACCGCTCTCCGTCATCATTTCAAGAAGTGCGGTGCGCACCGTCACGAACCTGTTCAGCAGCAGGGTATTAACTTCGTCAGCGCTGAGCATGGTCAGTACCCGCTTAACCGTCACCGGAGAGAGCCTGTGCTGCTGATGACTTCATCATGGGTCACGCTGCCGCAGAGGCGGGCCACGAGAATGACCATGACCAGAACATCCAGAGGGTAGATGACCCAGTCGGGTTTGCGCCAGTCCTTAAGGGTCTGCCTGATTTCGCTCTGAAACTCAAGGATTAGTCCCAGTATCGAACCGTCGAGATTCTCAAGCATGCTGCGGCTCCGGAGAATGCCGAGATCCATCTCGCTGATTTCATCGGCAGCCTCGCCTGCAGCAAACATGTCCTCAGGGTCTGTGACAGGAGGCGGGCCATAAAGCTGACGGTATTTTTCAAAGACGTCCCCGTATACAGAGGGCATGGCACG
>CALXOT010000099.1 GCA_944390085.1 uncultured Succinivibrionaceae bacterium
CTGGGGATCATCTTTGCCGCCGGTGCCCTGGGGATCAGCTGGTCAAACCTGCAGTGGCTGGTAGCTGCCCTCTCTGTAGGCCTGGGCTTTGGCCTGCAGGAGATCTTCGCCAATTTCGTCTCCGGCATCATCATTCTGTTTGAAAGGCAGATTAGGGTTGGTGATATCGTGACCCTGAACGGACTGTCCGGAACCGTAAATAAGATCCGGATCCGTGCTACCACCATCATCTCCTTTGACAATAAGGAGGTGATGATCCCCAACCGCGAGTTCATCACCAGTGCCCTTACCAACTGGTCACTGTCCAATACCGTGACCATGCTGGAATTTGCCATCGGCATCAGCTATGACGCAGATCCGGACAAGGCCAAGTCCATCTTGCACGATATCGTGCGCGGCTGCCGTTACCTGACCCCAGAAAAGCCGTATAAGATCTACATCAAGAGCCTGGATGCCAGCGCTGTGACCATCATGTGTGAGGTTTACGTCAATGAGATCGGCAACCGCAAGCCGACCTTTGATTACTTAAGCACTGAGACCTTAAGGCGTTTTGCCAAGGCCGGCATTGAAATCCCGTTCAATCAGCTGGATGTAAAGATCAAGAACCTTGATAACGGGGAGGTGCTAAAGATAGGCTAGCAGGAATATAGACAACAGACAATTGACTGTAAAATCAAAAGATTCTGCTTTAACCACGGCAGAATCTTTTACTTTTCTGATCATTCAGGCGGCGGCTGTTTAGCACCTGAGGCGCCTGAATTTCAGTTTTCAGGGCTTAACCTTTAAACTTACTGATAAACTTATTGAGACCTCTAAGCTTACCTCTGCTGAAAAATTTACTGATTGATATGAGGGATCTCAGCACTCTCATCATATTCAAAAATCGCGTTGAACTCGCACACATCAAGGCATGCCCCACAATCGGCACAGAGATCGGGATCGATACTGCAGTATCCTTCTTCATGCTCAGTAATGGCATCACAAGGGCAGCAATCCTTACATTCCCCACAGGCGGTGCAAACATCTTTATCAATTGCAAACATATGTTAACCCACGCAAATAACATACAAATTATAAGAAGATCTGAAATAAGAAGTTCTGTTAGTTACGGCAAGCGATTGCCGTATAATGAACAGGGCAAATTTTAAAGCGAAATTACACCATGGGACAAGTTTCTGACAATCTCTATCATGTACGGGCAGAATTAAAGGCCAGCGCCAGCTCCTATCAGCGTGATGCAGAAGATATAACCCTGCTGTGCGTCAGCAAGACCAAGCCGGTAGCAAGCATCCTTGAAGCATACAATGCCGGGGAGAGACATTTTGGGGAATCTTATGCCCATGAAGCTGAAGCTAAAATTAATGAGATCAAAATCCTTGGCTATAATGATATTGTGTGGCATTTTATTGGCCCTATTCAATCCAATAAAACTAAGATCATCGCATCCTGCTTTGATATTGTTGAAAGCGTTGATCGCGAAAAAATTGCCCGCCGTCTGAACGAGCAGCGTCCGGCAGAACTAAAGCCGCTTGACGTATTGATTCAGGTAAATATTTCTGATGAAAATCAAAAATCTGGCTGTTCCTTTACCGATCTTCCGGCTCTGATCAGCACCATACAGGAACTGCCCCGGCTTAAATTACGCGGGCTGATGGGCATTGCCCGTGAAACTGATGATGTGACCGAAATAGAAAAAGAATTTACTGCCCTGCAGCAGGTATTTAATAAATATCACGCAAGCCTGCCCGATTTTGATATGCTTTCCATGGGCATGACCCATGATATGGATAGTGCCATTAAATGCGGTTCCACTGAAGTAAGGATCGGTACTGCGATCTTTGGTGCTCGGGAATACCAGCAGCGCAACAAATTAACTCTGTAGTTCAGCAGCTGACATTTACGCTCGGATAAGCCATCTGAGAGAAGATTTAAAAAGAGAATAGAAGACAAACAAATGAAAGTTGATGCTATATGCTGCTTTCAGATTATGCAGATAATGCTGCATAACTGGACTTCCGTGTTGAAAAGTTGAACTACTAACTAATTTTTGGAGAAGAATTTCTCATTGCTACACATTCCAACAAGGAATGGATGTTAAAAACATTTGGCAAAAATGATATTTACAGATATGACGGTGCATGCCAGTTTAAATGAAAAGTTATCTCCATATGAACAAAGCTGCCTGCAAAACATCAATATTGCAAGCTTACATGAGGGAAACAATTCATTGGCAACAGGTACTATTAATCTGTATTGGCAAAAATGTTTAGTCAGAAGTCTTACAAACAAAGTAAAACATACTGATATAAGATAATATTCAAACTCAAATAACAATCAAACATCACCATTTAACCCAAGGTTTTAGATATGAGCACAATCGCTTTTATCGGCGGCGGAAACATGGCAGGCTGCATCTTTGATGGCATCGTAAAAGCTCAAGCACATGATCCGGCCTTAATTACTGTAAGTGGCCCCCATCCTGAAAAACTCTGCGCTTTTGCAAATCAGGGCGCACACATTACTTCCGATAATGTGAAGGCAGCACAGGATGCTGAGATTATCTTCTTGGGCGTTAAACCACAGGTTCTGACTTCTGTACTGCAAGAGCTTAAAGATGCTGGTATAGATTTTATAAACAAACTGGTGATCTCCATGGCGGCAGGCTATCCTTGCTCCGGGATCAAAAAGTTCACTGCAAGCGATCGCATTATCCGCATCATGCCAAATACCCCGGCAAAGATTGGCCTGGGTGTAGTTGGGCTTTTTTGCTGTGAAGGTGTCAACGAGGATGATAAGGCAACCTGCCATCAGCTGCTACAAGGCCTTGGCTCCATTATCGATACTGATACTGAAGAAGGCATCAATGTCATTGGCTGTCTTGCAGGATGTGCACCTGCCTTTATCTATCGTTTTTTAGAAGCCTTAATTAGTGAGGCTGTCGCCTACGGATTTAATGAGAAGGATGCCCGCAGACTGATTGAACAAACAGCCTTTGGCAGCGTGTCCATGTGCTTGGCAAACCAGGGCTCCCCGATTAGCGCATTGCGCGAAGCAGTAACCTCGAAAGGCGGCACCACCTTTGAGGGCTTGAAGCAAATGACCGCACATAACTTTGAAGGCATGATGGCTGATGTGATTAAAGCCTCCATGGACAGAACCCATCAATTTGAGGAGATGTTTTCTTGAACCTTTTGATTATTATTGCCGAAGCATTTGTGATGCTGTTTGAGTTACGTTTTTTACTGCAATCATCAAGTGCTGATTACTACCATCCTTTTACACAGGCTGTGCTCAGGCTGACCAACCCACTGATTAATCTTCCTGTGGTGCGTAGCCTGCATATTAAAAATTATTATATAGGCGGATTGGCAATTGCTTTTATCATCAGTTTTGCCTTTTGGATTGCTATAGGATTGTATTTAAATCTTTGGGCAAGTTTCTATTTACTTGTAGCAATACTGATGCCGATCAAAGTGTTTGGCTATTTGCTCTTCATGCTGCTTATTGTGCAAGCGCGAACTTCCTGGTTGCCTAGCACCAGAAGTATCAGTTACTTGATGTATCAAATAACAGCCCCTATAGTTGCACCTGTTCAAAGGATCATTCCTCCAATTGGAATGATAGATATTTCTCTTATGATTATTCTTATTGTTTTATATGCAATAAATGGTCTGTTTTACAATATATTTACATTAAGTTGGATTATAATTTAAACATAGTAACCTAAATCCCCGTCGTAAATACTTGTATCAGGACGGGGTGCTCTATGGCCATTTTACGGCATAATTCTTGCGAATTCTCATAGGAGGATGGTCTTCTGCAGATAGTCCAGGGGCAACTCCAGGAGCTCAGCGATCTCCTTCTGCGGTCTGTTGATAGCCTCCTTGAGTACCCACCTGTCGCCTTGCTTGCGGCATTTGATCTCAGACATTTCGACAAAGACAGCGCGGAGGCTGGAGCGGTTCTTCCTGATCCAGGGCTTGAGCTTATTGTGCAGGCTGGTTCTGAGGATGAGGGATACGAATAGGATGAATAGCTTGCCATGCCAGGCCTCACTGCTGTGCACCAGCATTCGCTCGCCGATGAGTTCATTCTTTAGGCTGGCAAAGTTCTTTTCACATTTATCCTTCAAGCGGTATTTGTCGAGGCACTCGTAGGCTGACAACAATTCCTCGGTGGTAAAGATGGCAAAGCAGCCGCACAGCGTCAGCGGGGAGTGAAAGAAATTTTGTGTAAA
>CALXOT010000100.1 GCA_944390085.1 uncultured Succinivibrionaceae bacterium
TGGCATCCTGAACTTCTTGGGCTGATGTAGGTTTAAAGTGCTTAAAAATCAGGTCGGCAATTTCTTTACCGGGGTTATCTTTAGAAGGCATTTTGTGTTCCTTAAAAATGAACCTAAAGTTTAACAACCCCCCCGATCTCAATGATCGGAAGTTAAAGGTTTACACAAAATTTCTTTCACTCCCGTTGCAGTGTAAAAATAAGCTGCAAGCCTCCCCTGGCTTAAATCTGTACCCTTGTCTTTTACTGCCGCTGCGCTATGATCAAAGACAGCTTATACATAGCCACGAGAAATCACCCAAAACTTAAAAACCACGATTAAAGCCGTACATGAACAAGACCCTGCTGCCGCTGTCTTCAAGCCTGCACGAGTTTGTGCTGAGTAATCACCTTTACGTGGATAAAAGCGCACAGCTGCTTTCTTTCATTAACTTTCTGATAAATGAACCCCGTCTGCATGCTCCAAATATCTTCATGGTGATAAGACCCCGTGGTTTTGGACTTACCCTGGCAGCCGAGGCAATCGAAGCTATTTTAATGGAAGATGAGCTCATTTCCTCAGATCTGAATGCAGAACATCTGGCACAGGCAGTAAAACCGCTGCCTGTTGTGCGCCTTAGCATGAAGAAGATCTCGCTTGACAGCGCTGCTGATTTCAGATCCCATTTGTTGCAGCTCATGCAAATCCAGCTATGGGAGCATCACATCAACAAAAGCCCGCTTAGCTACCACAGTCCCAAGACCTATTTTGCTGAATTGCTTAAGGCTGTCAGTGAATCAAGAAACAGTCCTGTTGCCGTAATTATCGACAATTATGACGTGCCCTTCCTGACCTCCTGCGGCTTGCCTGACAAAGAACGCGACGAAACCATCTCCTTATATCTCGATACCTTAAACGCCATTAAGCAAGCCGGAGCTGCAGCAGCGTTCTGCCTGCTGACTGGGCATATAAAATTTGAGCTGTCATCGCTTTATGCCGAAGGTCTGCCTGCTGTACGCGACATATCATCGCACAGCAGCTGTGATACTTTGTTTGGTTTTACCCCTGCAGAGGTCAAACAGGCCTATCAAAGTGAACTGCAACGCTATGCCCCGCGCTCAGGGATCACAGCAGCTGAACTGATGGAAGCTCTTGAAAAATGTTATGGCGGCTTCGTGTTTTCAGATCGGCAAATAAAATTGCTTTGTCCGGCATCAGTCAACGCTGCCTTTGAAAATGAAGGCAAGTTATTGCCCTATCAGGCACAAGGCGACTATACCTTTTTAAAACAGATGCTGACCCGTTACGATCCGGACTTTACCTGGCTTTTTGACAAGGACGGACAGGATGCTTTATTCCTTGAAAGCTTCAGTCTTGAACCTGAACGCCGGGATTTTGGTGCCCTGCTGTTACAGTTAGGTTTTGCCACCATCAGTAAAGTTACCAAAAGCGAAAGTGATGACGCCCTGAACTGGCGTTACCGCTTCAGCGCCCCCAACGAAGAAATGCGGCGCGTACTGCGCATCTTGCGCCAGCGTGCCCTGCCTGAACTGGCATATCAGCCGATTAATCCGCAAGTGATTGAAGACGGCGCCCATGATTTTGATATTGAAGGATGAAATTATGTATGCAGCCTATTTTGACATGGACGGCACTCTGCTTAACGGAGACAGCAACAATTTCCTGATGAATTATCTGATTGCAAAAAAGGTTATTGACCGTGAGTTTACCAAGCCGCTGGATGAGTTCCATCGCATTTATCTTTTAGGAGAACTCTCAATTGAAGAGTATGTAAGCTACGTCATCAAACCTTTTATTGGGATGCCGCAGGCCGAACGCGAAAACCTGATGGCAGGATGCCTGCATGAAGGCGGCTTGCTTGCAGCCCTCCGTCCGGGTGGACTGGCTGAAATAAAAAAGCAACGGGAGCAAGGAGCTGAGGTGATGATAGTAAGCTCAACGGTAGACTATCTGATAGAGCCTATCGCACGGGAGCTCGGAGTTAAATATGTAGCCGCAGCACCACTTGAATATGACAGTAAAGGTCGCGTCACTGGCAGGATTGCTGGCAAGATCCCTTATCAAAAACAGAAAGTGGATCGCATTGAAGAGATGTTACATAAAGCAGCCCTCAGCAATGAAGGCTCCTATGCCTTTGGCGACAGCATCAATGATTTTGAAATGCTGTGTTTTGCACAACACTCCTTCATGGTATCCCCATCGCCTAAACTTCAGCAAAAGCCTGAGTGTCAGCACTTCCCTGTTTTAAACTGGGATTGATCTTAACTGCAGCTTACTTGCTGAGTATAGTGCGGGCGGCTTAATTGCCGCCCGCCATCATTTCTTTTATTCTGCCTGAGATCCGGCAGAGCTTTCCGTCTCAGTCACCGGATCCGCCCGCGGAGGCAGCACTTTCCTTTCTACCACCTGCGTACGGTGCAGTGAATCGATAATGGTAATGACCAGCCCTCGGATATTATTCTCCATGGTGCGGTAAGGTGCAATACGCATGGTATAAAAACGTTCGTTGATACCAACCACTTCACGGTCAATCGGTGCCAAATCCTTAAGCACCGCCTTAGCATCCGCGATAATATCTTCCTTCGGGAAGGAATGTGCAAAAATCTGCAGCGAACGTCCAACATCCTGAGGCACCAACTGGAACTCACGCCCAACATACTCAGTAAACTTGCGGATATTGAGCTTGCTGTCTACGAATAAAATACCAATCAAGGTTGAGGACAGGAAGTTTGACAGATCATTATCCATCATGGTGAGCTCATCAAGTTTCTGTTGGTATTCAGAATTGACTGTATAAAGCTCCTCATTTACCGATTGCAGCTCCTCATTAGATGATTGCAATTCCTCATTGGCAGTCAGTAATTCCTCATTGGCCGCCTGCAGCTCTTCATTAACAGTTTCAAGTTCACCAATGGTAGAACGCAGTTCACTCTTGCTGTCCTGCAGCTCATGTTCCAGATCTGAAATACGCTGTGCCGCAGTATGGTTTATATCGTACTTCTCTGTCACCCCGCCAAATTCCACGCTTTTGTGTTCCACAAAAATCACTGCAATAAGCGAGTTGCCCCCACTTTGCTGATTGATAGGCTGTACAGACAGATCGATAATCCGCCGTCCAGATGGTAGATCTACAGCTATTCCGGTATAGGTAACAGGCTTGAACTCGGTACGGCTGCGGTTGATGGCAGTGGAAGCTATTAAATTTAAATCCTTATTGATAAGGGAAAACAAATTGAAGGTTGCCTTACCAGGAACGATATTTACATAATCAGAGCTATTGCCGAAAAAGTGAATGACGTCATTCTGTGCATTAATGACCACTGCAGCCGGTAAATAACGCTCTAAGAAATGAACGTACTGATCTTCCAATTTCTGCTGCTCCTCCGGATGATTACTATTTACCCCCGAGATTTGCACCGAGGGCAGGATATTAGGCACATTAAAAACAGGTGGCTGCAGATCATCGGCCTTGCCGTCTGCACAGTGCACATAGATTTTCTCCGGCGAAGCGATAGGTTTGAATACCGTCGAATATTCGCTTGCAGTCTCACTCTTGCCGAGGAAAAGGAATCCACCATTTTTTAAGGCAGTATGAAAAATAGCAAACACAGCCTTTTGCAGTACCGGCTGGAAATAAATGAGCACATTACGGCAGCAAATCAGATCAAGCTTGCCAAAAGGAGGATCTGAAAACATATTGTGCGGCGCAAAGATAATCATCTTGCGGATATCTTTGGAAATGGTGTACTGCTCATTCTTCTCAGTGAAGTATTTGCTAAGCCGCTCCGGCGTGATGTCTTCAGAAATGCTTTCAGGGAATACCCCCTTGCTTGCCTTTTCAATGGCCTGAGTATCGATATCAGTGGCAAATATTTTAACCTCGCGCTTAACCCCACTCTCCTCCATCAGCTCCTTGAGTAAAATGGCAAGTGAGTAAGCTTCCTCACCAGTGGAACATCCTGCAGACCAGATACGTACCGGTTCTGTCGTCTCACCATGCTCCAGGATACGCGACAGGGCTACACTCTTTAATTTCTCAAAGAAATCACTGTCTCGGAAGAAACGGGTCACCCCGATTAAAATATCCTTGATCAAAAGCTCAGCCTCACCGCTGTTGTTCTCCAGCAGCTTGGCAAAGGATTCCATATCCGGGCTCTTATTGACCACCATGCGCCTTTCGATACGTCTTAGCACCGTATTCTTTTTGTAATAAGAAAAGTCGATGCCGCTTACATTCTTCAAAATGGCGTAAATGCGGTTCAGGATTTCAATATCTGCGCTTTCCGGTAAGACCTTAGGCATGGATGCCTGATGGTAGCTGGCTAAATTTAAAAGCTCCTCAGCAAGCTCTGCCGGAGTCAGGATAAAGTCAGCAAGCCCGGTATTAATCACGCTTCTGGGCATTCCGTCAAATTTAGCGCTCTTGGGGTTTTGCACCATTACGATGCCACCATGTTCTTTAATGGTCTTAATGCCATTGGTGCCATCGGAGCCGGTACCTGAAAAGATAATCCCCACGGCTCGATCCCGGGCTTCTTCAGCTAAAGAGTTTAAAAAAACATCGATGGGATGGTTAATTCCCCGGTGATCAGCCTCAGTCAGGAGCAAATGCCCTGCTTTGATGGTAATGTTCATGCGCGGGGGGATCAGATAAACGCTGTTAGCTTCCACTGGCATCAGATGCTCGGCCTGTACCACGCGCATAGAAGTATATTTACTTAATATCTCTGCCATCAGACTTTTATAGTCAGGAGAGAGGTGCTGCACTATCACATACACAATATTGGAATTAGGCGGCAGGGCCACAAAGAACTGCTGCAACGCTTCCAAACCACCGGCCGACGCTCCCAACCCCACCAGCAGGCGCGGCGATTCACTTTTTTCTGAAGTCACGTTAACTCCTTATTTTCCTCAGGACGCGCGCAGATATTTTCCCGCAAATTTTTCTGCGTCCAGAGCTTTATCATATAAAAATCCCTGAGCTATTGAACAGCCGCTCTTCATCAGCACATCCGCCTGCTCCGGATATTCCACGCCCTCAGCAATAACCGTCATCTTGCTCTCGTCACTGATGCGCACAATGCTCTCCAGCAAAGATTGACTGACCTTATTGACGCTGATATCAGTAATCAGGGTTCTGTCTATCTTGATAGTATCAAAATGCACTTTGGAAAACAAAGACAGATTGGCATAGCCGGTACCAAAGTCATCAAGCGACAAGGAAATACCCAAACTGCGGTAAGGAGCCAAAGCGCGCTTTAAAGTGACATCCTCAACTGAACAGGCAGTTTCAGTCAGTTCAATTTCTATGTGTTTAACCGCATCTTCATGGTAATGACTTAAAATTGCAGTAACAGCACCCACGGTGGAAGCGTCGAATATGGTAAAACGTGAGAAATTAACCGAAATAGGCACTATCCGTAGTCCCTGCTGCTGCCAGGCCTGTTGCTGCCACAGCACCCGTGAGAGCACGAACAGATCCAGATCCCGCAGCGTGCCTTCTCTTTCCATCTGATCAATAAAGCGCATCGGGGGCACGATACTACCATCTGCACCAACTCCGCGCACCAGAGCCTCGGCACCAATAATAGAGCCGGTTTTCATATCGATCTTTGGCTGGAAATAGACCGGAAAATGTTTGAGCATCTGGGTACCGCCAGCATCAGTATCCGCTCCTTGCGGCAAATGAACTGGCTTGCCCCCTACCGCCGGCTGCGAAGACAACATCAAGGTCCGTGCTTCCTTGACCAAGCTCTCCCCATCAAAGGCCCCCCGCGACCAGGTTGCTCCAAAAAAGGCCTGTCCCGGATAATTACGCTGCACTACGTTCTGAACCAGATTGATGCGGTCAAAAAAGATATCTTTATTGGTATTTGGCACCAGAATCACGAACTCACTGTCAAAAGTGCGAAACACAAAACTGTTGCCAAAAGAACGCAGCAAAAGCTCAGTCAGAAAGTCAAGCATGCGTGCCACATGCCGGTAGCCATAGGCATTGGCCAGACTTAGAACCTGCGGCACTGACACTGTAAAGGCCCCAAGGGAAGAGTAAACATCGGAATTGAACAGATCAACCTGCTCATCATAGCTCTTGAGATCATGTAGACCTGTACTCAGGAGCTGTGAGCTTGCATGTTCCTGCCGCTCCTTAATCAGGCGCTGCAGCATGGTCAAAAGATAGGTGCGCAGCACATCTACTAAAGCCAAGCTTCCGCCGTGAGCATGGGGATTATCAATGATAAGTGCACCACAAAAACCGTCATTTCCGCCTTTAACGGAAAGCAAAGGATATGCCGCAAATGACCATTCATTGCTGGTAGTGCCAGGCAGTTCCATGGCACGTTTAATCCGGTTTAAAAAAATCGGGCGCCTACCTGTTACCACGCGCTTGACCAAGGGCAGGCGGTCAAGGCTCATGCCAGAAATTAATCCCCGGAAACTAGTTTTGCCATTGGCATCCCATTCGCTGATCTCACTTACCGAGCGGCCGGATTCCAGCACCTGCAGCACATAAACCCGATCAGCCTCATAATAATGGCCTAATGCACTTAAAATCCAGGACAACGCATTTTGCAAATTGCCTGAAGTAAGGATCGCATCAAGACATTTGAATACCAGCTGCTCCTCATCCTTATCAAGATGATCCTTAATGGAGGCATAGCGCATATCAGCCATGTCACCGGTATAAAGCAAATTGCCAATGTCACCATTTTCAAGCTCAGACTGCGGCTGGATGAACTCAATATAATCAGTTGGTTTGTTCTTTAAAAGCTCCAGGGCATTCTGACCGTTTTTAAGAAAATCGTCATAAAATCCAGGCTTCAGCCTTCCCTGACTTAACACTCCGACAAAACGCAGCTTGGTGTACTCAGTTTCAGTAAGCACCCGGCGCACAAAAATAAAAGCATCCTCCAGAAGCTGCCTAGCTTTAAGCACGGAATCGCAATCAGGGAAAAATATACTGATAACGTTATTAGGCTCCTGCCCAATAACAGCCACAGTTTCAAAGAACAAAGCAAAAGCACTGGCTACAAAGTAGTAACCCCGCTCATCTTCCTTATCCTCAGCACTGCACATCCGGATAAGGGCATGTGCACACTCCCCGTTTCCTGTAGTCTGATAATGGTAAGCAAGGTTGCGTGCTGAGCTTTCAGTATAAATACCTGTATCAGGAATACGGCAAATCTCGCGCCTGATATCGCCATCACGCCTTAAGGTCTTGTCGTTGTACTGCATATAGGTAAACAGATACAACTCCCCGGATCCTTCATCACGCATCAACACACTGTAAGAGGCTATCTGACGCAGATATCCTCCCCGCTCTTCAATGGTAAATTCATCAAACAGCCAGGATTGACCTGCCTCAAACAAGCTATGTAGATGGGCTGAACTGTAACGCGGCAGCAGGCGCTTGCGATCCTCCTGTAAAAAAAGCCCCTGACTTGTTATCTTGATGAAACGATCATAATCAATCTGATGGGATTTATTGGTCAGGTTCCGTCCCGCCATCCAGAATTGCTCAACATGCCCCTTGCTCAAATTAACACTGGCATAGCAGTAAAGGGTGGATAAAAGATATCGCCACAACCTGCCATACATGGCAAAACGAGGATAAGCTGACAATGCATCAAGAGAACTCAGCACACCTACTGCTTTGCGCGGACTATGATCTTGGCTGTACAGCATGCGGAAAGACAGCGAATACCAGCCATAACCATTTTCCGAAGGCGCTTTCATAATAAAAGCACCGCCGCCCCGGCGCTCACCGCCTAACAGCTTACGGGCAAATTGCCTGAAATTTTCAGCGCTGTCCGGATGAACCCAACCGTCACGCATAAAGTCATCAGGAAAACGCAGGGACAGTACCCGGCTGCCTAAAACACCTCGATTAGGATCAAAAAAGCTGAAAATTCCACTTGTCAGATCAAGCTCCCACATCTGCTGTGCAGTTTGCTCAAGCGAAACTGACAGACGGGCATTATATTCAGAGATTTCCTGCAGCGCATCACGTGCTGAACTTACATCCCGGGAAAGCTCTAGCACATAAATTTTTTCCCCAGGAGTTTCATCCTGCTGCGCCAGATTAAATGGTTTGAGCGTTACCAGACGGCTGCGTAGTTTATCGGATACCCCTTTGAGTTGTTGACGAAACTCACACTCCTGACTCAAAAGTGCGGTATTCTTTAGTTTTTTCAAAAACTCAGTAAACTCAGGCTCAGGCAGGTTAAGGTTATCTATGGCACACGGAAAAACAGTATCTGAGGGGATTCCTAAAATAGTACAGGCGCTGTCATTTAGAAAAATAATCTCAGCATGCTGTCCTTGTTTATTTACGGCATAAATGCCAAGACCTTCTTTAAGCAGGCTTAGATCCAGCGATAAGTCCGACTTGTCTGATGTCGTTAAATCTGCGGCATCTACCCTAACCTTCATGCGCAAACCCTATCCAGCCTTCAGGCATACAAGATAAAAAGTCTTTCCGCCCTTTGTCTTTATTATTTTTATTTTGTCAAAATGGGCGAAGAAAGACTGATAAATTAAATAATCAACAGCGGTAGATACAGTCCGTACTACCAGATCATAGATTAAGTATAAAACTATTATTGATAAAGTTAAGCGCTATATTTCACAATTACGAAAAAAAAAAAAAAAAAGTTTATTTATTTGATTTATAAATACTTTTTTCTTGAGGGCTGATTTTTGCACTATCGCGGATCTCTGTTCCAGCATTGAGGCCCCTGGTCAGGTTAAGCCTACCGAGAATCCGGGCTTTAGCTGGCATTGTTCTGACAGCACTTTCTTCTTCGACACTGTACAATTTTTCGGAGCGTTTATCTGTAAAAACCTGCACGGTAAGCCCCGGCAAAAAAGATAAGGAAGCACGGCGCGACGCTGCTCCTAGGAAAAACCGGGGTTTGAGCGTACCGCTTTCCTTATATATCACTGCGCGTTTAAGCCGCATCCCACGCCACAGAGCTGGCAGGAAGGAATTTTCCCTATCAAGCAGTACTACCGCATAGGCCTCAGCTAAAACAGGTTGCTGTTTTCTAAGAGTGCGCCGCAAAGTACAATAATAAAAATAACGGGCGGCATAAACAGCAAGATAAACAAAGCTTAAAACAGACAAAGGTAACGCAATACCTGCAAAATCAGCACTTTTAGGACCCAACAAAGTGCAGGCAATAAAAATAAGTGCTACCACATAAAAAGAGAGGGAAAAACCTTTTCTTACGGTGCTGTCTACCCGGTTGTAATGAAAACGCACTCCGGCCTTGTGCAGGTAACTTTGAAAATAGACGTTTTCTTCAGGAAGATCTTGCCTGCTCACAGCCTTAGATCCTTATGCCAAGCCCAAAAGATAAGATTACATTATCTATACTACAGCAAAAGCCAGTCATTGACCACTGCTGATTAAGCCTGTCAAGCCGGGTAAAACAACTGAAAAAGTCAATAAATTTTAAAGAAAAGACCGGGGCAGGGCACCGGCCTTAATCTTATAAAACAAGTTCACGTAAGCGCCAGGCATCAAAAATCTCAGCGCTCGCGCACCTCCAGCCAGAACTTGCGCTCCAGGTCTTCAAAGAGCAGTGCACAGGCGTTCTTTTCTTTGTAAGTAGCAAGTGAGACCAGGACTATCACGGCAAGTGAAATAATAAATCCTGGCACAATGGAATAGAGGCCTAAAAAACCACCTATTTCCCAAATTATCACAGTCAGGGCTCCTGCAATCATGCCACAGATTGCACCTGGCAACGTCATCTTCTTCCACAATAAAGAGACCAGAATAGTCGGGCCAAAGGAGGCACCAAATCCGGCCCAGGCATATGAAACCAGATGCAAAATACCAGAATTAGGATCAAGCGCAATGGTATAGGCGATTAAAGCCACCAGCAGCAGCATCAGCCGTCCGCACCAGACCAGCTCGGTCTGGGAGGCGTGCGGACGCACTAAACGGCGGTAAAAATCTGCAGTCAGGGTGGTCGAGGCTACCAGCAGCTGGCATGAGAGCGTACTCATGATGGCAGCTAAAATAGCAGAAAGCAAAATGCCAGCCACCCACGGATTAAACAATGTCTGGGTAACGATAATAAAG
>CALXOT010000101.1 GCA_944390085.1 uncultured Succinivibrionaceae bacterium
TACGTGCGAGGTTTCGTGAAGACGGTGCCTCACTTTTAGTAAGCACCCATTACTGGGCACTTACGGGCATGTCCACAATGCCCCCATCAGGTCGGAGCAAAAAAGCCCGTTCCTGAATTCTTAGAGAGTTTTGTACATGATCAAAATGTGCGACACCAGCCGCTTTCATCCCCAGGCTCACGCAAGGGGAATTACGCAGCATTAGTTAAAAACTTGCGGGCACTAAACAATGACCAGTATCATCCATTCTGAAGATACTACTTTCAGTTGCCTGGAACTGTTTTTTTTAAGCCCCAATCCGAAACACTCGGACTCAGCTGCCGATAAAACCGCCAGACTGGCGCTGCCACAGCCGCCAGAACAAACCCTTTTGACTGAGCAATTGTGCCTGTGTGCCGCTTTCCACCACAGCACCATGATCGATGACGATAATTTTATCCATCATGGACAAGGTGGACAGACGGTGGGCGATGGCTATCACGGTGCGCCCGCGCATCACCTGCTCTAAATTATCCTGCACGATTTTTTCGCACTCACTGTCAAGTGCCGAGGTAGCCTCATCTAAGATCAGGATCGGGGCATCCTTCATTACCACCCGGGCCAGGGCAATACGCTGGCGCTGCCCGCCTGACAGCCGTACCCCACGCTCTCCCACCATGGTCTCAAAGCCATGGTTGCCCCGGTAGTCTGACAGCTGCTCAATAAAGGACAGGGAATCTGTAGCCTCGGCAGCGTGCAGCATGGAGGCATCGTCGGCCGCGTTAGATCCATAGGTAATGTTATCGCGCACCGTGCGGTGCATCAGGGCCGGTTCCTGTGACACCATGGCAAACACATCGCGCAGCTCATCCTGCGCCAGCGTGCGCACATCAATCCCATCGAGGCTGATCCGCCCTTGATGCACATCATAAAAGCGCAGCAACAAATTGATTAAGGTAGTTTTACCTGCCCCGGAAGGACCAACAATACCGATTTTGCTACCTGGAGCAATCTCCAGGTTCAGATCCGTAAACACCGGATGCCCGGGGACGTATGAAAAGCTGACATGCTCAAACTTGATCTGTCCCTGTATCTTTTCAGGCAGCCTGACCGGATGTTCCGGATCCTTAATTCCAAGGGGCCGGGCAATAGTCTGCATACCATCATAGACAGTACCGATATTTTCAAAGATGGCACCTACTTCCCACATCATCCAGCGCGACATGTTGATGATGCGAATGGCAATGGATACCGCCACTGCGATGCCGCCTGCCGAAACAGCTGACAGATGCCACAGGTACAAGGCCAGGGCGGTGGTGGAAATTAACAGCGCATAATTCAAAAGCTGTACGCTGACGTCAAACAGGGTCAGGATACGCAGAGCTTTGTATTCAGCCTGCATGAATCCCACCATGCCGTCACGGGCATATTTGGTCTCGCGCCCCTTGCCGCCAAAGAGCTTAACCGTAGAGATATTGACATAACTGTCTACAATGCGCCCCACCATGTCAGAGCGGGTATCAGCCTGCACCTGAGCCTGACGCCTGAGACGCGGGATAAAATAAAACACTGCTGCAGTGTAGATGACAAGCCACACCGCAAGCGGCAGCGCCAGCAACAGATCAGCCTCGGCCAGCATCCAGATCATGGTGGAGATATAAACCACCATGTGTACTAGCACATCCATCAGCTTTAAGACTGAGGTACGCACCGCCATGGCCGTCTGCATCACCTTATTGGCAATGCGGCCAGCAAACTCGTCTGTAAAGAAGTTAAGCGACTGGCCTAACATGTAACGGTGTACCTGCCAGCGGATCTGCATCGGATAATTACCGGAAATGGACTGATGCAGGATCAGTGAATGCAGGATGGTGGCAGCAGGTAAAATCACGGCTGCCAGTACCAACATGATGAGAAGCCCCTGGCCGTGAAGTTCAAGGAAGACTGAGGGATCCGTGGCTGAGACCCAGTCCACCAGATGCCCCATGCAGGAGAAAAACAAGGCCTCCCCTGCTGCCATCAGGGCAGTAAGCAGAGCAGTAATAATGAAAAACTTCCACAGCCCACTGGTGTAGAAGAAAATGAAGCGCAAAAGTCCGCGCGGAGGCTCACCCTTGGTCTCCGCCGGGAAAGGCGGGACCAGGCGCTCAAACCAGCGCCAGATCCTCTCCATCACTTATTTTTCCATGGATGCCAGCATGTCATTTAAGCGGTTGTTCGCCACATCCAGATGGCGGGCCAGTGCGGCCACATGGTTGGGCAGCATGGCATCACCTACTGCGTTACCGCCTGCAAACACATAAAGTGGGTTGAACTCCTCAATATAGTCAAAACGCTTTAAGGCCTCAGTCAGGTTCTCTGCACCGCCACGTTCTGACACCGAATTGTCCACTGCCGACAAGGCCCGCAACACGTTACCGGCAACTGCCGACACTCCCTTGGCAAAGTAGATGTTATTGTCAGCCTTAAAATGCCCCACTTCGCTGTCATTTAAGATCCCCAGCGCATAATCTGTCATGGCAGCGCAATACTTGATCACGTTATAGACATCATCAGACTTAACATTGTAAATGCCGGCATTGCGGGCAGTGCTGCCCACGCTTTGTGCCCAGGAACGCCAGTTCTTGATGCCAGCACGATACTTGCCTTCACAATCGTAAATAAACCAAAAACCCCACACATTCTCGCCGTAAGTAAAGTAACGTGAGGTGGCATCAGCCAGACGGCTGTCAATGGTATCACGCTCGCCGATGCGGGCCACGGTCTTGGCCAGCATGTCAGAAGCCGGACGGGTAGCATAAATCACTCCGCGCTGATAGGAGGAATGATTGTCAATGATACTGGGGACAAAACACAGATCGTTTACCATCCAGCCCAAAAAACCGTCCAGCTCCTGCTCCAGGGCAGAACTTACCCCCTCTGCGATAATGGCAGCCCGCTCCTGTTCTGTGGCTGAACTCTCAAGCTGTGCCGGGCGGTAAGGCTCGGTTCCGGAGCTGGTAAAGATCCCCGCTATCAGCAGATAAAGCACTGCGGCTGCGGCCAGCACACCGATGCCGTATTTCAGTGCAGCAAGCTTGCCCGTCATGGTTCCTCCCGTTTCAAAAACATCCTCAAAAGGTTAAGATAACCATATCTTAACTGTTTAAGGATCGCATACAAAGTGCTTTTTGCTAAAACCTTGACTGCTTTTGCGGCTGCAGCCACCCTTTCCTTAACCGCCACGGCACAGGCTGACACGGACAACGAGCTGTGCATCCTCAACTGGTCTGACTATATTGCCCCGCAAACCATTGCCGGATTTGAGCAGGAAACCGGCATCAAGGTGCAATACGTGCTAATGGATTCAAATGAAATCCTGGAGGCCAAGCTCCTGACCGGTAACTCCGGTTACGACGTTGTAGCCCCTTCCATCCATGTGCTCAAGCGCCTGGCTGAAGCTGGAGTTCTGGAAAAGCTGGACAAGGGCAAGCTGCCCAATTTAAAGCATCTTGATCCGGCCAAAATGGCTAAAATCGCCCAAATTGATCCTGACAACAGCTACGGCATTCCCTACATGGAGCTGTCAACCGGGATCGGCTATAACGTAAAGCAGGTGCAGGAAGTAATGGGGCCTGACTTCAAGGTAGACAGCTGGGACGTGATCTTTAAGGAAGAAAACCTGCAAAAGCTCGCGCAGTGCGGGGTAAGTGTGCTCGACAGTCCCTCTGACATGATCTGCACTGCCCTTATCTATCTGGGGCTTGATCCGCAGTCCCCCCATAAAAATGATTATGCCAAGGCCGCCCAATTGCTGGGGCAAATGATAAAAAACGTACGTTACATCCACTCTTCCCAGTACATCAGCGATCTGGCCTCAGGCGATCTCTGCCTAGCCGTGGGGTGGTCAGGTGATGTACAGCTGGCCGCCCAACGTGCTGCAGAGGCTGGCCTCGATGAAATCCGTTATGTCATCCCCAGGGAAGGGGCACTGATGGGCTATGACATGTTTGCCATTCCTAAAGATGCTGCACATAAGGACAATGCCTATAAATTCCTGGACTACATCATGCGCCCGGAGGTGATTGCCGAGATCACCAATTATGTGCGCTACGCCAATGCCAATAAAGATGCACTGGAGTATGTTTCAGCAGAGATCCGGGATAATCCTGGCATTTACTATCCTGAAGCGCTACTGTCGCGGATGCACATTGTAGTGCCGCCTGCGGGCATGGAACGTACCCTGACCCGTACCTGGAACCGGGTACGCATGGAGGCGGCTGACTGAACAGCATGCCTTGGCCTTTTATGCCTGACTTGTCAGGCTTTAGTGCAGTGATATAAGGCAAGCGGCCTTTCAGGCTGCCTGCCAGGAAAAAACCTGCGGGAGAGAGCAATGATTTTTACCGTAACCACCAGTCCTTCGCTTGATCTGCTGATGGAGACCGCAGGCCCGGTACAGACCGGCAAGACCCTGCGTGCGGTGCATGAGGAATTACGCCCGGGCGGCAAGGGGATCAATATTTCCATCATGCTAAAGCATCTTGGCATTACCTCCACTGCCCTGGGTTTTGTGGCCGGTTTTTCCGGTGACGAACTGATGCGGCTGACCATGGCCGAAGGCATTCAGACCGGCTTCATCCGGGTACGCCGCGGCCGCACCCGCATCAACCTGCGCTTAAAGGAACAGGGCGCAGGTCCTCTTGAAGCCACCCGGGTCAATGGCCTTGGCCCTAGTGTCAGCCCGGATGACATTAATTATCTAGTGCGCAAGGTTTCAGCGCTCAGCGCCGGGGACTATCTGGTACTGGCAGGTACCGTACCGCCTTCCCTACCGCAGGACATCTATTCCACCTTCTTTAAGGCTCTGCAGGACAAAGGCGCCCAGGTTATCGTCGATGCCCCGCCTGAACTGCTGCATGCGGTCTTAAACTACCGCCCCTTTCTGGTAAAACCCAACCTTGAGGAACTTAAAAGCTTTTTAAACCAGGATCTGAGCACCACGGAAGAGATCAGTGCCGCCGCACACAGACTGCAGCAGGAGGGTGCCCAGAACGTGCTGGTATCCATGGGATCTTTTGGGGCACTCTTTTTGGACAGTGCCGGACATACCCACGTGATCCGGGCTCCGGGGGGCATTGCCATAGATAAAATCGGTGCCGGAGATTCCATGGTGGCAGGCTTCATCGCTGAGTATATCAAGACCGGTGACTTAAAACAGGCTGCGCTACTTGCGGTAGCAGCAGGCTCTGCCACCGCCCTGGCCCGCGGCATCGCCAGCGCCCAGGCAGTAGATGAAATGCGTTCGCAGATGGAAAACTAAGGGTATTTTCCACAAGTCATCCCACACATACGCAGACGGGTGCCTAAATTGGACACCCGCCTGCAGAAATGCTCTCTGGACCTGGCCACAGCAGAGGCCTGACTGTAACCAGCAATAAAGCTTCTTGCTTAATTCCTGACTACTGCGGCAATAGCCTTGACCAGGGCATCAATATTGGCGTGATTGATGCCAGCCACGCAGATACGGCCAGAACCTACGATGTAGATGCCATGTTCTTTCTTTAAGCTCTCCACCTGTTCCTTGTTCAGGCCAGAGAAAGAGAACATACCGTTCTGTTCCACCACAAAATCAAAATCACCGGCACCGGCTTCCTTTAACTTGGCAGCCAGCAGCACCCGCATATCGCGGATACGCTCGCGCATTTCAGAAAGTTCCTGTTCCCACAGGGCACGCAGCTTCGGATCAGACAGCACGGTGGTAACAATCTTTTCACCGTGAGCAGGCGGATTGGAAATAGCGGTACGCACCGTGATCTTAAGCTGTGAGTTTACCTTCTCAGCAGTGGCGCCATCAGCACAGACTACGGTAAGGGCACCGACACGCTCGTTGTACAGGCCCAGGTTCTTGGAGAAGGAGCTGGCAATCAGCAGCTCCGGGCAGCGCTGGGCAATAATGCGCACGCCCTGTGCATCTTCCTCGATGCCATGGCCAAAGCCCTGATAGGCAAAATCGATGAACGGCAGCAGTTTCTTTTCCTTGAGGAAATCTGCAATCTGCTCCCATTGCTCAATGGTGGGATCGATGCCGGTAGGATTGTGGCAGCAGGCATGTAGCAGCACTACATCCCCTTCCTTAGCCTGGGATAAGGTCTCTAACATGCGGTCAAAGGCCAGACCATGGGTGGCTCTGTCATAGTAAGGATAGCGCTCAAAATTAAGGCCGGCTGCAGTAGCAATCTGATAGTGATTGGCCCAGGTAGGATCAGAGATCCAGACGGTGGCGGAAACATTCTGCTGCTTGATGAAATCAGCACCAATACGCAATGCACCGGTACCACCGGGGCAATGGCAGCTGATAGCACGTTTGGAGCTTATGATCTCATGATCATCGCCAAAGAGCAGTTCACGCACTAAACGGCCGTACTCAGGCAGACCGGTGATGGGCAGATAAGATTTGGAGTTTTCAGTCTCTAAGATCAGCTTTTCGGCCTGCTTGACGCTCTCAAGCACCGGGGTCTGTCCGGCCTCGTTCTTATAGACGCCCACGCCCAAATTAATCTTCTCAGGATTGGGATCGTTCTTGAAAGCTTCAGTTAAACCTAAGATAGGATCGGCAGGAGCCGCTTCGATATGATCAAAAAACATAACATTCCCTTCACTTGCGTCTGCTGAGGCAGACTTAAAAACTTTGCAGAATATATCACACTTTTACCACAAATCATCGCATGCCCCAGCCCAGGTGTGCACCATAATTGCTCACTTTCATCCCCGGATTGGCCTCAGCAAGAGGACAGAATATTGTTACTGTTGACAAATATCCGACACCACCCTGATTTTGCACTGCATTGATCCCCAAAACAGTTTAGGTTAACCATGCGGCTGTGCTGAGTAACAAAATTTGTGACTGCGCAGGATGAGCGTACAGCTTTACTGTTAAGATTAAGCCGTCCTAACAGCTTTTTTGAGCCTGCCCGGTGCAGCAGTCAGAAGTTAACGGAGAAGCAGTATGCAGGATTATCTCAAGCGCACGCAGAAAAGACTGGAGCCACCTGAAGGGGACTTTGCCTCCTATATAAAAAAACTGCAATCAGATACCCTGCTGCCTTTAGATCCGGCCATTTTTGCCGATGAACTGCCAAGCCCTGCTCTGCTGACGGCCCCTGATACGCGGCAAAAGCTGTTCAAGCCTCAGAAAATAAAACGCTTTGAAGATAGCCCGGTTCCGGCAGCACCTGCCGCCACTACAGGCACTATAAAAAAGAATGACAGTTTTAACCGGGGGCAAGACAGCCCTACAGAGAAAAAAGACCGTCCCAGACCAAGCATACTGGTAAAATCCCGGACTGCTGGCGACCTGCAGCAGAACTCCAAGGTACCCAAGCCGCCTGCTGTGCGTGGATCCTTTTTCGGACTGCTCTTATTTACGGTGCTGCTGCTTGGCATAATACAGATGTTTGTGGTCAAACTGCCAGCATGGATCGTCTTTGCAAGCTGCACCTTCATAATACTGAGCCTGCTGATCTTCAAAAGGCTTATAGATAAAAAATAAGCTAAACTGAACTGCCCTGTTAAGAAAGGAATTGAATCATGAGTATTTCTGCAACCGCCATCTGGTGCATCGCTGCCATCATCCTGCTCGGCGCTGAAATGATGGCAGGAACCATCTACTTGCTGATCTGTGCCATTGCCTGCTTTACCGGGGCCCTGTTTGCCTTTCTGGGACTTGGACTTAGCGCCCAGCTTTTTGTGGCAGGTACAGTGCTGGTGACCGGCTGCTGCCTGGTATTTGTGTTGAGAAAGAAAATCAAGGCCCAATACCGTGAGAACCTCAACGATCTGGACAAAGGCCAGCGCGTACGCATCACAGAGCTTAATGCAGACGGCAGTGCCATCGTGCACTACCGCGGCACCATCTGGCGTGCCGAAGGGGTACATGGCCCCTTAAGCCCCGGGCTGTGGGAAATACAGAAAGCAGACGGCCCGCGCCTGCTGCTTGAAAAAAAGCTTAACTAAATTAACTTTCTGCCGGACTTAACAACAACATCACAACTAAACGGATAATGCTTCAGAATCACTCGGATATAGCTTCAGGAAATACAAAGGAGATGCAGTTATGATTTCCGGAACCTTGATAACAGCTGCAGTGCTGGTTTTAGTGGCCTTAATCTTTGCCATCAAGGCCTTAAAGGTAGTGCCACAGCAGACAGCCTGGATCGTGGAACGGCTTGGCAAATTCCATGCTGTGCTCAATCCCGGCCTTAACTTCATCATTCCCTTTATTGACAAAATTGCCTATAAGCACTCCTTAAAGGAAATTCCACTCGACACTCCCTCACAGGTCTGCATTACCCGTGACAACACCCAACTGTCAGTGGATGGAGTGCTGTTCTTTCAGGTGACCGATCCCAAGCGCGCCAGTTACGGCACTTCAAATTACATCATTGCCATCACCCAGCTGGCTCAGACCACCTTGCGTTCCGTGATCGGTAAGATGGAGCTGGACAAGACCTTTGAGGAGCGTGATGCCATTAACAACAGTGTGGTTGCTGCCATTGACGAAGCTGCACTTAACTGGGGCGTTAAAGTACTGCGTTACGAAATCAAGGATTTAACCCCGCCTGCGGTGATCCTGCAGGCTATGCAGCAGCAGATCACGGCCGAACGTGAAAAGCGTGCGGTGATCGCGGAATCTGAAGGTAAGAAACAGCAGCAGATCAACATAGCCATCGGTGAAAAGGAAGCTGCCATTGCCCGCTCTGAAGGTGAAAAGCAGGCTGAAATCAATAAAGCCCAGGGTCAGGCTGCTGCCACCGTGGCCATTGCTGAAGCCATGGCCGAAGCCATCACCAATATTGCCAGAGCCTCGGAACAACAAGGTGGCCTTACTGCAGTCAACCTGCAGATCGCAGAAAAATACGTGGATGCCTTTGCCAATCTTGCTAAAACCAACAATACCCTCATCGTACCGGGCAACATGGGCGATCTGTCCACCATGATTTCATCTGCTATGCAGATAGTAAAATCCCAGCAGTCCGTGCTGCCTGTAAAATAAGGGCAACATCGATCTGTATGCCGCAGTCACAGCTGCGGCTTTTTCGCTTCAATTTTGTCTGTAGTCATGCAGTTATAACTTACTTATCACGGGGGAGCCCGTACGGGCTTTTTTATGAACAACGATCCAAGGCTTACCGAAAATCCGGAAAACAGACATCCCTGCACCATGGTATGGCGTGCCCTACTGTGGCTAGGCGCTGCCCTGACCTTTATCCGCAATTTTATCTGTAACGCTGTAATGCTTCTTGCCATGCTTTTCATCTTTGTTTCCTATCAGGTTGCCTCTGATTTCATGGACAAAGCTGAAACGGTGATCACCGGGCAACTTGAAAAAACGAAGCCGGAACAGCCACCGCAGATCCTGTACCTGCCGCTTGCCGGTCAGATCTCTGAGCTTCCTTTCGGACAATCACAGTTTGAGCAGATGTTCCGTCAGGTGAACGACAGCCTGAGTGGTACACAAAGCCACGAACTGCTGGCCATTGAAAATGCGCTGCAAAAAGCGGTGCACGATGATGATATTAAATACGTACTCTTGAATTTAGAGGGCATGGGAGGGATCTCACTACCTGCAGCGCAGCGCATTGGCGATAAGCTTAAGGCATTAAATGATGCGGGCAAGGAAACTGCAGTGATGGCTGTAAATTACAGCCAGGGCGCTTACCTGATAGCTGCCAGCGCCCAGAAAATCTATCTTGATCCCTTAGGCAGCGTGGGACTTAAGGGTATTGCCCTGTCCTCGCTCTATTACCGGGATTTATTGAATAAATTAAGCATTACCCCCTATATTTTCCGGGCTGGACATTTTAAATCTGCCGTGGCACCCTATACCCGAGATTCGATGTCACCGGCGGTCAAGGCAGAATACCAGGCTCTGGCACAGGGGCTGTGGTCTGATTACGAGAAGGCTCTGCACAGCCGCCGGGTACTGTCACGCTCGGTTATTCTGCCGCAGGCAGAGGACTTTGTCAGGAGCCTTGAAAACTATCAAGGCGATCTGGCCCTGATGCAGCTGGAGCAAAATCTGGCCGATGATTTAAAAACCAAGGAACAGATCTTCGCCTCTTTGTCAGCGCAATACGGGCAGTCCATTGATGAGCGTTTCATCCCCGCCATGCTGGACTACCGTGATTATCTGGCAGACTTTGGCACAGACCAAGTAAAGACGCAGGACAAGATAGCCGTGGTTTACGGCGTGGGCGCCATTACCGACATCGGCCGCACGCCCTCAGACTTCAGTGCAGACAATCTTGCTGCCATCCTCTCTTCCCTGGCCAAGGATCTGGACGTCAAGGCCCTGGTGCTGTATTTAAATTCCCCTGGCGGACTTGCTAGCGCCAGTGAAGAGATCCGCAGAGCCATTGAACTCCTGCGCACCGATGGCGTCAAGGTGGTGGTTTCAGTACAGGGCATGGCCGCCTCCGGGGCTTATTGGGCAGCCACCGCCTCAGATGCCATTTATGCCGCCCCTGGTTCTGTAATTGGATCCATCGGGGTGTTCTCAGTAGGTTTTGGCATACATCAGCTCTTAAATCAGGTGGGGGTAAGCCAGGATGGCGTCTATACCCATGAATTTGCACGCACCCCGGTAGCAGAACCGATGGGGGAAAATACCAGGCGTTTTTATGAACTGTCAGTGCAGCACAGCTATCGCACCTTCATCAACCTGGTGGCACAAGCGCGTAAGCTTGATGCCAAAAACTACATACCCTGGGCAGAGGGGCAGGTGTTCCTGACTGACAAAGCCCTGCAACTGGGTCTGATTGATAAGGTGGGCACCCTGGATGATGCCATTGAGGCTGCAGCTGAACTTGCAGGAGGAAACCGAGATGACTTTAATATTGTGCATGCCACCTTACCGCAGGATCAGCGCCTGAGCACCTTGGAATCCTTTATATTCAAAGCTTCAGCCAGGCTGCTGCCGGAAGAACTTAACCGGGCTCTGTTTGAACTGCGTTTTCTCAGAGATCAAAACAGTAAGCCAAGCCTCAACCAGCAGATCCTGATGCTAAGTGCCATGCAGCAGCCTGAGCTGTGACTTATTTTCCCCATCCTGAAAGAGGGTGGGGAACATCAGGCATGATTTGTTAAACCGTGCCCGATGACAGACCGCGCCCAGATCAGTAAGGCATGCGCCAGGGCAACCGGGGTATAAAGCAGGCACAGCTGCCAACTTATGGCTCAATGGCGGACGAAACTGCGTCCGCCGCCACGGTTGCTGTGGCGCAGATTGCCCCAGTCCTCAGTATCAATGCGCGTGGCCTGATGTTCACGATTATCCGCTGAAATCAGGATCTTGATGGAAAAAGGACGGATCAGTCCCTCAGTGGCACTGTTTTCATTAAAATGACGCGGTTCACCATCGGGTTCAGCACTGTCGACCACTACCTGCCAGTGCCGATCAGCACCGATGTCCGGCAGCCTGAACATCAGCTGGCTCTGCCCATGATTGACAATGATGCACCAGCGTTCACCGCGGATATTCCGTTCACCGATATAAAGTAAAAAGGCTTTTACCGCCGGATCATTCCAGTCCTTATCTTCCATCAGATGTCCATCTGGCTTTCGCCAGCGCACCAGGGTGCGGTCTTCCTTATGGTAAAAATTGTCATCATCAAGCGCCAGCTCATTAAGCACCCGGGAGCTGGAGCGCAAACGGCACAGCCTACCGATATAATCAATAAAATCCTGTTGCTCCCGCCCTACGTTCCAGTTCAGGTAAGTAAGATCATTGTCCTGACAATAGGCATTGTTATTTCCAAGCTGTGTGCGCATCAGCTCATCCCCGCCCAGGATATGCGGTATGCCCTGCGCAATAATCAGTGTGGCCATCAGATTGCGCCGCAGCTGGGCACGGCGTGCCAAGATCATCGGATCAGTAGTCGGACCTTCACAGCCACAATTGGTGGAATAATTCTCATTGCTGCCATCAGCGTTATTTTCGCCATTGGCCTGATTATGCTTGAAGTTATAGGACACCAGATCCTGCAAGGTAAAACCGTCATGATAGGTGATGTAATTGACGCTCGCATTCATTGAGCGCTCACCTTTATGAAAGAAATCCCGCGATCCCATGATGCGGGTGGCAAATTCGCCCAACAGTCCCGCATCCCCACGCCAGAAACGGCGCATGCTGTCCCGGAAATGATCGTTCTGCTCACTCCAGTACATCGGGAAATTACCCAGATTGTACCCCCGCTCCCCCAGATCCCAGGGTTCAGCCACATACAGCAGTGGACTTAAGGAGCGTGAGCTCATGCAGGACTTAAAGAAGGCAGCATTGCGATCAAAGCTGAAGTGCCTTCCGCCTTCATGGCTTTCCCGGGCCACCGTCACCGCCAGATCAAAGCGGAAACCATCCACCCGCATCACCTCAGCCCAATACAGCAGACTGCGGTGCACCACGGTAAGGCCAATGGAACTGTCCGCATTGAAGGAATTGCCGCAACCGGTACAGTTAAGCGGGCGGCTGTAGTCATTGTGCCCGGAGCTATCCTGCTCGTAGGCATAATATTCACGGGCATCCAGGCCTTTGAAGGACAATACCGGCCCGCCCATTCCGCCTTCAGCGGTATGATTGTAGACCACATCCAGGATCACGCCGATGCCGTTTTTATGCAGTTCGCGCACCATGGTCTTAAATTCATTCACCGCATTTTTAGCCTCGCAGGCATAACGCGGATCCGGAGCCATGAAGCAAATAGGATTGTAGCCCCAATAATTGACCAGTCCGCGCTGTGCCACCCCGGGTTCCGTCATGAAAGCTGCCACTGGCATCAGCTGCACTACCGTAATTCCCAAGCGCTTGAAATGCGCAATCATGGCAGGATGACACAGCCCCAGGTAGGTGCCGCGCAGTTCAGGTGGGATCTCAGGATGCAGTCGGGTCAGGCCCTTAACATGCGCCTCATACAAAATAACCTGATTGCGCCGGTTAAATACCCGTCCTATCCCCTGCCAGTCAAAATCGTTATACGGGCCTTGCAGCACGGCCTTGGGAATAAAGTGCTCGCTGTCATTTAAATAAGCATTTTCATCATATAAAAAAGGGCGGTTTAACTGCTTGGCATTGGGATCAACCAAAAAACGACCTTCCTTAAAGTACAGCCCGTTTGCCGGATCTTCCTCTCCCAAAGCCTCCAGCGCATACAGATCCCCGGGCTTGAGGCCATTGACCTTGCCATACCACACTCCGCCCTGACGGTTATTAAGTTCCAGGGCACCTATTTTTTCTTCAGCTGGAGTATAAAAATGCAGCCTGATCCCCTGCGCCCGCGGAGCCCACACCGCAAAGGAATAAGCACCGTCTTCATTGAAATTAGCGCCAAAGGAAAAGCCTTTAGTGACGCTGTAGGAGGGAGTGATACTGATCTCGCGCATAGGGACGCTCCTTGTTTGTATGTTTTTAATCTTAGGATTTTTGCGCTAAAAAAGCGCCGCTTTTTTGGCAGCGGCGCTTTTTTATGATCAGTTTTGTGATCGTTATCGCAGGGGCTAATCGCCGACGCGCTTAATAAAGATCGTAGCTAAAGGCGGCAGATCGAGCACGATGGAATGATACTGTGAGTGCCAGGAGATCTGCGAGGCCTGCAGCTGTGCCGGACCAGTGCTGTAGCCTGAGCCCCAGTACTTCTTGTCATCAGTATTGAGCTTGATCTCGTACTTGCCAGGACGCGGCACCCCCAAGCGGTAAGCGATATAAGGCACCGGCGTAAAGTTTGACACCATGATGGTCTCATCCTGATGATCGGGGCTGGTACGCAGCATCGCAAAGATGGAGTGCTCAGCATCGGACACATCCAGCCAGCTGAAGCAATCTGGATCGTAATCATATTCATAGAGGATGCGATCAGAGCGGTAGAAGTGGTTCAAATCCTTGACCAGCTCCTGCATGCCGTGATGCTTGTCAAATTGCAACAGCCACCACTCCAGCTGTGAGTCATGGTTCCACTCCGAGCCCTGGCCAAACTCTGTCCCCATGAAGTTCAGGATCTTGCCCGGATGCCCGTACTGATAGCCCAGGAAGGCGCGCAGATTGGCCGCCTGCTGCCATTCATCACCCGGCATCTTATAGAGCATGGAATGTTTGCCATGAGTCACTTCATCATGGGAAATGGACAGGATGAAGTTTTCGTTGTAGGCGTAGATCATGGAGAAGGACATTTCACCGTGATGATACTTACGGAAATACGGATCCTGCTTCATGTACTCCAGGCTGTCATGCATCCAGCCCATGTTCCACTTAAAGCCAAAGCCCAGCCCCCCGGTATAGGTCGGACGGGAGACTCCAGTAAAGGCCGTGGATTCCTCGGCAATGGTCATCGCCCCTGGATAGAGGCGGTAGACCGTCTCATTGAACCACTTGAGGAAGGACACTGCCTCGTAATTGATATTGCCGCCATCGACGTTCGGAACCCATTCACCCTGCTTCCTGGAGTAATCCCAGTACAGCATGGAAGCCACCGCATCCACGCGCAGACCGTCAATATGATAGAAATCAAGCCAGACTAAGGCAGAGGCCACCAGGAAATTGCGCACCGTATCGCGGCCAAAATCGTAAATCAGGGAGTTCCAGTCAGGATGCCAGCCACGGCGCGGATCTTCATATTCATACAGCGGGGTACCGTCAAAACGAGCCAGACCATGGGCATCGGTCGGGAAGTGTGCCGGCACCCAGTCCAGGATCACGCCGATGCCGTTCTGATGGCAGGTATCCACAAAGTACTTGAAATCATCAATGCCGCCAAAACGGGAGGTCGGAGCAAACAGGCCGGTGGGCTGATAACCCCAGGATCCGGAGAAAGGATGCTCCATCACCGGCATCAGCTCCAGATGGGTATAGCCCATTTCCTTGGCATACTTGACCAGCTCATCGGCAAGCTCGCGGTAAGAGAGGCTGGAGCCGTCAGCCTTGCGCTTCCAGGAGGCCAGATGCACCTCATAGATGGACAGGGGTTGCTTTAATTTGTCATTTAACTGCGCCCGCTGCCAGGCTGCATCATTCCACTTATAGGAATTCTGATCACAGATGATGGAAGCAAAGGACGGATACTGCTCATGGAAGAAACCTACCGGATCGGACTTGTGCGGCAGACGGTTGCCCTGCGGATCCTTGATTTCAAACTTATAGCGCTGCCCGACCCCCAGACCTGGCACAAACAGAACCCAATGGCCTAATAACGAACGGGCCATGGGATGACGGCGGCCATCCCAGAAATTGAAGTCACCGATCACACTGACGCAGGTAGCTGAAGGGGCATAAACTGCAAATTTAGTGCCCTGTACCTTAACCCCGTCTATTTCCACCTCAACTAACTGTGCACCTAGGGTCTTGTACAGATTGGCCGGGCTTTCATACATGGTGGACAGGCCGTAAAAAGCTTCATCGCGGAACTGATAAGGATCTACGGTCTCGACGGAAGAGTCTGGATATTTCACCCTGAACTTGTAATGGAAAGGCTCGCTCACCTCAGGCAGTTCTTTCTCAAACAGCCCGTCAGGAGCCTTGCAGTCCAGGCGGCAGATCTCTTTGGCACCGTTTAAGCTAAGACAGACCACTTCACGCGCACCGGGAAGCCAGGCGCGCAGGATATAACCCTTGCCTTCGTGATTGGGCTGCAGGCCCAGCACTTCAAAAGGCTTGGTCAGTCTTGCACCGTTTAATTCATCAATAAGCATGCTGCCTCCTCAAGTCAGTGTTTGCTTGCGCTTTCCCGAGCCTCGGTCATGGCCGATGTCAAATCCGCAACGAAAGGCCTGGAAAAGATCTCATCTAAATTTAATGTCAGCTTGCGCCGCCAGTTGGGGTATTCCCTGAACGTGCCGGGAATGTTCACCGGCTTTTCAACCCCGATAAAATCCTCGAGCTGAGCGCTGTACAGGGCGCAGCTGCCACGGCACATATGTACCTGCAGCGCCTTGGCCAATGCCGGCGTCATTTCGGGAATTTCGTCTGCATAGCGCGGCACATCAGCTCCGGCTGACATCAAGCCATGCAGGCTGTCTAAAATTCTTTGCTTGGCAATCTTGCGATCAGCGGCCAGCCTGGCTGCCGTCAGCGTGTTGTAAATGCCAAACTTCTCACCCATGCTCAGATCAAGATTGCTCCACCAGCCCCGTAAGGTCGGCATGTCGTGGGTAGTGATGGCTGCCATGGCGTTGGGTTCATAGATCTGCGGCGCAATAAAGCCGCCGTCTGCTGCCCGTTCACCAAAGAAAAGCTTGTAGGAATACATGCCGTATTTCTTTAAGGCCACGCGCAGCTCATCGGGGATAGTGCCCAGATCTTCGGCAATAATGAGACAGCGCTGACGCACTGACTCCAAAGCCACGATCCCCAGGATATCGTGCATATTATTCTGCACATAAGCCCCGTTGGTGGGATCGTTCTCAGGCGGCACCCACCAGAAACGGGCAAGACCTGCGGCATGATCGATGCGCAAAGCCCCGCAGGCTGTCATATTGGCGCGGTACAGTGCAATTAAAGGTTTGTAGGCCTGCTGGCGCAAGCGCCACGGATCCATCGGGGAGAGTCCCCAGGACTGTCCGTTCGGTCCCAGCGGATCAGGCGGAGCGCCGATGGATGCCTTGGGGCGGTAAATGCCATGTTCATCAGCCCACACATCACAGCTTCCCGGTGCTACCCCGACAGCCAAATCGCGGTAGGTACCAAGCAGCATCTTTTCTTTTTGTGCCGCAGCAAAGGCGTCATCAAGCTGTTCCTGGGCAATAAACTGCAAATAACAGTAAAAACGTACCTCATCGGCATGTTCCTGCCGCCAGGCCTGCACAAAGGGCGAATTAGCATCCCGGTATTCCTTGGGGAAGACATTAAAGCCCCAGGCATTGATCCCCTGGGCATATAGAGAGGCCTGCAGGGCATCGTAGGTAGCCATGTTGATAAGGCTTTGCCCGCCTTTTTCAATAAAATCAAGGAACTTGCGCCCACGCAGTGAGCGTTTGTCATCCAGCCTTTGTTCCTCAAACAGCACCCGCAATACAGCAAGCTTAAGTTCCAGCACCTGCCGGTAATCGACATACTCGCGATCGCGCAGTGCCCGCAATTTCTGCTGGAACTGCTTTTGCGACACCATTTCCACGGCCTTGACGCAGGAGGTGTACTCCGGAATATCCTCCACCCGGATATAGATGATGTTAAGCCAGCGCCTTGATGAAGGCGAATACGGGCTTACCATGTCCGGATCAGGATTGGCCGGATAGCCTGCGTGCAGCGGGTTCAAACCGACAAAAGCACCACCTCTGCGGGCTATTTGCTTGAGCAAGACCTTAAGATCAGCAAAATCCCCCACACCCCAGTTATTGCGCGAGCGCAGCGCATACAGCTGCACGCTCACGCCCCACACCTTTTTACCTTCTGCCATGGCCTCCGGCACATAACAGTGCGTCGGAGCCACAATTAAGGACAGTTCACCTGACTGGTACTGATTGTTGCCATCACTGACTTCAGCTTTAAAACAATGATAGCCCAGGGGCAAATCTGCGGGCAGGAACAAACGCCTGATATCGTATTCCACCTCGCCTACAGTCCGATAATCGGCAATTTCAGCCTCCATGAGCAGGCAGTGTTCCTTGATTTCCCTGCCATCCTCAAGGCGCAGGGTCCAGGAAAGCATGGCCTTTTCACTCACATCAGCACGGGTACGCAACAGTACTATCACCCTGCTGCCTTCATCCACCACCTGCACCGGATCCAACATGCGCTCAAAACTGCGCTGTTCCTCCCTGGCTATGACTTCAGTAAGCTGTGCCTCATCATGGATAGGCAGACCCAGGGCACCCAAGGCGGCCAGCCTGGCCTGCTCGGAAATTTCAATCTCGCGGCCATCTACACTGTAATAGCGGCGGGCAATGCCAACTTTATCGGCAAATTCTTGTATATCAATCATTTATAAATATAATCAATCAGCTAAGGCACAACAGGCCTGCTCAGTACCTGCCCTATTCTACCTTGAACGAACAGGAAAAAACCTTTTTCAGCTCGCACTTTGAGCACTCAGCAGGTTCCAATGTCGGCACAGCATCAAGCATTTTCCTGACTGCAGGCAGTTAGCGTCTTGCTTTTATTTTAAACAAAAATTTATACTGTTAATCACATCAAAGCAAACATTTTAACTGCCAAAAATTCGTATAAATTTGATTTTTCACCTCGCTGATAAAATAAAAGTCAAGTCTTTATTAAGTCTGCGTAAACGTTTTCATATAAAAGGTGAAGGCCGGCTCAAAATTATAAAAAATGCCCCGTTAGCCCGCATGAATCTTGACTTTAGGAGCAATTGGAGTATTGTGTACATGTTCATTTTCCACTGTTACATATAACGGGTGACATTACATATGACTATTAAAGTTGGTATTAACGGCTTTGGCCGTATCGGCCGTTTCGTTTTCCGTGCTTCCGTGATGCGTCCTGAGCTGGGCATCCAGGTAGTCGGCATCAACGATCTGCTTCCTCCTGACTACATGGCCTACATGTTAAAGTATGACACCATGCACGGTCCTTTCCAGGGCAAGGTTGAGGTCAAGGACGGCCACCTAGTTGTTAACGGCAACGTAGTGCGTGTCACCGCTGAGCGCGATCCTGCTAACTTAAAGTGGGGCGACGTTGAGGCTGATTACGTGGTTGAGTCCACCGGTCTGTTCTTAAAGGATGAGCTTGCCCGCAAGCATATCGAGGCTGGTGCCCGCCGTGTCGTGATGTCTGCTCCTTCCAAGGATGCTACCCCGATGTTCGTGGTCGGCGTTAACGACAAGACCTATGCCGGTCAGGATATCGTTTCCAACGCCTCCTGCACCACCAACTGCTTAGCCCCGCTGGCCAAGGTTGTCAACGACGAGTTCGGCATCGAGATGGGCTTAATGACCACCGTTCACTCCACCACCGCCACCCAGCGTACTGTTGACGGCCCGTCCTTAAAGGATTGGCGCGGCGGCCGCGGTGCTTCCCAGAACATCATCCCGTCCTCCACTGGCGCTGCCAAGGCTGTGGGCAAGGTCATCCCTGACTTAAACGGCAAGCTCACCGGTATGTCCATCCGCGTTCCGACCTCTGACGTGTCCGTGGTTGACTTAACCTGCGTGCTCAAGAAGTCTGCTAAGTACGAAGACATCTGCGCCGCCATCAAGGCTGCTGTTGCTGGCCCGATGAAGGGTGTGATGGATTACACCAACGAGGCTGTGGTTTCCTCTGACTTCTTAGGCAACACCCACACCTCCATCTTCGACGAGACTGCCGGTATTCAGCTGACCGACAAGTTCGTGAAGTTAATCTCCTGGTACGACAACGAGATCGGCTACTCCAACAAGGTGCTCGAGTTAATCAAGTCCATGGAAGAGTCTGGCAAGTAATCACTTGCTGTCATACCCATTACCCGCCTGTCATGGCGGGTAGTCAAAAGTCCGGGCTTAGCCCGGATTTTTTTATTGTTTAGCTAAAATACTTTGGAATAGCCAGCAAGAAAATAGCCAGACCATCTGAGCCTGCAAGCTTAGTCGGCAAGCCCGACCTTGCGGGAAGCAAGTCCTTTTTGCTCAAGCCAGCGCTGCAACAATGCAGCTACTTCCTGATTGTTCTTTTCTGCAAAGGCAAAATGCGAATTACCCTTAATACCGGCTGCAGGCAACTCAATCACCGTCACATCACCCCCATGACGATTGACGCAATCTGCCCACTTATGAGCCATGGTCACAGCGGCGCGCCAGAAATCAGCATAAGGATTAGCTGAAGGCTCCTTAGGGATAAAGTCCCCGTAATAGATCACAATCGGGTAGCGCGTTAAGTGCATGAACTGCTGCAGCGGCACACTGACAGCCCCCTGCGGGCCAAAGAAACCTGAATTGGCCACAGGCTCAGGCACTTCACCTTCCGGGAAAGGAAAATCAGCCCCCGGCTCATAAGAAACAATGCCCTTAAGATCCGGGCTTTGCAATCCGGCAAGCCAGCCCAGGCCTCCGCCCTGGGAATGGGTCACCAGCACTGCAGGACCTATTTTATTGAACACTGCACACAGCGCATCCACCACTACCTTAGGTTCATACTCCCCGGTATTGGGAGTGATCTGCCTGAAAAACTGATCAAGCGCTGCTGCATCCTGCGGGAACTGACTGCCAGGGTAAAACTCAGGCCACACCCCCATGCGAAACTGCCCGAACCAGAACTGATCATCAGTCGCCGCCTCAATGGTGTAGCTCCTGGTAGCACGGCCGGCATCTCCGCGGCGGGGTTGATCCATTAGATAAACCGGATAGCCTGCACTAAGGAAGATATTGGAAAAACCGTCCCGCCCATCCGGGGTAGTTTCCCAGGTTTTGGTGTACTGCCCGTAACCGTGCAGAAATACCAGGGGATAATCCCGTGGCTGCGCCGGGATCTGATAGCGTACCACTGCATGATCGCCATGCAGGGTCTGCCCCTGTGCCTCCGGATGATAAGGATCAAAGGTACCGGGCGTCTTTACCACCGTACCGCCTACTGCAAACACTCCCTGATCGATAATGGTCAGCGCTTGCATGCCAAAGCCAGTCATGCTGCAGCTAAGCCCAGCTGTAAGCAGCAAGGCCCGTATCCAATTTACTGACATAGTTTTTCTCCTGCCAAAATTAAGCATTTTTTTGCCCGCATCAACAAGTTCCGGGCAAGTGCAGTTTTATTTTAAGCAGCAGTCAGCTTTGAAAAACTTATAGGATAGTTGCGCAAATTTGCCTGATCCTATCCTTGCAGGAGGCTTTTCAGGATCAGGAAAAATCTGCAGCAGCCAGCGGCTGCGGGGCACTCAGATCACGTAAGGCACGCTTACCTAATAAAGGCTCCAGCGCAAAAGGATCAAGTCCCTTGCCCGGGCGTACCACGGCAATATCATCTTTGGTAAGCTGCTGTCCGCACTTTAACGGGCGCACCAAATAACAGGAGCGCCTGCCCGGACGGGCACTTTTATCATAGTCTCTAAGCCGCACCCCAAAGCTACCGAGCGCCTGTGCGCACAAAGCAGTCTCGGTGCGCAGCTGCTGCCACTCGGCAGGCTGCATTGAAAAGGCCCCGTCCACACTCTGCCGTTTCCGGTCATCGGTAAAATGTTTTTCAATTAAGTCAGCCCCCAATGCAGTAGCTGCAATATCCAGGCTTAAATTCAGAGCATGGCTAGACAGACCTGCCCTACAGCCAAAAGTTTCCTTAAAGAAAGGGATGGTACGTAAATTAAAGTTCCGGGGATCGGCTGGATACTGGCTGACGCAGTACAACAGCGTCAGATCGCGGCAACCATTTTTACGCGCACATTCCACCGCCCGCGCCACCTCAGGCAAGGTGGCAAGACCGGTCGACATCACCAGAGCTTTGCCCGTCTGTGCGCACTGTACAATCAGGTCCTGGTAATTTAATTCAAACGAGGCAATTTTATAGGCCGGGCAGCCCACTTTTTCCAAAGCCTCCACATCCTTGGGAGCAAAGGGTGAGCTGAACAAAAAGATTTTCTTTTCCCTGGCAAAGGAAAACAGATCAGGCAGCCATTGCGGCGGAGTCTTGGCCTGCTCATAGAGCTGATACAGGCTCTGCCCGCCCCATAGACCTCCCTGGATCTGAAACTCAGGCAAGGTGCAATCAAGAGTCAGGGAGTCGGCAGTATAGGTCTGGATCTTGACTACATCTGCCCCTGAGTTTGCTGCAAGCTCAAGCAAGGAAAGCGCTTTTTGCAGGCTACCCTGATGATTGCCCGACAGCTCTGCCACCAGGCACGGCCTGCCCTGCACCCTTGCATATAAATTCTCAGTCATGTCATCTCCCTTAAGCAACAGCTAAAGCGCTGTGCAAGCGCACAGCAGCCGTTTCTGTCTGCGCGTCAAACCTTATGCCGCTCCCAGCCCTCTTCAGGGTAAAAGTAAGTCTTAGTAGTAGGGCCTGTATCTAAGCCGGATACTCTGGCCAAACAGCTTTACCTCTTACTGAATTGCTATTTACTAAATCACTCCATGAGAGCAGCAACAACTTATTTCAGTACAGTGTAACAAAGTCAGGCTTATTTCCAGATACCGGATCAAAAAAGCCTGACAGCAAGAAAACTGACTTCAGGGGATGATAAAACTCAAGCTACCTTAGCTGATAATAAGGCAGCAATGCGCTTTTCAAGCGGCGGATGGCTCATAAAAAGCTCACTTAAATTACCACCGGCATTAATGCACAGTGCCTGGAACTGGGCTGGCTGAGCCGGGGCAGGTCCCTGCCTTGACAGAGCCTGCAAGGCCCGCACCATGCACTGCCTGCCTTCCAGGGCAGCAGAACCGGCATCAGCACGGTATTCCCGCACCCGGGAGAACCACATTAAAATAAGCTGCGCCAGCAGGCCAAACACTATCTGGAATACGGTATTTACCAGATAAAAGACCATGAAGTTACCGCCGCCGTGGCCTTCCTCATCATTACTGCGGCTTAAGGCCTGGGATACCGCAGTGGCTGCAATATAGGAGAAGAAATAGACGAAGGTATTGAGCACGCCCTGCAACAGGCTCATGGTCACCATGTCACCATTGGCAATATGACTTATCTCATGGCCGAGCACTCCCCGCAGTTCCTCATCATTCATCGAATAAAGTAAAGCGCTTGATACCGCCACCAGCGCCCCGTCGCGGGTCGCCCCGGTAGCAAAAGCATTGAGATCATTGGACTGATAAATGCCCACCTCCGGCATGGCAAAGCCTTCCCGCCGGGCCATGGAAGCTACGGTATTGAGTAAAAAGAGCTCACGCTCATTGCGCGGGGAGGTGATCACTTCCACCCCATAAGCGCGCTTGGCCATCCATTTGGACATGAAGAGAGAGATCACAGATCCCACACAGCCCATCAGCGCACACATGAACAGCAAGCCTCCGTAAGCCCCTGGAGCCAGCCTTATCCCCAGCACTGCCATGATGAGAGAGCCCACAATGCTGACTAATACCAGCACCGCAGCCTGCATCAGGACGAAAAGCAGTATACGCATCTAAATCTCCTTTGCTTTGCGCTAAAATTCATGACATAAAACCTGGCAGCAACCACTACGGAGGTAGCTGCAGCATGACAGAAGTATGAAACCAATATCAAGGAAGCGATCATGCAGGGCACCATCATTGCACTGGGCAGTGCGCGCACTGCCGACATCTACGCTCAGGGTAAAATCTATCAGACCAAGCTTAGCCCTGACTTAGCTGAGGCCTGGCCTGGCGATCAGGTCAGCTGCCGGGAGCTGGTCTCCCCCTCCTGTGGTAAAAAGGGAACTGTGCAGGTAAGCGCCTTAGCTCCATTATCCCGTCCTCAGAAACTGGCCTGGTCACAAAACCGTTCCATAAAAGATCACGTGCTGCAGGAAACCAATTCAGGCTATCTCCTGGCCGCCGAGGCTGCTGATTATCAGACTTGCTATCAGTTGCTTGCCCAAAAGGCACTATCATGTAATGCCAATGCCCTGCTGGATGTTACAGGCTGTGGCTACAAGCGTCCCTTTGCCAAAAGACCGCTGTGCCGCCTCACTGCCCTACCGGCGCAGATTTCAGGTCCTGATTTTCAGCCCAAACCCGGCCTGCACTTAAACCTGCCTGAAAAATTCAGCCGACGTAACAGTCCTAATGGCGCCCAACTGCGCTATGTACGTGTGCTGTTGATCTGCCTGCTGTTAATTTTGGAGCCCTGCCTGGCCCGCCTGGGAGCTACCGGCAGCATCCCGCTTCTTGCAAGCCAGATCCTGATGGCTGTGCTGCCAATTTTTTGTCTGATCTATGCCCTGATCTACAATCCCTGCCGGGCGGTGGTTTATCTGCTGCGCCACAAACGCTGAAGTACTTTTATATAAGCATTTGGAATATATAATAAAGTTAGATTAATTTTACAATTTAATCAAATTTGGCACGCCTTTTTCATTATCTCTTCTGCCAGGCTCAAGCGCTTGCGTTAAGAGCCTGCAGGAGAGAGAAAAATGGCACTATATGTAAATACTAACGTTTCATCATTAAATGCGCAGCGCATGACCGCGCGCGCCACCAAAGCCCTGGATGTCAGCTACCAACGCTTATCATCGGGTCTTAGAATCAATAGTGCCAAGGACGATGCGGCTGGTCTGCAGATTTCCGATCGCCTAACCACCCAGATTAACGGCCTAGGCCAGGGCAACCGCAATGCTCAGGACGGCATTTCCTATGCCCAGACTGCTGAAGGCGCACTGGAGGAAATCACCAGCATGTTGCAGCGCATCCGCGTGCTGGCTCTGCAGTCTGCCAACGGCACCAATACCTCTCAGGATCGCATGGCCCTGCAACAGGAAGTTGACGCCTTAAACGAGGAAATCTGCCGCATTTCTGAGGACACTACCTTTGCCGGACAACCTATCTTGGATGGACAGGCTGGCGTGGTGATGTTCCAGGTGGGCGCTGACGCCAATTCCATTATCTCCATCGATCTCTCCCAGGGTTTTGATACTGCCTCCCTGGCCGCACAGGCAGCCTCCATTTCAGGCGAGTTCTTTACCATTGAACCCGGCTTTGACTTTACCGGTGGTACCTTCCGCTACACCGATGTCTTTGATTTTGATCCCGATGGCCAGGGTATCGATATTTCCACCTTCTCCAAAGCTGAAATGGTGTTGGGCGGCATTGATGCCCTGATCAATGCCATTGACAGCAAGCGGGCAGAATTGGGTGCAGCGCAAAACCGCCTGGAATCTACCATCCGTAATCAGTCCAACATTCAGGAAAACGTCTCCTCAGCGCGGGCACAGATCCGTGACACCGACTGGGCAGCTGAGACTGCCAACCTGACACAGCAACAGATCCTGCAGCAGGCCTCTTCCACCATCCTGACGCAGGCCAATACCAGGCCGCAGATTGCCCTGTCCTTGCTGCAACAGTAAAGAATAACTCCCCGACTACATCCTTCCCCCCGCTTTTTGCCCTACTTTTTCCGGCAAAAATGCGGGTTTGCCCTGTTATAATAAGACGTTTTTATCTGACGCCTAACTAGGCATGAGGTTATTTCACATTTATGGCTCAGTTCATTTTCACAATGAATCGGGTGGGTAAGATTGTCCCGCCCAAGCGCCAGATCTTAAAAGATATTTCCCTGTCCTTCTTCCCTGGTGCCAAGATTGGCGTGCTCGGTTTGAACGGCGCTGGCAAATCATCCCTCATCAAGATCATGGCCGGTATCGATCAGGACTACGAGGGCGAGGCCCGTCCGCAGCCTGGTATCAAAATAGGCTATCTGCCTCAGGAACCTAAGCTCGATCCGGAAAAAACCGTCAAGGAAGTGATCGAAGAAGCTTTTGCTGAGACTATTGCAGCCTTAGCCCGCCTGGATGAGGTTTATGCCGCTTATGCCGACGAAAATGCCGACTTTGATGCGCTGGCCAAGGAACAGGCAGAGCTTGAGGCGGTGATTCAGGCCCACGACGGCCACAATCTGGACTCACAGATTGAGCGTGCTGCCGACGCCCTGAGACTGCCTGACTTTGACAAGCAGATTAAAGTGCTCTCAGGCGGTGAACGCCGCCGCGTGGCCTTGTGCCGTCTGCTGCTGGAACGTCCTGACATGCTGCTTTTGGACGAGCCCACCAACCATCTGGATGCAGAGTCCGTGGACTGGCTGGAGCAGTTCCTGCATCAGTATCCGGGCACCGTAGTGGCTGTGACCCACGACCGCTACTTCCTGGATAATGTGGCAGGCTGGATCCTCGAGCTTGACCGTGGTGAAGGTATCCCCTGGCAGGGCAATTACTCCTCCTGGCTTGAACAAAAGGATCTGCGCTTAAAGCAGGAAGAAAGTGCTGAGTCAGCCCGCCGCCGCTCCATTGAGCGTGAGCTTGAGTGGGTGCGCCAGGGTGCCAAGGGCCGCCATGCCAAATCAAAGGCCCGTCTGTCCCGTTTTGAAGAGCTGTCCAATGTGGAATACCAGCGCCGTAACGAAACCAACGAGCTCTATATTCCGCCCGGGCCGCGTCTTGGTGACACCGTGCTGGAGGTGGAGCATTTAAAGAAGAGCTACGGTTCACAGGTCTTAATTGATGATCTGTCCTTTAGCTTACCCAAGGGCTCTATTGTCGGCATCATCGGCCCCAACGGCGCCGGTAAGTCCACCCTGTTCCGCATGATCACCGGTATGGAACAGCCTGACTCCGGCACTATCCGCCTTGGTGACACCGTAGTTACTGCCTACGTTGAGCAGTTCCGCGATGAAATGAACGACAACAATACCGTGTACGAGGAAATCTCCCACGGCCAGGATATCCTGCGCGTCGGCAGCTACGAAATCCCCAGCCGTGCTTATATCGGCCGCTTTAACTTCAAGAGCACCGATCAGCAAAAGCGTGTGGGCGATCTCTCTGGCGGTGAACGTGGCCGTCTGCAGCTGGCCAAGCTGCTGCAGGTAGGCGGCAACTTGCTGCTTTTGGACGAGCCCACCAACGATCTGGACGTCGAGACCCTGCGTGCCCTGGAAAACGCCCTGCTGGAGTTCCCCGGCAGTGCCATGGTGATCTCCCATGACCGCTGGTTCCTCGACCGTATCGCTACCCACATCCTGGACTATTGCGACAATGGCCAGGTACGCTTCTTTGCAGGCAACTACACTGAGTATGAGGCCTGGAAGCGTGACAACTTAGGTGAGGAGGCCAAGCCTCACCGCATGCGCTTTAAGAAAGTCACGGACTAATCTTGCGCTAATTTCAAGGCAGGCGGGAGAACTTCCCCCTGCCTTAACCTCAGGCTTTGCCCTTCCCTTTTTACCATCTCCTGACAATAAGCCTTGTATTATTGTCCTCAGGCTTTTATTTTCCCTGGCTTTTTGCCCTGTCAGTTGGCAGCAGCAAATATTCAGCCGGCTGCAACGGCGCTGCGCTACAATATTGTTAATAAAAGGAAGGAAAAATGATCACTCCGGCGCAGAACTTTTTAAATAAAAACAAGATCCCCTATCAGACCTACGAATACAATTGCAATACCCGGCATGATTTCGGCAAATTTGCAGCTGCCGCACTGGGCATCGCGGAGGAAAGAGTCTTTAAAACTATTTTGCTGCAGCATGACAAAAAGACCTTCGTGACCTGCGTGGTGCCGGTAAACGGACTGATTTCCATGAAGAACACAGCCCGTTTGCTCGGACTTAAGAGTGTGGAGATCACCGATCCTGGCACAGCCATGCGCGTCACCGGTTATGTCATCGGAGGGATCAGCCCCTTTGGGCAAAAACGCAGTACCCTTACCGTACTAGATGAGAGCGCCTTTAAATTTGAGGAAATTCTGGTGAGTGGCGGCAGGCGTGGCTTTTCACTTGGCATCAAGCCGCAGGATCTGGTGACAGTTTTAAACGCCCGCACCGGTGACATCATGGAACACAGCCAGCTACCTGAGTAAACCCCGGCAATTTTCTATAAGCAGAGGGCTCACTCCCATCAGCAGTGCCCTCAGCTGTGGTCTGCGCCACTTTTAGACTAAATCATGCTCCTCAAGGTAACGCCGGATCCCGTTCATGGTCTGCTCGGAAATGATGTGTTCAATCCTACAGGCATCATGCTCAGCAATATCAAGCGGCACCTGCGCCACATTATTTAAGAACACCGTCAGCAACTGATGGCGCTCAAACACTGCAGAGGCCATAGCCTGCCCGTCCGGGGTTAACAAAATTGCCCCGGAATCCAGAATACGGATCAGCCCTTTTTCCTTTAGCTGCGCCAGGGCACGGCTGACACTGGGTTTACTGATTGAAAGCTCGTTGGCTATATCAATGGCGCGCACGATTCCTGCTTCATTGCGCTCCTTCATGACCAAGATGGTCTCCAAATAATTCTCACCGGATTCGGCAAGTACTCCGGTCTTAGTAGGCACGGCTTCAAGCACGGCGTCCTGAGCCGTCGGCACCTGTATTTGCTGTGACATATGCTGACAGTCCGATCTTTTGCAGTAATAGTTTTAAAGCAATGGCCTTTTGCCAAAAGACAATTAACGAATAATGGTCACGTTAATCTTATTGCCGTTAAGGCTCAGCTGTATGGCATTGTGGGAACCAAGAATTCCCCGGGAGACGAGCCCCAGCCTTACCAGTTCAGCAAGCTGCAGCTCAGCACCGTATGCGAGTTTTTTGCCACGACCATCGCTAATAGTGCCCAGTTCCGGCACTTGCGGTCGCATGCCCAGATTGCGCTGCTTTGACAGTACTCCAATCTGTTCCAGGCGGTTAATCAGACGGTATACCGTGGCAATTCCCAGATCAGGCACAAACTCCTTGGCCTCGTACCACAATTCCTTGGGGGAGGTAAATTGACTCTTCATCAGGATTTCGATGATATGACGGCGCTGCACAGTCATGCGCAGACCGCTAGCTTCAAGCTTACGCAGCGTTTCATCGGAAAGATTTCCAACCTGATACAACGGATCTTGTTCTTGCAATTTACACCCCCGTTAAGCCATTACAGCTATATCATACCCCAGAGCGCTACGCTTTTCAGGAAAAAGGCAGATAAATGAAGATAAATATCTGTCAATCTGCCCCGGGGTTACAAAAAGCATGGCTCTTCCCCTGATTTTTACTCAGTCACTGCCCGCGCGGAGGCTTGAGACAATGCGGTAAAGAATCGTGTGAAGTTTCAAGTGCACTGGATCCAATACCTGTGATCCGGCCAGAAGTTGGATTAAACCCAGTGCCGGCATCCGGGACGTCCACCGGAGAAGGTTCTGCACAGGAGGCACAACAGTCACTGCCTGAACTCGTCGCTTTACGATCATGACAGCAGCAATCAGGGGTGCCCCCCTGATGTGAGCTGTCCCCTGCATTGTTCTTATCCTTTCCCTCATGGCAGCAGCAATCAGCCCCTTCTCCTTTATCCGCACAATCTGCGCAACCATCAGCACTATCATGCCCACAACCGCAGGCTGATCGAGTAAAAATACGCGCTATGCGCCGTAAACCCAAATAAAACAAAAAAGCTCCCGCCGCCACTAACACCGCCAACAGGATCTGAGACATAAATCCTCCAGATAAGCCATACTTAACTTAAGTTAGCTTAGAGTAACACAAATCCAGTCCTGCAGCTACTATATGTTGTCCCCTCCCAGATCTGAAATTACTGCCTTAACTGAATTAGCTAGGGCGGTGTTGCCCTGAAGTGCCGCCATCTGCTGCAGCCAAACGTGGCAAACTGTATACGGCTGTATTACGGCCTGAATTGCTGTCATTTTCCAGCCTGCAGCGCGGACCAGGATAACTCCTGGTAATATAAATTTCATAAATACTATTTTTAAGAATAGTATTTACTTATTTACTATTTAATTGAATAATAAGTTAGGTATGTTCTGATCACTATTTTTCCAGTTCCTGACATTCAGCGCGTAATATCCCTAAAAGTACGGGTGGGAGGCAGCCATGGACTTTACCGGACGAAAAACGGAACTCAGCCTGCTGGAAAGACTTTACCATTCCGGCAAGTTTGAGTGCGTGGTCATTTATGGGCGCCGCCGAGTTGGCAAATCAGAACTTATCCGTCAGTTCGTAAAAGGCAAAAGGGCACTGCTCTACCTCGGTCACGAGGGCGACGCGCAGGATCAACTTAACGACTTTAACCGTGAGTTATCAATTTTTGAAGATGAGCCGGAGCTGTCAGGAGAAAGCTGGCCTTCCCTGAAGGCTGCCTTCAGGCATTTGTTCAGGCTGGCAGAAAATGAACGTCTGATCCTGGCCCTCGATGAATATCCCTTCATGGTTCATTCGGTAAAGGGTCTGTCCTCGCTGCTCCAAAATTTGATTGATGAATTTGCCCCCCCCTCAAAATTGATGCTGATCCTGTGCGGTTCATCGATTTCCATGATGGAAGAAGAAACCCTGGCTTACAAAGCACCTCTATATGGTCGTACCACCTGTAGAATCAATTTGCAGCCCCTTGAGTTTAAGGATGTCCTGCGCTGCTTCCCGGATTCCAGTCCTGAAGATGCTGCCACAGCCTTTGGTATTCTCGGCGGCACCCCCTACTATCTGCAGCTATTTGCCAACGGCCTTTCCCTTAAAGAAAATATTATCTCTGCCTTTTTAATGCCCGGAGGACAACTGACCGATGCACCTGCTGCCATGCTGCAGACAGAGCTTGCTACCCCGGAAAGATATCAAAGCGTGCTACGTGCCATTGCCGGCGGCGCCTCCCGCTTAAATGAAATAGCGACCAGGATCCACGCGGCATCAAGCAATGCTACCCATCTGCTGAACAATTTGATCAAATTGCGCTTGGTCTACCGGGAAACCCCATATCTGGAGGAAAACTCCAAAAAAACTATCTACGGCATTGACGATCAGTTGCTGCGCTTTTGGTATACCTTTATCCTGCCCAATATCGTGGCTGTCAACAATGGATCCGGCCCCCAGCGCTATCCCCAGATAACACAAGGCTTAAGCGATTACATGGGATCAGTATTTGAGCGCATCTGCCTGCAATATTTATGGTATCTGCAAAGCTGCGGCCGTTTACCCGTGGCCTGTGGTTCCATGGGTCGCTGGTGGGGCAATTTCCCTCAAGAACGCACACAGGTTGAGATTGATATCATGGGCCAAGAGGATAAACATAAGGCGCTTTTTGCTGAATGCAAATGGCGCAATGAACTTACCGATCTGCCAGTGCTAAACCAACTGCAACAGCGCAGCTCCTTATTTCACCATGAAGAAAAACATTACTTTATCTTCTCAAAAAGTGGCTTTACCCCGCGCTGTCAGGAGGCTGCGGCTTTGCCTTACGTTCATCTGATAAGCTTTTCTCAAATGTGTGAAGATCTGCTGCAAGCCTGAAATTCCCTGCCTGCAGGTATTGTTCTGGCAGGGATCTCAATACTGATGCTAAAGCCCCCTGTCAGGCCCAAAGGCCTCCGCACGCAATGCGCCTGGCTCAGCGCAGCACTAAAAGAAAGTGGTGAAAATATAACCAGCGCAAAAAATTAACAGCAGCACCCCGCCTAAGATACGCAGTGCAATTTTTCCGGCAGCCACATTCTCATGGCGCTGACCGCGCCGCTCTATTTCGCGGTGATTGATGCTCTGCAGCAACTCGCTGGCGTAATGATCACCCTTTTCATCAGGCCGTCCAGCCACTGCAGCGTAACCACGGTAAGTGTGATAGATAAAGGCATAACCCATGGCAGTTTTTTGCTCTGAGCTATGGGTTACTTCCAGCAGGGTATTACCACCAAGCGCCCTGCATAAGGAAGCAAGCTCCACCCTGGCCTTATTTTCGTCACGTGCGGTCTTGGCAAGGCGGAAGCGACCCACATCCAGGATCTCATAGCCAGCGCGCAGATGCGTGTTCTCAAAGCTCACCTCATCGGGTAAAAAATAACGGCCATCACTGTCTGCACTGACTAAAGCGGCGGGCACCAAATTACGCACCTTGCCATCGATCAGATCAAAACTTACATCAAGATTAAGGCTCAGTCCGGCAAAATCCTCGGGATTTGCCAGAGCCTTGTCAGAAAAGCCATAGCTCTCTGAGCTGTCTGCAAGCTGCAGCCTGCCAATTTTATCGACGAAATTAAGTGCGCTGATATATGCCTGCATCGTTATCCTCCTGTCAGGCCTATTGTGCCAAAGCCCGCAAGCTTTTTAAAGTAAAACGCATACCAAGGCACCAGGCACAATCATGATCAGGCACGCAGCAATAACTGAAAAAATAAGAAAAAAGATTGAAAAGCACCAGGAAGGATCAGACACTTGCAAAGATGCGGGTCAGCTGAAACTAGGAAAGTATCAGGCCTGCCAATTACAGCACTTAATTAACCCGCAATGCTAGTTTTTGGGAAAAAAACAGAGAGCTCAACTGCTCTTTTCTCTATCTGTAAAGGCTCCGCCCGGGCGGACGGAGCCTTATTTATTGTCACTAAGTCAAGACTTAGAACATGAAACGTACGTCGCCCATCACGCCAAACTCGTCAGCGTTATCAGAGCCTACGTAGTTCACATTCACGCCAAAGCTTAAGGACTCGCCGTACTTGGCCTGTACGCCTAAAGCTCCACCGTAGGTGAAGTCGTCCAGCACCTCAGTTGACAGCGAAGCTGCGTTCTTCATGCCGCTGAACTTCACGTCAGAGTC
>CALXOT010000102.1 GCA_944390085.1 uncultured Succinivibrionaceae bacterium
GCTGGGACTGTAATGCAGGCAGGAAGCTTTACCTTGTTCGTATAGCTGTTGGTCTTGTTCAGCGCTCTGACACTTAAAATTCACATGCTGGCCCTTACGCTGCATATGTCCCTCATGCTGAATCTGCTTGGGGAAAGCAAGAGGAGTTGAGTCCGGTCTGCTGCCTGGCTGTTGCCTGTGCGAAGTACCTGCAGATAAACCTTAGCGGGCACAGCTTTACCTTTGCAGTTTGCAGTAAGTTTAGCTTTGCAGTAAAGCGTCATGCCACAGGTGCAGACATCCGCAGGTGAGGAGGATTTTCCCTGATAAAACGCAGCTCAAGGCAGGGGGGTGAACACTTCCGGGCTTAAAAAAATTGCGCTTATTTGTTATCATATCTTAATAATTTGTAAAAGAAACCGTATTAAGTCAGTGCCCTTTACGGGCTTGCCTGGCTTTTTAAATTAAGTGGTGATGCTTTGTATACCAGAATCCTTGGCACCGGCAGCTATTTGCCCGCACAAATCAGAACTAACGCAGATCTTGAACGCATGGTGGAAACATCCGATGAGTGGATCACTGAGCGTACTGGTATCAAGGAGCGCCGCATCGCCGCTGCAGATGAAACTGCCGCCAGCATGGGGGCAGCAGCAGGCGCCAAAGCCCTGGAAGCTGCAGGCCTAAAGCCGGATGACATTGATACCGTGATCTGTGCCACTACTTCAAGTGCCTATGCTTTTCCGTCATCTGCCTGTGAAATTGCCCGTTTACTTGGCATCAGGCGGGCGATGGCTTTTGATTTGGCTGCAGCTTGTGCCGGTTTTAGCTATGCCTACAGTGTTGCCCACTCCATGATCTTAACCGGGCAGAGCGAAAAGGTTCTGATTGTAGGCTCGGATCTGATGGCAAGAGCCTGTGATCCCACTGACAGAACCACCATTATCCTGTTTGGTGATGGGGCTGGTGCCTGTGTGCTGGGTAAATCTGACACTGAAGGCACTATTGCCGTTCACGCCAGCGCAGATCCTTTCTCCGGTGAGCTGTTATCCTTGCCGGTGCCGCAGCGCGGACAGAGTGATACCCCGTGGCTTTACATGAAGGGCAATGAAGTGTTCAAACGCGCGGTAGTGGTGCTGGCAGAGCTGGTCACCAAAACCCTGGAAAAGGGAGGCATGAGCGCTGACGATCTTGATTTCTTAGTTCCCCATCAGGCTAACCTGCGCATCATTGCAGCAACTGCGCGTAAGCTGCATCTTGATATGTCGCAGGTGATTGTGACTTTGGACAAGCAGGGCAATACCTCAGCTGCATCAGTGCCGCTGGCCCTTGATGAGGGCGTGCGCAGCGGGCGTATCAAGCGCGGGGATGTGCTGTTGCTCGAATCTTTTGGCGGGGGCTTTACCTGGGGCTCCGCTCTCATCCGTTATTAGTAAAAAGAGCGCCTGCGGGCGCTTTTTTAGCTGTTCTTAAGGAGTAATTCCCAATCATGAAGAAATTCGCCGTTGTTTTCCCGGGACAGGGCTCGCAGTCTGTCGGTATGCTTGCCCCGCTTATGGATAATGATCTAGTGGCCAGTACATATGCTGAGGCCAATGAGGCCCTGGGCTATGACTTAAAGGCCGTGACCTTAAATGGCCCTGAAAGCGAGCTTAATCGCACTGAAGTCACCCAGCCGGCCATTCTGGCAGCATCTGTGGCTGCCTGCCGCCTGCTGCTTTCAAGAACTGAAGGTCAGCCTGCAGCTGTAGCCGGCCATTCTTTAGGTGAGTACAGTGCCTTAGTGGCAGCCGGTGCCCTGCAATTTGCCGATGCCCTGCGTCTGGTGCGCCTGCGCGGCCAGGCCATGCAGGCTGCAGTTCCTGTCGGCACTGGCTCCATGGCAGCGGTACTGGGACTTGAGGATGAGGTGGTAAAGCAGCTCTGTAAGGAAGCTTCCAATGATCTGGATGCCGTGTGGGCAGCCAATTTCAACTCCCCCGGCCAGGTAGTAGTGTCTGGTACTAAGGATGCTGTGACCCGCGCCTCTGTATTATTTGAACATGCTGGAGCCAAGCGTGTGGTGCCCCTTGCTGTGTCTGCACCTTCACATTGTCCCTTGATGCAGCCAGCAGCTGACAAGCTGCAGCAGGCTTTGTCTGAGATAGAGCTGTCTGAGGCTAAGATCCCGGTTTATTGCAATGCCTTTGCCAATGCCATCACTCAGAAGGAAGATATCCTGCAGGCTTTGATTTTGCAGTTAACTGGCCCGGTGCGCTGGGTGGAGACTGTGCAGGCCTTAAAGGCAGCTGGCATTGAGGTGCTGGTGGAAGCAGGCCCCGGCAAGGTGCTGTGCGGGCTGAACCGCCGTATTGAGCGCTCCCTGGGCGCTGCCAATGTGCAGGATGAAGACAGTCTGGCCAAGGCTCTGGAAGCACTGGCTTAATTAGCATCCTGCAGCTGTCAGGTACGTAAACCTGCTTAAGCCCAGGGCTTATGATGCAGGTTTGCTGCTAGAAAGCAAATGCTGATGCTGATTGTTGTTTGCTGGGCGTTTCAGCCTGCAGATAGTTGTGGCTTAACAGGCTAAGCAGGCGAAGCTTGCAGTAGTAAGATAAGTGGCAGGTAAGTTTAAGTGGCAGCAACAAAATGCTGCGGTGCGGCAAGTAGCAGCAAGTGGTAGCAGATAACAGGGCAGCAGCCTTGCCCGGGTTTAGGCGGTGACGGGGCAGTCCTTGGCATAAGACGGGGAGTTTTACCCTGGCTGGCCTGATCGATGGACTGCGTGCAAGTAGCATAACCTCAAGGGGCTGCTTCCTGGAGCTAAAAACCAAACCTGGCAAAACAGAATTTTACAAATAGGAGCGAAAACGAAAAATGGCAGTTTATGATTTTTCAGGAAAAGTGGTGCTGGTCACCGGTGCGTCACGTGGCATCGGCAAGGTGATCGCCGAGGAATTTGCCCGTGCCGGTGCGGTGGTATGCGGTACTGCCACCAGTGAGGATGGAGCTGCGAAGATTGAGGCAAATCTTTCCTCGATCGGCAAGGGCTATGGTTTTGTTCTCAATGCCCTGGATCTGGACAGTGCTGCCGCCCTGGCTGCGGCTGTGGCTGAAAAGTGCGGCAGTGCCCCCGATATCCTGGTCAACAATGCCGGCATTACCCGTGACACCTTATTCATGCGCATGAAGGATGCGGACTGGGATGCAGTGGTAACCTGCAATTTAACTGCAGTTGCCCGCCTTACCAAAGCCTGTATCTCCCCGATGATGAAAAAGCGTGCCGGGCGTGTTATTTCCATTACCTCTATTGTCGGTGAAATTGGCAATGCCGGACAGTGCAATTATGCTGCAGCCAAGGCCGGCATCATCGGCTTTACCCGCTCTCTGGCCAAGGAAGTAGGCTCCCGTGGCATTACCGTAAACTGCGTGGCTCCTGGTTTTATCGATACTGACATGACCAAGGTTTTAGGTGATGATGCGCTGAAGCACTGGCTGGACAATATTCCCTTAAAGCGCATGGGTCAGGCTCAGGATATCGCCAGAGCAGTGCTGTTCTTAGCATCTGAGGATGCTTCTTACATTACCGGCGCAACCATAGATGTAAATGGCGGCCTGCATTGCGCTTGATGGGCGCAGCGCCTTACAGCGCGTCTATGCCGCGCTGTAAAGTCAAGGCAATTGATGCATCAAGAAAGTGTGACTGAGCGCAGTTATCGTGAATTTTAAGTTGCCTGTACTACCAAAATAGCTTTAAAACCTTTATAATCGCATCAAATTAAATGGTTTCCGACATTGGGTCGGGCAACTTCTAACAAAGGGCAGATTTGTGCTCGCACAGTCTGACGAGGAAGCAAATGAGCAATACCAACATTGAAGAGCGCGTTAAGAAGATTATTGTCGACATGTTAGGCGTTAAGCCTGAAGATGTTAAGCCGGA
>CALXOT010000103.1 GCA_944390085.1 uncultured Succinivibrionaceae bacterium
TTTATTGCGTGACAGTACACTCAGTGACGAAGAAATGGGGGAGTTTATTTGCCAGCTAAAAGACCGACCACGTCTTTTAAACTTAATGCCTCCGGTCGACAAATTGTACTATCTGCCAGAACATGCCGGTATTTTTCCTAATTTACCGCAAGGCCTGCTGGGCATCGTTACCCAAGATCCGGAATTAAAACAGCTCTATCCGTATTTTATATTCCTGCTTGATAAGTCAGGTGTGCCTGAAGGTTCAGATCCACTGTGCTGTGATTTTTTCTGCTTACCTGCCGTCTCGCAAAGTAAACTGCATTTTAACGCCCATCAGCACTCAACACTATGCGACTTTGCCAACTTAATCTGTCTGCATCAGCTCGTCATCAGAAACATGATTGCAGGCTTTCAGACAGACAGTATCAAGTTATTTGAACAAATTTGTACCACTTCAGCACATAAATATAACCGGTATGATGATTTGAGCAGTATCATCACACTGTTCTATTATTTGTATGCCCAACATTTGCCTCGGCAAATGTGCCAAAGCCTTCCTGAAATTGTAATACATGGGCTGATATCAAAACCGCTGCTGCTCACCCTGTTCTCCCAGCGTCTGCTGCGTTCTAGCAAAGGATCACTGCAGTCTTTGTCCCCTGCTGAGCGTTCCGTCTGCGCCCTTTATCTGATCATGACGTTACACTCAGCCAATGCCCATTGGCATATCTCAAGCCAGGATCTTAACGCTCCAGAGAACAGAACTGTTGCTCTTAATTGTGTGGTTTCCTTTTGCCTTGAATACGAAGCCTCCCAGGCTGAGCCTTTATTCCTGCCAAAGAATATTGCCCTGCAAGAAAACATTCCAATCTATCCGCCGCTTAGCGTCAACAAGCTGTTTACGCTAGCTCTTTACAATGATTTTCTAAACTTGTTGCCAGATGCTCTTTACAACTGTGTCACTAAAGAACTTACCTGTATTTATGCATTAAAGCGCAAGGATATCTTAAACGGCCTGTTGCAAAGTTTTAGCGAACATAGTGCCATCATGTCCTACCTCAACTTCACCTTACACGAGATGCCTGGACTACAGGCATTACTGAAAAAGTCACAGTTGCCACATCAAAGACGTAAGCTGCAAGAACTTTTGGGTAATGGTGCCTTGGTGAGCATTAACGCTATTGAAAATAACTTTTACCTGCCCGGTGGTACTGCAGGCAAATTAGTTTTGAATCACATCTGTAGCTGCGCCCATTTGCGCAGTGTGCCTGACGATCCTTTATTGTATAAATCCATTTCAGGTACTGGACTGACAGTTAAGTTTATTACTGATTTTACTGCTGACTTTAATATACAGGAGCGGCTCAACTTTAACGCTCAATTGCTGTCCGGACAAATTGCCCTGCATTTCTATCTGATAACTGCAGGTACCACGCAACATGCAGTTGAGAATCTGTTGCTTGAATTACAGTCTTTTAAGTGCGAGAAAGAACGTAATGCTGCTCTTTTATATTACCGAGCCTTTAGTGAATTTATCAATCAAAACAAAGTTCTTTCCTTAAGCCTGATTAAGAAATATTATGCACGCTTTAAAAATCAGGAAATTTACGGCTTAGCCTTAAACTTATTACAACAGCTGGCACGCCGCAGTTGCGGTAATACAATTGCAGATCTTTGCTTAATCCGCAACTTTGAAAAAACATTTAAAGCTATCGGCTTGCCACGTAGTGCCCTGATTGCACTGAGCTTGCCCCTGGGGCAAAACCACAGGTTACAACACTTCAAGGGGTTTGACAGTCTTGATCAAAACCTTATTTCCTCCAAGCTCCAGGAAAGTTCTGAAGTTTTAGATGTAATAGGGCAGATCCGTGCTGAAAACGAAAATCAAAACAAAGATGTAACTGATGCTAAAAGCGGTGCACCTGCCACAACGCTAAGCACAGGTACAGAAGAAATAAAGACAGAAACCCTTACCCCCTCTGCCACCCCTGATATCAAGACAGATTCAGGAGCACAACTTGACCCGGGCGCTCTGGAATTACTGCGCTCTATTAGCTCGCAGCAAAGCGAAATTATGGACTTAAATGAGTTCTCCGGTTTGTGCCTGAGCGCACGGTTCATGTCAAGCTCGGTGGCAGTGGAAATGCTCAATGACTTTAGCTATGAGCATTTTGATGAACCTTTGTTTGATCTGGCCCCGGAAGAAAATGCCGTATATATCTCTACTGAGCTGCTGGCACGCCTGTTGGGGGAGTAAAGGGCTCTACCGCACTGACTGTAGAGTACAGGCGAGCTCCTTCAATCAAGGTACAAATTTTTGTGCCAGGCTTTACCTTTTCAGCCCGCAACGCATGTTCGTCCTCACCTAGGGTGATTGAATATCCGCGTCTTAAAATAGCCAATGGGTTTAAACCAAGCAGCCGTCCTGCCGCATTTTCAAGTTCCAGACTCTGATGTTTAAGGCTCTGTTCAAGAGGAAGACTTAATAAGCTTATTTGCATTTTTTCAAGCTGACTGCCCGCTGATTCCAGCCGCTTAGCAATCGCCCGTTGCAGATGTTGCTCCAATTGCTGCAACAAGCGCTCATCTGCTGTAAGCTGAGCACCGGGCTCACAGCTAAGCAACGCTCCATACAGTTGCTGCAACTGTAGCTTTTTATACTGCAATTGATTTTCACATAAACGCTGCAACTTATAGCTCAGATTTTCCAGAGTCCCCTGTTTTAAGACCAGCTGATGTTCAGGTCCTGCAGCCTGCAGCCTGAGTTTTATTTTTTGCAACAGATCAGTCCTGTCATCAAGGTGCAATCCAATCAGATCGTTGAGGCGGTCGCAAAACACCGTACACTGTTCCTGCAGCTGTGCACTGGTATAAAAACTAACAAGTTCAGCTGCTGCCGTAGGAGTGGCCGCACGGAGATCTGCTGCAAAATCTGTAAAAGCAGTGTCCGGTTCATGCCCTACTGCAGAAATAATCGGCAACGGACTTTGGGCAACTAGGCGGGTAAGCCATTCATCTGAAAAAGGCAGCAAATCTTCAAATGAGCCGCCCCCACGTCCAATAATCAGCACATCACAGTCATGATCGGCATAGGCCTGACGCAAAGCTGCACACAAACTTGATGCTGCTTCACAGCCCTGCACTGCAGCCGGGTAGAGTTTTAATTCAATTAAAGGATTGCGCCGGTTGATGGTGGTGCTTATATCATGCAGCACCCTGCCTTCAGCTGAAGTAATGACTCCCACCTTATCCACAAAACGCGGAATGGGACGTTTGGGACGGGAAAAAATTCCATCGGTAGTAAGTTTACGCTTTAGTTCTTCCAATTGCTCCAAAATACGTCCGCGTCCTGCCGGCACCATGTTTCTGACAATAAGCTTGAACTGCCCGTTTTTCCGGTAAAGTGAGCTGTTCCCTTCAGCTATTACCTGCATTCCTACCTCAGGCTTGAAAGGCAACTGTCTGAGCTGGCTTGCCCACATCAGGCAATCCACACTGGCATTTTCATCCTTAAGTTTAAAATACAGATGCGAGCGCGGATATATTTCCGAAATCTCACCAATCACAAAGGCAGTGCCTAAGTTTTGCAGTACCTCGTCAGTAATATTGATAAAACGTGAAACACTAAGTGCCCGGCTTTCTGCGCCGGCAGGAATTTCTGGCATAAAGTGAACTTTGTAAGCAGCAACTGCCGCTTTTTTCAAACTAAAAAATTAAATAATAAATCTGTCTTTTCTTAAGGCAGACTGCCTGCTGTTTTATTTCTAACAGAGCTTCTATTCTAAACTTAAGTCTGTACAAATGGCGTTATGACCAGAGGTGGCGCGTAAAGAATTTTTAAAATTTATGTTGACAGCTCAAAAACATTCTATATAATGAGCATCACTTTCTGACGCGGGAATAGCTCAGTTGGTAGAGCATAACCTTGCCATGGTTAGGGTCGCGAGTTCGAGCCTCGTTTCCCGCTCCAGAAAGAACAATTTGAATGGCGCGTTAGTAAAGCGGTTATACAGCGGATTGCAAATTCGTATAGTCCAGTTCGACTCTGGAACGCGCCTCCATTGCCCAGGTGGTGAAATCGGTAGACACAAGGGACTTAAAATCCCTCGGACCTTATCCGTCCGTGCCGGTTCGATTCCGGCCCTGGGCACCACCAGACCTTAAATGGTCTTTTTTTATAACTACCGTTTTAAATTTCACTTATATAACCTTTAAGTAAGCATAA
>CALXOT010000104.1 GCA_944390085.1 uncultured Succinivibrionaceae bacterium
GCTTAAGATCAAAGTGCAAATATGAGGTACGGGCATCCGTCAGTTCCCGGCTGTCAAACAGAGGTTTTAAGAGCACGTTGCCAGTCAGCTCCGCTTCATCATCAAGCACCATCTGCCCCTGATCTGCGCTCAGATGCCAGGCCTCAGGGTTACGGTCAAATTCATCGTGCACGCCGTCAGCACGCTTTTCATAATTATAGTAAATGCCGCTGGGCTCTGACATCAGCAGCAAGGAGCGGTTTTTAAAGAAGGTGACGTCCTTAGCTTCAATGTGATGAATAAGGCGGCCGTCACGGTCGAAGTTATCACCTTTAAAATCCTCTGCGATAAAACTTGGGTATTGCTGCAGCACTGAGTCATCAGCAGTCTGATCAACATGGCCTGAGAGCTGGTAGAGAATGGCTGCTGCCACTATCAGGATGAAGGAGAGGATGAATGATCTGAAGGTAACGCCCATTATAGCGGCCCGCCCTGCAGGTTAAGCTTGCCCTGCGCAATCAGGATCAGATCAGCAAATTCACGTGCCGCTCCATGTCCGCCCTTTTGGGTCAGCACCACATCGCAGATATTGCAAATATAAGGGTGGGCATCAGCCGGGCAGGCACACAGCCCAGCCCGTTCAAACATCGGCAGATCATTCAGATCATCACCCATGGCTGCTACTTCCTCAGTCTTGCAACCTAATTTCTCCATCAGTCCGCTGAGGGCTGCACTTTTATCAGCCACCCCCTGTAACACCAGATCAACCTTCAGTTCCTGCATGCGCCTGCTCACTACCGGGGCATTGCGGCCGGTAATGATGGCGCAACGCACTCCATGGCGCTGCAGCTGTGCTATGCCCAGGCCGTCGCGGGTCATGAAACGCTTCATCTCCCCGTCCTTGTTATCAAGGTAGATCCCGCCGTCAGTCAGGGTGCCGTCCACATCAAAGACTACCAGGCGCAGCCTGCTGAGCCTGTCCATTAAAGCGCTGCTTTGCTCGCCCCAGCAGGTGGTAATTTTGTTTTCCATACTTGTTGTCCCGTAAGTTAGTTATGCAGCTTATGCTACACAATGCCTGCGCGCAGCAGATCGTGCATATTAAAGGCGCCCAGCGGCACCTTATTGGCATCCGTGACAATAAAACCGTTGATCTTCTTTTGCTGCATCAGGTTCAGGGCCTGTGCTGCCAGCATATCCGGAGCCACGGTCATGCAGTTTGCGGTCATGACCTCTTCAATTGGACGTTTGATGGAGATCTCATGGCGCAATGTACGGCGCAGATCGCCGTCAGTATAGATGCCGGCCAGGGTGCCGTCATCATTGAGTACAGCCACCATGCCCAGTCCCTTTTCGGTCATTTCGATCAGGGTCTTTTCAATGCTCTCATGACGCCTGACGGTAGGCATGGCAGCCTTGCTGTGCATCAGATCCTGACAGCGTACCAAAAGCCTGCGTCCTAAAGCCCCGCCGGGATGGGAGAGGGCAAAATCGTCACGGGTAAAGCCGCGGGCTTCAATCAGTGCCACCATGATGGCGTCACCCACGGCAAGTTCGGCGGTGGTGGAGTTGGTGGGGGCCAGGTTAAGCGGGCAGGCCTCACGTTTAACGTGGGCGGATAAAAATACGTCAGCTGAGGTGGCAAGGGAAGATTCAGGGTCTCCGCAGATAGCGATAAGCGGGATCCCGCGGCGCTTTAAAATCGGGATGATCACCTTAAGCTCATTGCCTTCGCCGGAGTTTGACACCGCGATTACTACATCATCCTTACCAATCATGCCCAGATCGCCGTGCGCTGCTTCGCCGGCCTGTACAAAAAAAGACTGGGTGCCGGTACTGGCAAGTGAAGAGGCTATTTTGGTGGCTATATGTCCGGATTTACCCACACCGGTCAGGATCACCTTGCCCTTGCAGGAGAGGATAATCTCGCAGGCTTTCACAAAGTTTGATCCCACACTGGGTATTAAATCTAGTAAAGCTTCCGCTTCTTCGCGCAGCACCCGCTGCGCTGCGGCCAGGCATTTTTCACTCTGCATGTCGTTTCCTTATATGTCCGATGCTTTAATTATAGCCCATGGGTGGCCGCCTTGCCTGTTGCTGTAGCGTAACTTTGGGATCCAAAGGTAAGGACAATGAGGGGAATAAATTAATGTTAAGATACGGATAAAATGAAACAAAGGGTTCTCAGCAAGGAGAGGTAGACGCGGTGTAGCAGATGCGGGTACCTTTTTCTCAGTTCTTTCTTGTTTTGATCAGGGCATGCAAACGGACATCTATTACGCAATTAAGGCAATAGCAGGTAAATATGAAGAGCAGTTGCACCGGCAGCTGGAGCAACGCCGTCAGGAAATGCAGGCTGATGACAAGTCTCATTTTTTGATTTACCGGGCGCTGGGGATCCCTCAGCAAGAGGGGCTGCAGATTGATCTGTATCAGAACAAAGGTCGTTTTCTGTATAAGTATGCCGGAGCCTTTATGGAGGAGGCTGTAGTCTGTTGCCTGCGCCAGGCTTATCCTAAGGCGGTCTGCCATGTTAAATTGCCAAATCCTGCAGCAGGCAGTCCGCGTACCTTCGAGATAGATTGTCTGGTTGGGGAAAGGGCCTATGAAATCAAATGGCGTGATGCCACTACAGATGGGGATCATGTCAGAAAGGAACACTCCCGGGTCCTTACGGTAAAACAGGCTGGATATATTCCGGTAAGGTTAATGTTTTTCAGGCCTCAGCGCAGTCAGGCTCAGGAGTTGCAGCTGCAGCTTGAGCAGTTATACCGCACCCTTGGGGGAGAATATTACAGTGGGATAGATGCCTGGAACCATCTGCTGAAAGTTACCGGTATAGATTTGTTGAGTATCATCAGGACAATAGCAGATGAGCATGGTTTTTTGTGACGATTGCCTGCAGGTACTTGCCGGCATGGCTGATGAATCAGTTGATTTGATTTATTTAGATCCGCCCTTCTTTTCACAGAAAGTACAAACGCTAACTAACAGCAGGGGCGAGAAGTTTTCGTTTGCTGACTGCTGGGACTCAAGGGGTAGTTATCTTGAGTATATGCGCCTGCGCCTTGTTGCCTTAAGGCGCGTGCTTAAACGTAGCGGCAGCTTGTTCCTGCATTGTGATAGTAGTGCCTCTGCTTATCTTAGGTTGTTGTTAGATGAGATTTTCGGGGAACAAAATTTCCGTAGTGAAATTATCTGGACTTACCGCCGTTGGTCCAACTCCAAAAAGGGGCTGTTGTCGGCTCATCAGACAATTTATTTTTATTCAAAAACGGAGTCCTTTAAGTTTAACCAGCAGTACATGGATTATTCGGCGGCGACAAATCTTGATCAGATATTGCAGCAGCGTACCAGGCTTAATGGCAAAGCTGTTTATAAAACAGACGATCTTGGCCAGATAGTACAGGGAGCGGTAAAGAAAGGAGTGCCGCTGAGCGATGTCTGGGATATTCCATTCCTCAATCCCAAGGCGCGGGAGCGCACCGGTTATCCGACACAAAAGCCTCTTACCTTGCTTGATCGGATCATCAGTATTGCCAGTGATCCTGGGGATGTGGTGCTCGATCCTTTTTGTGGCAGCGGTACTGCGGTGGTAAGTGCGATGCTGTCAGGACGGCAGGGCATAGGCATAGACCTTAACCCGGAGGCGGTACGTATTACAAAAGAGCGTTTGGATAATCCATTTAAATCAGAGTCTGCCTTACTGCAGAAGGGGCGGGAATCTTATTTTGTTAAAAAAAATCCAATCTATGACTGCCTGAAGCTGTTTGACTGTCGCCTGGTGCAGCGTAACCGGGGTATTGATGCCATTTTGAATCAATTTTATGACGGGAGGCCGGTAGCACTGAAGGTGCAGCGCCCGGATGAAACTTTTGCGGAGGCGGTGCGCTTATTGTCCCAGGCCGGACGCAGCCGCCACTGTTTTTGTACCGTGCTCATCAGTACGGAACAGGGGCCGGTGCCTACAGATATGATCCTGTTTGCGCCGCCTGGCGTACTACTGGCACGGGAACTGCAGGTAAGACAGGTACAGCCCCATGAACTACCTCATGCGTAAGCTTGAGGTAGTTCATTAGCTGTTTTTTTACCCTGAAGGGCTGCGCTGATCACTGAGTGGCAGAAACCTGCGCTTTTATTGCAGCTGTTTTTAAGCACAATGCTATTTGCATTACAATAGCATCTATCCTGAGTTCAGATAATAAGCTGCAATTGAGATTATTGTGACTGATGACATATTAATTGAGATCAATCACGTAGACTTTGCCTACGGCGAGCGCCCGATTTACCGCGATTTGAGCCTGAGAGTGCCCCGCGGCAAGATCACGGCGCTGTTAGGACCCTCCGGTACCGGCAAGACTACTTTGTTGCGCCTGATTGGGGCGCAATTGCGCCCAGATCGGGGTAATATCCTGTTTGACGGGATAGATGTACACCGGCTTAAGCGTGCAGAGCTTTACGAGCTGCGCAAACGCATGAGCATGCTCTTTCAGAGCGGTGCGTTGTTTACTGATTTATCGGTTTTTGAAAATGTGGCATTCCCGTTGCGGGAACATACTAAGCTGCCAGAAGATCTTATCCGTACCCTGGTACTGATGAAGCTTGAGGCTGTGGGATTGCGGGCTGCTGCAGAGTTCTCTCCCAATGAGCTGTCAGGGGGCATGGCCCGCCGTGCGGCACTGGCGCGATCTATTGCCCTGGATCCTGATCTCATCATGTACGATGAGCCATTTGTGGGGCAGGATCCCATTACCATGGCTGTTCTGGTCAAGCTGATCGCTGATTTAAACCGTTCCTTAGGGATCACCTCCATCATTGTGACCCATGATGTGGCTGAGGTGATGAGTATTGCCCATCAGATCTATATTCTGGCTGACGGGCATGTGATCGGTGGTGGCAGTCCGGATGAGGTGCGCCGCAGTCAGGATCCCCGGGTACAGCAATTCATTCAGGGTGACTATGACGGGCCTTACGCCTTCAATATGCAGGCCAAGGTGCCATATCTGGAGGATCTGTGATGTTAGCTGATGCAGTAAGCTCCCTGGGACGCTGGGGATTATCCAAGATCTGCTCCTTAGGCCGCTCGACCATCATGCTGTACCATGCCCTGGTGGGCAAGCCTAATTTTGGCAAGCATTTCCCGCTGCTCATCTCCCAGATTTACTTTATCGGGGTGCAGTCGGTGATCATCATCATCGTGTCCGGTCTCTTTATCGGCATGGTGCTGGGACTGCAGGGCTTTAATATCCTTAAGGATTTCATGGCCACCGGTTCTTTGGGACCCCTAGTGGCGCTGGCAATTATCCGGGAGTTGGGGCCGGTGGTGACGGCTTTGCTCTATGCCGGGCGGGCGGGTTCTGCCCTGACCGCTGAGATTGGTCAGCTCAAGGCCTCCGAACAATTGTCCTCACTGGAGATGATGGCAGTTGATCCGTTGCGCCGCATTATTTCACCGCGCTTCTGGGCCGGCTTTATCTCCATGCCGTTGTTATCAATTTTGTTCTGTCTGGTGGGTATTTACGGCGGTAAGCTGGTGGGGGTGGACTGGCTGGGCCTGGATGACGGTATTTACTGGTCAGGCATGCAGGCAAGTGTCGATCTGTTTGATGATATCGGGGCGATGCTGGTCAAAGCTTTTGTATTTGCGGTGGCCTGTACCTGGATTGCCTTGTTTAACGGTTATGACTGCCACCCTACATCTTCGGGGATCAGTGCAGCTACCACCGCGACGGTGGTACAGTCTTCGCTGGCAGTATTAGGTCTTGATTTTGTGCTTACGGCGCTGATGTTCTGATTAAGGGTGAAAAATTATGAAATTCAGCAAAACCGAGTTTTTAGTAGGGCTGTTCATGCTGGCTGGTATCTTTGCCGCCGTGGTGATGGCTCTTAAGGTGGCAGGCCTGGTACTGGACAGCAGTTCGGATACCTATACCGTACATGCCAAGTTTGACAATGTGGGCTCCCTTAAGCTGCGTGCCCCGGTACGTATCGGCGGGGTACTGATTGGCCGGGTTGAGGGGATTCATCTTGATCCGGAGGATTTGGTGCCGGTAGTAGACATTGCCATCAATTCTGAGTTCAATCAGATCTCAGAGGAATCCAAGGCCGCCATCCTGACGGCCGGGATTATCGGTGAACAATACATTGGGATCACCCCGGGTTTTTACGATGAGGAGCTGGGTACAGCCTATTTAAAGGACGGCGATTACATCCGTGATACCGGATCGGCGGTAGTACTGGAGGATTTGCTGGCCAAGTTCTTATATAACTCCTCGGCCTCAGATTCGCAGACTGATGCGGCAGCACAATAAGAGTAAGACTAGGTTTTTGGCAAATATATAGGAGACATAACAAGATGTTAAAGAAATTAATGGCTGTATTTTCGCTGGCAGCAGCCTTGATACTGCCGGGCTTTGCAGCAGCTGCCCCGGTAGATATGCACGATCCTTACAAGATGCTGATTACGGTGGCCGATCAGACTTTCTCGGAGATTAAGGCAAATTCTGACCGGGTGAAAAATGATGTGGCTTATCGGCGCGATCTGATCCGCCGTCAGCTGATGCCTTACGTGGACAGCACTTATGCCGCCTACAAGGTTATTGGCAATAACCTTAAGAACACCTCCAAGGAAGAGCGTGCGGCCTTTGCCGATGCTTTTGCTGATTACATTGTGGCATCCTATGCCGATGCCCTGGGCAAGTATGATAAGCAGGAACTGGTTTCCCCGGCCTATCAGCAGGTAGGTCCCGAGGAGAACATGGTAAATGTTAAGTTTATTATCCGCGAGCAGGGCAAGCAGGATCTGGAGTTGCTGTTTAAGTTGCGCAAGAACAGCAAGAGCGGGGAATGGCGCGCCTATGACATGGTGGCTGAGAACATTTCCATGCTCTCTGCCAAACAGTCTGAGTTAGGCCCGATGATCCGGGAGCAGGGTATAGCGGCAGTGACCGATATTTTGGTTAAACATAATGCCTCTCTCAATGCTTCTGCCACTTTGAGCGGGGAGCAGTAATGGAAGGTCCGCTTACCGTGAAAACAGTCCCGGCACTGTGGCAGCAGCGCCGGGAGCTGTTTAAGGATGATTGCACGGATTTACGGGGCGTGGATGAAATTGATTCGGCAGGTGTTGCCTTCCTGGTGCAATGGGCCAAAGCCCAGCCCCTTGGCCGCCTGAGCCTGTATAACGTGCCGGAAAATGCCCTGAAACTGATCAAAACCTTTAAGCTTGATCCATTGTTTGAGCTCAATGGGATCCGGCAGTAAAATCTGTTCCTGCTTCAGGAATAAGATTTGATGACTAAAACACAATTAGGGCACTTTTTACGCGTCAATGCCCTGGTGATCGCCATTACCTCAGGCATTGCGCTGTACTTTGCTTTTCATTACCTGCGTTTTTTGGATCCGCTGCGTCCTGCGGGGCACTGGTGGGTGGATTCCGGGGTACAGTTCATGATCTTTGTGATGCTGTTCATCGCCTTTTGTAAGGTTGATCCGCATCAGATGCGTCCCCGGCACTGGCACTGGTATCTTGTTCTGATTCAGGTCGGTGGCAGTGCTCTCCTGGCCTGGTATCTGATTCTCAGTAAGTCCGAATACAGTGAGATCATTGATGGCCTGATTGCCTGCTTGATTTGTCCTACCGCCGCAGCTGCTGCTGTGGTGACCGGCAAGCTTGGTGGTAATGAAAGCTCACTTACCACCTATACCCTGATCTCCAATACTGCGGCGGCGGTGGCTATCCCCCTGGTGTTCCCGCTGTTACAAAGTGGCGGGCAAGGGCTTTCGCTGGAGCGTTTCCTGTCTGACTTTATTTTGATTTGCTCGCGTATTCTGCCGATGTTGATCCTGCCTTTGATCTGCGCCTTTTCCTTACGTTATTTTTGGCGTTCGGCCCATCATTTTGTTGCCGTCAAAAGCAAGGATCTGGGGTTTTATCTGTGGGCAGTGACTTTGGTGAGTGTGTCGGCCAAATCCATGTCCAATATCGTAAATTCCGGGCAAAGCCCCGTATATCTGACGGTACTCGCTGGAGTGGGACTTTTTGCCTGTGCCCTGCAGTTTGCCTTGGGCAAACTTATCGGTCACGCAGAAGGGCAGCGCATCAGTGCCGGGCAGGGGCTGGGGCAAAAGAACATGGCCTTTGGTATCTGGGCCTGCTATACCTATCTGTCCCCGGCAGCTGCCATTGCCCCTGGTTGCTATGTGCTGTGGCAGAATGTGGTCAATTCCTGGCAGTTGTGGTACAAGGATCGCTTTGACAAAAAGCGTGCCGCACGGGGGTTGCCGGTATATCACGAGTAAAGGGCGGAGTACATGGATAGACCTGGGTACCGGATCCGTCAGGTGCAGCCGACAGATTATGCGAAGCTTGATGTCCTGATAGAGCAGGCGTTCCGCACAGTGCCAGAGAGCGATCATCAGGAACAGTTGTTAGTGCGCAGGATCCGGGACTCTGAGGGCTGGATCCCTGAATTGTCCTTAGTGGCAGAACTGCCTGGCGGTAAGCTGTTGGGGCATATTTTGTTAAGCGAAATCCATATTGTTCTGCCTGGGGGTGCAGCTAAGTTGCCGGCTTTGGCCTTGGCTCCATTGTCTGTCCTGCCTGCATATCAGAAGCAGGGTATCGGAACAGCCTTGGTTTGTAAGGCGCATGCGCGGGCGGGAGCTGCAGGATTCAAACTGGTGGTAGTGCTTGGTCATGCCAATTATTACCCGCGTTTTGGCTATCAGCGGGCGTCTGCCTGGGATCTTAGTTTTCCTTTTGCGGCACCGGATGAGTGCTGCCTGATTGCTCAGTTGCAGGAGGGAGCGTTACATCAGGCTCGGGGCGGAACGGTGCGTTATCCGTCGGTGTTTTTTGAGTAACCGGTAACTGTAGTCCTGTAATCGTAAATTTGTTTGACAAAAATCGTCAAACAAAAATCAAACAACCGTCAAACAATTTATTTAACTTATTATTGCGAAATTCCTCATGCGTGAGCTTGAGGATGAAAGCAATTGCCTATTACAAAAAGGGTTGTTTTTGATTGCTAATATTCCTCTTTATGATTTCTGTAGTAGCTCCATCTCCTACAGATAGTACACAGTAACTTCTTGTCCAAAAGCGTTCTCCCCAAAGAAGATGTTTGATATCAGAATAAAATTCCTTTCTGATTTTTAGAGAAGAAACTGATTTTAGGACTCTAATAAAATCTGATAGTCTTAAAGTTG
>CALXOT010000105.1 GCA_944390085.1 uncultured Succinivibrionaceae bacterium
GGTGATGACAGGAGGACTTGAAAACAAGAGTCGTTAAGCGCTGTTTTGTTCCCCAAAAACTGCATTTGTCCTTAAATTTAGGCACATTTTTGCGATTTTCCTGACAAAAAAACCGGAAAACGCCTGAAAAGGCAAAACAGCCCTGCAGCGCAGAACCGTGACAAAAATGCCCGGTTAAAAAGCAGCAGCATCACAGCTGCAGTGATAGATCAGATATTTGTTCTGCCGGATTTTAGTTGTGCTACTATAACAGCAGTTATATAAAGCTAATTCAAGTTAGGCAAAACTGACACGATGTTTAATTTATTGCGCAAGGCTACAGCGGGCTTTAGCGCGGATTATATTTTGGCGCGGGTGAAAATCGCCCACTTTATTCCCGGAAGGATCCGGGTGATTTGGCCGGAATTAAAGCAGGATCCGTCCTTAAGGCAGGAAGTCAAAGCAAGGCTTGATAAGACTGCTGCCATTAATTTCTACCGCATAAATGAAATTATTGGCTCAGTACTGATTGAATATGATGTGCACAAGGCAGCTAAGGATCCCTTTATTTCCTCGCTGCTGTCAAAGGCTGCACAGCGCCGGGCACGGGAAAACAGCAGGAGAGGGTAAATGCTGAATAATACTTTTAACGCCGGGGTAGCGGCAGGCAGCGCTTTAAGAAAGGCTTTGGCCGGAAAACAAGGCCTGGTGATTGCACACCGTCTGCCTGGGCGGCGGCGCTACAGCTGTGCGCAGCTTAAGGGCGAGGGAGAAATCTGCAGCTTGCTGGAGCAGGCTCTGTGTGCTTATGAAGGGGTGGATGAAGTCAGGGCAAATCCCTATACCGGTTCTCTTACCTTATGTTTTCACTGTGCTGAAAACGATATCGATGCACTGGCAGATGCAGCATCCCATATTATTGCAGGCTGCCATGCCATTCATGAAAAGAGTTTTATTCCAAATGCCATGCTATCTGCAGGTGATAGCCTGACTGATGCACTGCGCCTGCTGCGCGAACAGGTAGGGCGCTTCTTAAGGCGTGAAGAACCTTTATTCCTGAGCCGTATTACCGGGCTGTTACTGTTAGGCTGGGGTCTTTATTTGGTGGTGGGCCGTGGTGATCGGCCGTCAGGACCGCAGATGTTCTGGTGGGGCATTGGCCTGCTGTTGCGTCAGTCCCACCGCCACCCGCAGGAACTTATAGCCGGTGCCTCAGCTATGCTTAAGGAAAATAAATGAAAGCATACAAGCTTAAGGAAAATAAATGAAAGCATACAATTTTGTCTTAAATTCTGATCTGGAGGTGACTGCGGCTGCGCGGCTGGAGGCTCGGTTGCGTACCATTGCAGCCGTGCGCGCGGCCAGTATTGCAAACGGTAGGCTGCGCCTGTGGCTTAATGAAAGTGAGAATGCTGCGCAGGCTTTGCAGGCGGTAAGAGCTGTGCTGGGCCGACAGCTGCAGCAAGCAGCTCCCCTGAAAAACAGGAGGTTTTCCCTGATTGCCCGCACAGGAGATCTGCGTGCGGTTGACAGGACATCAGCCCCGATTCCTGCAGTGGAGGATCCAGAACAGGAGCTGCGCTCACATAAGCGCGCAGCTTTAGGCTCGCTTGCTGTATTTGCAGCCTGTACTCTGCTTAAGAAAGTAAATCCTGCCTTATATGCGGCAAGCGGCTTAATGCGTGGTGCCGGAGTACTGTGGATGGCTTCAGGCCTGATCCGTGAGGGCTTGTTGCAGGCCTTTAGAGAAAAAAGGCCTAATGCAGAGACCCTAACCTTGACGGCAGTACTGGCCTCAGTGGCTGCCGGGCGCCCAGAGTCCAGCCTGACCCTGCTGGCACTGTCCAATTTCTCTGAAATGCTGACGGCCATGGCAGCGCAGCGTGCCTGCAGCGGCATCAAGAGCCTTGCTACCCTGAACGTCAAGGATGTCTGGGTGGAAAACACGGATGGCAGTGAAGTCAAGGTGCCTTTTGAAAGCGTTAAGCCAGGGATGACGGTAAGTTTCCATTCCGGGGAGCTTATCTGTGTGGACGGTGAGATCCTAAGGGGCGAGGCTGCCATTGATGAGGCAGCCATTACCGGTGAATCCGCGCCGCGGGCTAAAAGTAGCGGTGAGCGGGTTTATGCCGGCACCAACATTCGCCTAGGTGAAATTGCAGTGCGGGTAGATAAGGTTGGTGCAGATACTTCGCTCTCACGCATTGTGCGGCTGGTGGAAGATGCACAGCGCAGGCAAGCCCCGATCCAGAGTTATGCCGATCGCATGGCCGGAGCCTTGGTTCCGGTTTCCTTTATCGGTGCGGTGATAGTGTATGCGGCAACCCGGGACCTGCAGCGGGTGCTCAATATGCTCTTCATTGATTTCTCCTGCGGGCTGAAGCTGTCAACCGCCACTGCCATTTCAGCGGCCATTAGCAGGGCGGCTGCCTCCGGCATTCTGGTCAAGGGCGGCAGCTTCATTGAAAGGGCATCGCATATCGATACCGTGATCCTGGACAAGACCGGCACCATTACCGCCGGACGTCCACGCATCGTGGGCATTACCTGCTCGCCTGACATCAGTGAGAGCGCATTGCTGCGCCTGACTGCCTCAGCTGAAATGCACTCCACCCATCCTTTGGCTGCAGCCGTGCTTGATGAAGTGGAAAAGCGCGGTCTGAGCGTGCCGCCGCATGATGACACCCGTACCGTGATTGCCAGGGGCATTGAGGCAGAGATCCCGGCCTTTGAGGGCTGTAATGGTGGCAGTGTGCTGGTAGGTTCACCGGTATTTTTAAGTGAAAGGGGAGTGGCTCTTGATTTGAAGCTGCCCAAGGCCGGGCCGATGAGCACCCTGATTTACGTGAGTCTGAACGGATCCTTAGCCGGCGTAATTGAAGTTGCTGATCCTATCCGCCATGAGTTCAAGCGCGCGGTCAACCGCCTGCGCCTGCGAGGGGTGGAAGAGATAGTGATGCTGACCGGGGACAGCAAGGAGGCTGCGCAGGTTACGGCTGATGCGCTGGGGCTCGATGGTTTCAAGGCACAGGTGTTGCCTGAGGACAAGGCTGATTTCGTGATGAAAAAACAGGGCGTGTCCTCAGTACTGATGGCAGGTGACGGGATCAATGATGCCCCGGCCCTGGCCTATGCCGATATCGGAGTGGCCATGGGGACAGGCTGCACCGATACCGCCATGGAATCTGCCGATGTCACCATTAACAGTGATGATCCGCTCAAATTACCGGAACTGATAGCCATCGGCCAGCGCACCATGAACCTGGTGCATCAGAACTTTACCGCTACCATTGCTATTAACACTGCTGCCATGATGTTAGGGGCTCTGGGCATGATAAGTCCCCTTACAGCTACGGTGGTACACAATGCCTCTACATTAGGTGTGGTACTGAACTCCGGGCGGGTGCTGTTTGACAAGAAACTGCGCTAGGCCGCTCTTAAATCCAGGATCTGCAGGCGTCAGGCCTCAGGATCCTGGCAGGTTTTGTTGATGAATTTTCAGTCAGTGGAGAAAGAATGAAATGTTAGATAAAAGCTATATTTTTGCTTTTGCTGCCGGCGCGGTGGCCGGTATCCTCGGTGCCCGTTACTATGCTGCACACAAGGAAGAACTTGATTCCGTGCTGCAGAAGGTAAAGGAGCGTGCTGGTGAGGCTGCATCCTGGGGTAAGGGGCAGGAACAGGCAGCAGCCAGGGATGAACAGGAGGCAGCTGCGGATGAGGGAGCTGCTCCTACCATTGAGGAGCTGGAAGAGCAAAAGGAGCGCCTTGAGGATCTGATTGCAGAGATCAAGGCAAGTCATCAGGGCGGTAATGATGCCGCAGCCGGAGCTTAGGAGGGAATATGGGCAGTAAATTACCCTTACTGATTCTTTCCTTTGCTGCAGGTGCAGTGGTGGGAGCTGTGGCCTATAAGGCAGTAAGCGGTGCTGAGCTGAAGTTAAACCGCGAGGATCTTAAGGCCGGGCTGTCAGCGTTGGCCAAGACCTTAGGGGAGAACAAAGGCAGCATGGGGCGGGGGCTTGGTAAAGCCGCCATGGGCATGGCTGCAGCCGGTTTTGCTGTCAAGGGCATGCGCGGACGCGGCCGTCAGGCCTGATTTTCGCTGAAAGTCAGCTTCAGCTCAGCCTTAAGCGGGCTGGAGCTGGCATCGAGCAACTGCAGCCCGGGAGTGCCGGGCAGGGTACAGGCACTGACCGGATGGCTTTGTGGCTCTAAAGCCACGAAGTTCTGGCTTGGCAGCTGATAGAGCATCAGGTAGTTGCAGGTCTTTGCATGCTGATGGTAAGCCCGTCTGGACGGTTCAGGCGGATGCCGTGCTCCTTGAGCAGATAGCAGTGGTTGATAAACCTGGCAGGCAGTGCCCTGGCAGTGGAAAAGTCAAATTCAGCGGGAATTTCTGACTTAAAGGGGGCTGACAGATGTCCGGTAGTTTCCGGATAATAGCCTACAGCCTTAAATTGCAGTCTGCATTGTGAGCTTGCGGCAAAGTAAGGGTGAAAGCCCAGACCGTACCAGCGCGCCCTGTTGTTCAACGGCTGCAGCTGCAGTCCCCAGACAAACTGATTTTTGTACAGGTTGATGTACAGCCGCGCCCGGTAGTCATAGCCGGATACCCCGGGCAGATGTTCATGCAGTAAGGTAAGTTGGGCCCGGGCTGAGTTTTGCTGCAGATCTACCAGCTG
>CALXOT010000106.1 GCA_944390085.1 uncultured Succinivibrionaceae bacterium
AGAGCTTTGAAATCAGTTTCCTCAAAGAAAATCAGAGCTGAGTTTCACTGGGCTATCAGGCATCTTCTGGAGGTAAACGTTTTTGGACAAGATCATACTGCGTTACCTCTGCTGGCGCTGGTGCCGGCACTGAGATCATAGATACATCAGCAATCAGCAACGGCCGATGTAACATCGACCGTTCCGCTTTCATCCCCACGCTCACGCATGGGGAATTTCGCGGCTTTCAGTTAAAATGAAAAAAGCGCCTGATCCAGCTGATCTGGCGCTTTAGCATAGAACGGACACGGCTTACTGCGGACCGTGCCCGTGATTTTTCCTTACTTTTAGACGGTGCGGGACGGGATGGCAGCCAGAGTCTTCTGCCGCTCAGGCCTTACAATCAGCCATACTACCAGGGCAATCAGCACCAGACCCACAACCGAGCCCATGCCGAAGCTTACCTGACCTGCAACCAGGCCACCCACATGGTAAATCACTAAGGAGAGGCCATAGGCCCAGGCGGTCATATAAGCGATGGCAAAGGCAAACATCCGTCCGGAGGCCAGCTGACGCTTCATGGCGCCCAAAGCGGCAATGCACGGGGTGGAGAACAGGTTGAAGGCCAGGAAGGCCAGGGCAGCAGCTGAAGTGCTGAACTCACCGTGCAGGGCTGCACCCAGGCTGGCGTCATCCTCAGCCACTTCACCTACACCAAGCAACACGGCTAAGGTACCCACCACATTTTCCTTGGCCAGGAGACCGGTGAACACGGCCACTGCACACTGCCAGGAAGCAAAGCCCAGCGGGGCAAAGATAAAGGCAATGGAAGTACCAATGGCAGCTAACATGGAGTCAGACACCTCAGTCATGCCAAAGCCATCTGCAGTGAAGTTGAAGCTTGACAGGAACCAAATCAGCACCACGGTGGAGAAGATAATGGTACCGGCCTTGATCACGAAAGCGCGGCAGCGGATATAGACCGAGTGCAGGATGTTCCTTAAAGTCGGCATATGATAGTCCGGCAGCTCCAGCACGAAGGGAGAAACTTCTTCCTTAAAGGCACTGCCCTTCTTCAAGATCAGGGCGGTCACGATGATGGAGAAGATTGCAAGTAAATACAGCCCCGGGGCGACAAAGGTGGACTCCGGGAAGAAAGCTGCTGCAATCATGGCCAGGATCGGCAGCTTGGCCGAGCAGGGCACGAAAGTGGTGGTGATTAAAGTGATGCGCCTTTCATTGATGTTGTCAATGGAGCGTGAGGCCATTAAGGCCGGCACGCCGCAGCCGGAGGCAATCACCATCGGGATAAAGCAGCGACCGGACAGACCAAAGTGACGGAAAATACGATCCAGCACAAAGGCTACACGCATCATATAACCGCTTTGCTCCAGGAAGGCCAGCAGCAGGAACAACACAATCATCTGCGGCACGAAGCCCAGCACGGCACCGACACCACCAATAATACCGTCGATAATAAGACCGGACAGCCATTCAGGAGCCTGAGCACTTTCAAGCAGAGAAGTTGCTGCATTGACGGCATACTCACCAAAGAGCACATCGTTGGCATAATCAGTACCCCAGGTACCGATGGTGCTGACGGCAAGATAATAGACCAGATAAACGATGACGGCAAAAATCGGCAGGGCCAGATATTTATTCGTAACGATATCATCCAGACGCTTGGTAAAGGTAGCGCGGCGGGTCTTTACGGTTCTGACAGCAGCTTTGACTGCCTGATCCACAAAAGCAAAACGCTCAGCGGCCAGCAGGCTTTCCAGATCGTCGCTGTACTCATTTTCAAGCTCAGCACGCTTACGGGCCAGCGCTACCTGCAGCTTTTCATCCTTAAACTCAGCACAGTAGATGCGATCACGCTCTAACAGCGAGGCAGCGATAAAGTTGCGGTTACGACCCAGATCCTCAGACAGCAGGCCGCTTATCTCCTCAATAGCTGCCTGCAGCTTGCTGCTGTAAACGGCAGGTAACAGCGGCTGCGGCAGCTGTGCCACATTTTTTACGGCACTCATCAGCGCATCAACACCGGAACCACGGGCAGCAGAAATTGGAATGACCGGCACTCCGAGGCTTGCACTGAGCTTTTCCTCGTCAATGGTAATACCCTGCTCATTGACCAGATCCATCATATTAAGCGCCACCACCAGGCGGGTCTTAAAGGACAGCAGCTGTGTAGTCAGTGCCAGGCCGCGCTCCAGATGGGTGGCATCCACCACATTGATGATGACGTCGTAATCACCGGAGAGCAAATAATTGCGGGACACAATTTCTTCAGGGGAGTACGGAGATAAGGAATAAAGACCAGGCAAATCAACTAAACGACAATCATGCTCCTTGTCCAGGCCACTGACCTTATCAATGGTGACACCAGGCCAGTTGCCCACATACTGATTAGCTCCGGTAAGGGCATTAAAGAGCGTGGTCTTGCCGGAGTTCTGATTACCAATTAAGGCTGCCTTCAATGAAGCCATCATGCCACCTCCACTAAACTTGCATCACTCTTGCGGATAGTCAGTGCGTAACCGCGCAACTTGAGTTCAATCGGATCTCCCAGCGGAGCGGTGCGTACCAGGGTAAGCTCTGTGCCCTTGGTAATACCCATATCTAAAAGACGGCGGCGCAATGGGGTATTTTCCCCGCGCACTGCCTTGACCACAGCGCTTTCACCGCTGTTTAACAGATCTAATGTCTTCATAATTTGCTTCAAACCTTGTATTGCGAAGTTATAGTTTACTAACTGAAGTTATCTTACTTTTACTTAAATTAATTGAGAATAACTTAAGTTACCTATCGCTTACGGCGGGAAGAGTACTCTAACTGAAAAGCTTTTGCAACTGATAAATGCTGCAAATCCGGCGGCAAGTTGTAAATTTTGCAAATATTGACTTTTTGCACCATTTTAAAGCCAATAATTTACGCAAATCGCAACATTTAATATTTACGGCACAAATTCATTTTATAAAACAAGATAAATTCTTAATTTGCACGTAATTCGCAAATTTCGGGTAAGTCCAATACAAATAAATATCTTAAAAATGCAAACTGGCTCATATTTAAAGACTTTACTCATTTCACGATGAAAAATTAGCGCTATACTAGCCGCGCATAGCCGCAAAGTGTTAGCTTTGCTGGCTGGATAAAAACAAAACTTAAAGAGGGGAAACTTATATGCCTAGGTTCATGTGGTTTATTATCGCCGCACTAGGGCTGATTGTCGGATACATGGTATACGGCAAGATAGTAGAAAAAATCTTCAAACCGGATCCTAACCGCGTCACTCCGGCCGTTGCCATCAATGACGGAGTGGACTACGTGGTGATGCCCACCTGGAAAATCTGGCTGATTCAGCTTTTGAACATCGCCGGCGTCGGCCCGGTATTCGGCCCTATCATGGGTGCCCTGTATGGCCCTGCCGCCTTGCTGTGGGTGGTGCTGGGCTCTGTGTTTGCAGGAGCCGTGCATGACTATTTCACCGGCATGCTGTCCGTGCGCTACAAGGGTGCCAACGTGCCTGATATTGCAGGATACAACCTCGGCAACATCGCCAAGCAGATTATGCGTGCCTTTGCCGTGCTGCTGCTGTTACTCGTCGGCGTGGTATTCGCCACTGCTCCGGCAGGCCTGTTGGCCAAGCTCACTCCGGAAGCCCTGGACTTCACCTTCTGGCTGTGCGTAATTTTCGCTTACTACTTCCTGGCCACCTTAGTGCCGATTGACAAGCTCATCGGCCGCATCTACCCGTTCTTTGGTGCCCTGCTGATTATCATGGCTGTCGGCATCACTGGAGCACTGTTCATTGAAATGCCTGATCAGTTCTACAGCTGGGCTGAATGGGGCGTAAACCAGCATCCTGATGATCTGCCGCTGTGGCCTTTGATGTTCATCACCATTGCCTGTGGTGCCCTCTCTGGCTTCCACTCAACTCAATCCCCGCTGATGGCCCGCTGCCTGGCCAATGAAAAGCATGGCCGCCTGGTATTCTACGGTGCCATGATCGCAGAAGGCTTTATCGGCCTGGTGTGGGTAACTGTAGGCATGACATTCTATCCGGATCCGGTCTCCCTGGACGCCACCATTGACGCCGGTACCGCCTCCTCCGTGGTCTATGACAGCTCCTTTGCCTTAATGGGCACCTTCGGTGGCATCCTGGCAATTTTAGGTGTGATTGTGCTGCCAGTTACTTCCGGTGACACCGCCTTCAGAGCTGCCCGCCTGACTATTGCAGAAATCCTGCATATGGATCAGGTAAAGCCGGCCAAGCGCCTCATCATCGCCGTCCCGGTATTTGCCATTGGTATCCTGCTGTCGCAGATTGACTTTAACATCATCTGGAGATACTTCGGCTGGTCCAATCAGACCTTGGCTGCAGTTATGCTGTGGACTGGTGCTGCCTACCTGTACCGCCACAACCTGGCACACTGGATCTGCTCCATCCCGGCTGTGTTTATCTCAGCTGCTAGCATTACCTACATCTTCTACGAGCCGAACATGGGCTTTGGCATGGATATCTTCATCTCCGATGTCATCGGTATTGTGATCTCGCTGGCTCTGTTCGTGTGGTTCATCCTGAAGGGCAAGACCCCGATCAAGGGTGCCCCGACAGATTGCTAGGAGCTGCCATATCAGAATATTCTTTGACCAATTAATCTGAAGTTCAAAGAAAGCCGGGGAACCTGCCCCGGCTTAATTATTTGTGCAAAGTATTTGGTTGCAGGCATGCAAAACAAAACGGGGTCTGACTGTTGCCAGAACCCGCTGCCTGTACTGATGGTTATGATTCAGATTCAGATTCAGATTCAGACTTTAGAATTTAGAATTTAAAATTGAGATTACCGTAAAAGCCCATGGCCGGATCAACATCGTAGGAGGCAAGCTCATGCCCGCCTGCGTCATAGATCTCGTATTCGCGATCAAAGAAGGACTGCACGCCAAAACGCAGCTCCAGCATCTGCAGCGGATTGACGATTACACCAAGTGCCGCCCCATAGCTTTTTTCAAAGATATAACCTTCAGGGGACAGCTTGCTATCATCGGCTAGCTGGTAGAGATCGCGTACGGTCAGGAACACCCCCTCAAAAGCATAATATGCAGACGGACGGTAGGTCACTTTGGTGGCAGGATAGGCCAGCGAGCCGCTAAAGCCCAGATCGCTGTCACTGCCAAACTTAATCCCGGCAATAGGCAGATAAATGTTATCGACCTCATTGAACTGCGCCAGCGCACCTAAAAAGATCTGATTGCCACCGGCAAAGGTATAGCTCACCCCAGCACGCGGAGTAATGGCGTAATTGTCTGAAAGATGGATCTCATCCTCAAAGCCCATGGCCAGAGTAAGGCCAGTGAAAAGACCAAAGTCCTGCGTCAGGCTGAAGTCATAATGTCCGTCCAGTGCCACATGATCAAGGCTGTCAACGGGATCATCGATGCCGGAAAAATCGTACTCGGTATGCTTTACGGAAAAGGTCAGGTATTGTCCACCTGCTGTCAGACGGTAAACCGAGCTTGACATTTCTGCCCCGCCGCTGCCATCGATATCGGCCTTGCCGTTATAAGAGCCGTTGGCATTGACGAAAAAAGCCTGGGAGCTGCTGCATACGCCAAGCAGAGCCACTGCCAGCAGACTTAAAGAAAATTTGCGCATAAATTTATACCCGCTCTAGGAGCTCAAAAATAAACTGCGCAGATTATATACGCTAACAGCCCTGCACTGTTAACAAAGACAGACAGAATGGAGGTAAAGCCTGCTACAGCCTGATTTACCCCGGGTTAAGGCTGAGCTAAAATTAGATTTATCCCGCCGCAACATACAGCCGGCGGACTGTGATGGGAAAAACATGAGACAAAGGTGAGAGCAGCATGCGGCCTTTTTTAATTCTGGCCATTGACGGCGGCGGGATCCGCGGCATTTTTGCCGCACGCCTGCTTGAGCTCATCGCCAGCCGCTGCCCGCACTTTTTAGAGCGGGTCAACCTCCTTGCCGGTACCAGCACCGGCGCCATTATCAGTGCCAGCCTGGCCTGTGAGATAGATCCCGGACGGCTGGTAGCACTCTATAAGGCTGCAGGTCCCTCCATCTTCAGCCGCAAGTTTTTCTTTGGGCCACGCCTGATTGAAAAGGCTCTGCAAAGTCCCTATGACATTTTGCGCCTGCAGGCAGTGCTGCGCCAGGTCTTTGGCAAGGTCAAGCTCAGTGCCCTGCAACGCCCGCTGATCATTCCAACCACCAATTTGAAGGAAGGGTTAGCTCAGGTGTTCTGTTCTTTTGACTGCGATCCGAAATTGCCCTTATACAAGGCAGTGCAGGCCTCTTGTTCTGCCCCGACCTATTTTGATCCGAGCATGGTGGATGGCGCGCTGCTGGCTGACGGCGGCATGTGGGGCAATAACCCCAGCCAGCTGGCTTTAGGCATGGCGCTGTCACGCTTTAAGGCAAAACTTGAGGACATCCGCATTGTCTCCATCGGTACCGGGCACTTTAATGACTGCTACAGCGACAATACCAGCCACTGGGGACTGCTCAACGGCTGGAAGGTCCGTACCTTGACCGAGTTTGTTTCCTCATTGCAGTCAGAGACCACCCATCAGCTGCTCTCCCTGATACTGCCGCCTGAACATCTGCTGCGGCTTAATTTCACCCAAAATGAGCTGATAAAACCCGATGAATTTTCCAAAATGAAACATTTGGAGCGCAAAGCTGAACTGGTCTGGGCGCGCTCGGAGCAACGGATCCTGGAATTTATGCGTAACCTGGAGGAAAAAATACCCTAAAGAATTCCGTCCTGTCAGGGCAGTCAGAACAGGAAGGACAGTTAACGGCTCCTTAGTAAAATTAAGCTGCAATGCAGGTAGGAAAATCAGGCAAAAGAGTGCTATAGTGCTGCGGATTTTATAAAAACAAACACTGTAAGATAAAAGCAGACACAGCAGATATAACAAATTACCCCGGAAGCCCACACCTTGTTCATGGTGAGGAGTAAATCACCCGGGTTTGATAAGCTTTTTAAATTAACGACTTAATTATTAATTTAAATTTAAAGATGCGCAACTTACTTAAATACCTTAGCTTAAGCTTCTGTATCTGCACTGCAGTGCAGGCAGCCGAAGACAACTCCCAGATAGGCGACAAATTCATCGCTATCGACGGCACCATTCAGAGCATTAATGAAGAATTAAGCTCGCAGCGTGCCCAGATCGGCTCACTCAAGGCAGACTTAAAAAGCATCAGCGATGAAGATGTGGTATTCAGGCGCAACGTGCTCAATGAGCTCAAAGCCCTGCGCCGCCAAAACCAGTCCTTAGTGGACTCCCTTTTTACCGGACAGGGGGATACCAAAGGTGCAGTGAGTACCGTTACCCCCTTGAGAAACTACGATATGCAGACTCCTGACGGCAAGATGTTTTTCGGTGAGGCCGAATACATCTATATAAAAGAAGCCAACGCCACCTTTGATGCACGTATTGACAGCGGTGCTGCCGTATCGTCCATCCTGGCCACTGACATCACTGAGTTTGAGCGCTCCGGCAAGAAATGGTACCGCTTCAACCTGCAGGCCAATGATCGTGAGCTGCAGGTAGAGGCACAGTTCGTGCGCTACTCCGACATGATCCAGTCCTCCACCAAGAAACTGGTGCGCCGCCCGGTAGTAAGCCTTAATTTAAAAATCGGTGATTTTTCTACCTCCTCAGAATTTACCCTGGCCGATCGCTCCCATATGCAATACCCGCTGCTGATCGGGCGCAACATGCTGCAGGATGTGGCAGTAGTGGACGTATCGCGCTCCCATATTCAAAAACGCGCAGATCCCGACGGCCTTATCATCTTAAGCCGCGATGAATATGAAAAACTGAAAAAGGACGGGATTAATCCCAACGCGGCTTTTGACGAACGCCAGAAAAATGCTGCCGGACAGGCGGCCTTCCCGTCTGCTGATTATGGTTCAAACTTAGGTACAGATCCGCGCAATGCGCTGCCACAGGTAGTTGAAAAGAACCAGCAGCAAGACGGCAGGAAAAAGTAAACCTGGGGGCGGCTTAGCCCCCTGGCACTTAACATCAGGGATACAGGATTTAAGTAAGGATAGAGCATGGTTTCGCGCGGACTTTTCTATATCGTCACGGCCATTTTATTTGTCACCGGCCTTTTGTTTATGATCTACCAGCACGTCACCTTTGAGGTGCCATTTTTGCCTGGGGATCAGCGTGAGGTCTGGTCGGTGGAGGCCAAGGTGGAATTTGATCCCACCGGCAACGGTGCTGCCACTGTTGATTTTTCACTGCCGGCGGTACAGCCCGGCTTTACCCAGCTCTCGCAAAGCACCGCCAGTGTGGGCTTTGGTACCTCCTATGTGATGAAACAGAACAATTCATACGTAGAATGGACCAAACGCAATCCACTGGGGCTACAGACCCTGTACTACCGGGCTGAATTTTTGCGCGATGACAGTGCCACAGCCTCCTCCATGACTATTCCGGAACTTAAGCAGAATACAGAGCCAGAGCCTTTTGCCACGGCCATGCGCGAAATTGCGGACGCTGCCATGCAGCGCTCGTCAAACCCTTTCTCCTTTACCGTACAGACCATTGACGAATTAAAGCGTCAGCCTGAAATCGCCTCCCTGCTGCTCTCGCAGTACCGGCGTGAAGAGCTTATCGTGCATATTCTGGAGCTGGCCAAAATTCCGGCACGCATTGTCAGCGTGCTTGATCTGGAAGATGCCCGCCGTAACCGCGCCTTAAGTTCACGCATTGCCGTATTCGACGGCCAGCATTACGAGATCTTTGATCCGCAAAGCGGAGTGAGCGGGGTCAGGGACAATCAGCTTATCTGGAAAAATCACGACGGATCCCTTTTGGATGTGCAGGGCGGACAGAACGCACATGTAAGCTTCTCTATCCTCCGCAACTCCGTGGCTGCAGCCCAAGCCGGCAGCCTTAAGGTACAGGCCGCCCTGGCAGCCGGGGAGGACATTGTCTCCCTGTCCATTGCCTCCCTGCCCCTGGAAGAGCAGTCGCTGTTTAAAAACATCCTGCTTTTACCCATTGGCGTCATCATCGTGGTCTTTTTGCGCATCATCATCGGCGTCAAGACCTCCGGAACCTTCATGCCGGTGCTGATCGCCATGGCCTTCCTGGAAACTTCATTGTTAGTAGGCTTAATTGGCTTTGTCTCCATCGTCGCCATCGGTCTGGTGGTCCGATCCTGGCTGTCGCACCTGAATTTGCTGCTGGTGGCCAGAATTTCGGCGGTGATCATTACGGTGATCGCCATCATTGGCGCCATCTCGCTTTTCACATACAAAATCGGCCTTACCGAAGGCATCAAGGTCACCTTCTTCCCGATGATCATCCTGTCCTGGACAATTGAGAGAATGTCCATTTTGTGGGAGGAAGAAGGCTATAAAGAGGTACTCAAGCAAGGCGGCGGTTCACTGTTTGTGGCAGTCTGCGCCTACCTGGCCATGTCATCTGCTGCCATTCAGCATCTGACCTTCAACTTCCTGGGGCTGCAGCTTATCATCCTGTCCTTAGTGCTCATTATGGGTAATTACACCGGCTTCCGCCTGTTTGAGTTAAAGCGCTTCCGTCCCTTGTCAGACAAAATAAAGAACCAGTTAAACGGCGATGAAAAGGAACTTGAGGCCGACCGGCTCAAAGCTGAGCGGCAGAATATAAAAAAGCTTTTCCCGGATACCCGTCCGCGCGATTATTTCCGCCGGGACAAGGAAGAATATAAGTCCCGTCAGGACAAGGACTAAGGGGTACAGATGCTAGGTTTTGTAAAACAAGCGCTGTCGCGCTACGCCAATCCCCTTGATCTGATGCACTTTGGCATCATGGGGATGAACCAGCGTAACGTCAACTATATCGGGCGCTACAATCCACGCCGCCTCTTTCCGCTGGTGGACAACAAGCTTCTGACCAAGCGCATGGCAATGGAGTACGGGGTCAATTCCCCCTACCTGATAGGAACGGTCGAGGATGTGCACGATATTGATAATATCCTGGAGATTCTGGGGGACAAGCAGGAGTTCTGTATCAAGCCCGCCCAGGGCTCAGGGGGCAAGGGGATCCTGGTCATCACCGGCAGGCAGGGTGATAGCTTCATTAAAGGATCGGGGCAGAACATCAATATGCATGATCTGCGCCGCCATCTGTCCAATATTCTGGCCGGTCTGTTTTCATTAGGTGGCAAGCAGGATATTGCCCTGATTGAAGATCTGATCCACTTTGACAATGTCTTTGCCGGCTACAGCTACGAAGGTGTGCCTGATACCCGCGTCATCGTCTTCAAGGGCTTTCCGGTCATGTGCATGATGCGCCTGTCCACCAAGGCCTCAGACGGCAAAGCCAATTTACATCAGGGCGCGGTAGGAGTGGGGATCTGCATCCGGACCGGCAGAGCGGTACGAGCCGTACAGCACAATGCTCCCATCAGGATGCATCCGGATACCGGCAAGGATCTGTTCAAGCTCAAGGTACCGCACTGGGATGAAGTGCTGACCCTGGCCGCCTCCTGTTACGGCATGTCCGGCCTTGGCTACATCGGCACCGACATTGTGCTCGACAAGGACCGGGGCCCGATGCTTTTGGAGCTCAACGCCCGGCCGGGGCTTGCCATTCAGACAGCCAACAATGCAGGTCTGGTGCCCCGCTTGCGCCTGATTGAAGCCCTGCCCCGCCGCCTGAGCCTTAACCCCCAGGAGCGTGTGGCCTTTGCCAAAGAGCACTTTGGCGTCTACCTTGAATAATTGTCCTGAATAAAGGACAAAACAGCACTCCTGCTGTAAATTACCGGGAGTGCCTGAAAAGGCGCCCCCGGCTTCTGGCTTCTGGCTTCTGGCAGCTAGCATAAGTTATTCAACTTACAAAACTCTCAGGGTAGGCTGCAAAAAACAGAGTCCGGCAGCTGCAGCTGCCGCCAGCCTAGGACTTGCCCTGGTAGATCAGCTGACGCAAGACACTGTCTTCAGGGCAGCTGTTGTTAACATTAGGCTTAACTCAAGCCTGCCCATTCGGCACCTTTGTAAGTCCCTGCCCGTGCCGGAGCGCTCAGCTCTCCACCCGGCGCAGCCTGCGCCCTGCCACGAAGGCCTCCAGATTTTCCTTGACCTGGGCACACAGATCAGTAAGGGCAGAACGCGTAAGCCAGGCCTGATGCGGCGTTAAGATGAAATTATCAAGATCAAGCAGCGACATAAAGGGATGATCTGCAGGCAAAGGCTCACTGGATGCCACATCAAAGCCTGCTCCCCCCAGTTTTCCGGCGCGCAGGGCCTGTGCCAGATCCTGCTCGTTCACAATACCGCCACGTGAATTATTGATAAGCACACAATTAGGTTTCAAAGCCGCAAGCTCAGTACGGGCAATCAAATCAGTGGTGTCAGCGCTAAGCGGGCAATTTACCGAGATCACATCAGCACAACTTATGGCCTTTGCAAATTCAGTATAGCCTGGGCGGATCTCAGATACGCCCTTGTGCTCAGCCCTTAGCACCGTCATACCCAGTACCTCAGCTAGCTGTGCGATACGCCGACCGATAGCACCACAGCCCACGATGGTCAGGGTAAGTCCTTTAAGATCAGTAAGCACGCCCCCTGGCAGTTGCCAGAAAGTCGGGGACTTGGGCCAGCTGCCAGCCCGCACCGCTCTGGTGGTCGCACTGAAGTTACGGCATAGGTAAAACATCATCGCCACCGTATGTTCTGCCACAGCCTCAGTGCTGTAGCCCTGGGCATTGGTCACGGCAATGCCGCGGCGCGCCGCTTCCCTGACATCAATATTGTTATAACCAGTAGCCAGGCAACCGATATACTTAAGCTGGGGCAGCGCTGCCAGAACCTGGGCATCAAACAGACACTTGCTGGTCAGCACCATGTCAGCATCCCCTGAGCGTGGCACGATTTCTGCGTAAGCTGTCTGTTTATAGCTCACCCATTCATGGGCAAAGTCCGGCCGCTGCAGCGCAAAGCCTTCAGGCAGGGCACTACTGTCAAGCACCACAATCTTATACATCCCCATCCCCCACTGACAAAAGCGAAAAAACTATAACTTTTATAAAACCTATAAGATAAGAGCCAGAGCCGGATGGTGCTACCCCTGTTTGCTGTCACCAGGACTGCCTGCCGCTGCCCTGGCAGCATCCAGTTCACCTGCAAGGCTCAGGCGCTCAGCGAGAACCTGCAAATTATCAGCTGCAGCAAACAAATCCGGGATCTCCTCCTCAGGCAACACCCGGAAACGCCCCTCAAGCAAATCACCGCTCAGGCATAAGGCTCCAATGGCAACGCGCTTTAAATAAACCACGTTACAATTCTGGGTCTCAAACAAACGCTTAACCTCATGATAACGACCCTCGCTCACCTGTACCAGTGCCAGGCGCGGGGCAAGGGGTAACAGTGCCGCCCCCTGATAACGTTCTTTTTCCTCAGGATGCTTTACCCCCCGGGCAAAGGCTGCCTCTGCCCCCGGAGGGATATCTCTGTCCAGTGCAGCCACATAAGTCTTGCTTACCTGTTTTTTGGGCGCAGTGATCTCATGGATCAAGGAACCATCATCGGTGATCACCAGCAGACCACGGGTATCCAAATCAAGTCGGCCGGCACAATGCAACTCCTCGCGCCGCGGCACGTCAGTCAGATAATTGTGCACCGTAGGATAGCGCTTATCGCGATCAGCACAGACACAGCCTGCTGCCTTGTTCATGATAAAGACCCGCCGAACTCCGGCGCTGCCGGCAGCTTCCACCAGCTCCTCATCAAGGTAAATGAGAGCATCTGATCCCACCTTGAAATCACCCTTGGCAGGATATTGCTCATCGACCCTCACCCGCCCTGCCTTAATTAAGGCTGCAGCCTGCGATCGGGAAATAAACAATAACTTTGACAGAATTTTATCAAGCCGCTCCGGCTTTACCGTACCCTGCATCCCACCCATTACACTCTCCCTGCTAAAACTCACTCTGCCCGTCATCCGTACTGTTGTGCCGGGCACAAAAATAACCCGCGTCAGCAGAACCAAAGCTCAGCTTTGCGCGGGTATAGCCTTCACTTAAGTTAAGGCTTTAAATTATCTTTCCTGGCTTAAGCCTGATAGCGCTGCAATACCAGGGAGGCATTAGTGCCTCCAAAACCAAAGCTATTTGACAGTACGCAATTAAGCTCAGCCTGACGCACTGCAGTCACTATATCAAAGCCCGCGGCATGTTCATCCACCGTCTGCACATTGATGGAAGGGGCAATAAAGCCATGCTCCAACATCAGCAGGCAATAAATAGCCTCATTGACGCCAGCAGCTCCCAGAGCGTGTCCTGTCATGGACTTGGTGGATGACAAAGGCGGGATCCTATCACCAAATACTGCCCTGATGGCCTCCAGTTCCTTCAGATCGCCCAGCACCGTGGAAGTACCGTGAGTATTGATGTAATCTACCGGGCAGTTCAGGTTGGCTATAGCCTGACGCATGCAGCGCTCTGCCCCCTCACCGGACGGTGCCACCATGTCAGCACCATCTGAAGTGGCTCCATAACCGGTTATTTCTGCATAAATATGTGCCCCGCGAGCTTTTGCATGTTCCAGCTCCTCCACCACCACAATACCGCCGCCACCTGCAATCACAAAGCCGTCGCGGGCAGCATCATATGGGCGGGATGCCTGTTCAGGGGTATCGTTAAACGCGGTGGAAAGTGCTCCCATCGCATCAAAGAGGCAGGCAATGGTCCAGTCACAGGCCTCACCGCCACCTGCAAACATCACATCATGGCGCCCCAGCATGATTTCATCGCAGGCAGCCCCTATACAATGGGCTGAAGTTGCACAGGCAGAACTTACGGAATAAGAAACTCCCTTGATTTTAAAAGGAGTGGCCAGGCAGGCTGAGGCAGTGGAACTCATGGCCTTGGTAACCGCATAGGGGCCGATACGCTTGACGCCCTTGCTGCGCAAAATGTCAGCAGACTCCACTGTGGTATGAGTAGAAGCGCCACCGCTGCCCACAATCAGGCCGGTACGCACATTGGATACTTCGTTTTCCTCAAGCCCCGCATGCTCAATGGTCTCCTGCATGGCAAGATAGGCATAGGCCGAAGCCTCGCCCATGAAGCGCAGATCGCGCCGGTCAATCAAATCCTTTAAATTCAGGGAAACCTTACCGGCAACTTGCGAGCGCATATTCATCGCGGCAAATTCTTCCTCGCGTACAATGCCCGAACGTCCCTGACGCAGCGCCTCCAGCACCGCAGCCTTACCGCTGCCAATGCTTGATACGATGCCGTATCCAGTGATTACCGCTCTGCGCATTAACCTGCCTCCTCATCTAAATTCTGCAGCCTTAAGCCAAAGCTTAAAGCCTTGCTGCTAAGCTTTCTTATATTTCTGTAATTTAACATTTTAAGACTGCTTGTACAACGCAGGAAAATACTGGATCTAAGTCATATTTAGCTGACTATCCACTATGCCAGCCCCTGCCCTTGCCCTGAAAAATGGCAAAAATCAGCCCCACAGCTGAGAAAAAAGCCTTTTTTAGCGTATAATTCGCGCAGGATTCAGATGCCCCGCTCACAGCCGGGGATTTATTTAAGCAATATAAATAAAACGGATTATGGCAAAAGAAGAAAGCATTGAGATGCAGGGCACTGTACTTGAAACCCTGCCTAATACCACCTTCAAGGTTGAATTAGAAAACGGCCACATCGTGATGGCTCACATTTCAGGCAAGATGCGCAAGAACTACATCCGCATCCTGACCGGAGATAAAGTGACCGTGCAGATCACTCCCTACGATCTGACCAAAGGCCGCATTACCTTCAGAGCACGCTAAACCTACTTTACTGCCTGACATACCCCAGAACAACAAAGAAAATTAGCTCCACTTCTTCCTCAAGGAATTCAGGTGAGGCAGAGATCAGAGATAGTCTATTCTCTTGTCCCATTGTCTGATCTCCATAGAGTCCGCAAACAAAAAGCGGCGTCAACAGACTGAAGCTGGAGTTAGTCACCTTAGTTTGTACTGCCTGTACTGACTTTGTGATGCCTTATTACAGATCTGCAGATCTGTAATACAGGCTTGCTTGTCCTGCTCTGCAGTCCTGAGAGATCAAGAGTCAGCTTAACTTTACGCTGTTATGCCTCTTTGAGTTGTCTACCGTGCTCTTGGCTTCATCGGACTTCAGCCCCTGCTTCCTGCGTTACCTTGTAACTTGTTTGCGTGCGTTGACAATCCGTGCGTTGATGGCCTTAGATTTCACCCCTTGACGACAAGAAAGTCCATACTTCCTCAGGCAGGTGGTCGTTCTGTATTCCTAAGCTGACATCTGTGCACTTAACCTTATGCTAAGCCAGTTTTTATTATCAAGCTTCCCCCAAATCCCCTGCCATTGGCTACAATTCTTGTATTGGAGAACAGATCACACATGCAGGCCGCAAATTGGCGCCCAGCTTTCCACCAAAATTAATGGCACTACTTACAAAATATTACAAACAGTGCCCTGATGCTTGCTTGCAAGATGTCATGCTCAGGGAAGACTTTGGTAAAGCATATAAGTTCTGTTTTTGATTTGATAGGCAAAATAGCATCAAGGCAAGAAACGTCAGACTTGCTGTATTTTCACATCTACAGTAGTAATAGCACACTCAAGTCAGTATTCGCGCGTTGGAACCTAATCATGGAAACATTTGATGCCCTACAGGGGCACAGCTTCTTTTTCTTTACCCGCCTAACTTAAGGCGGGTCTTTTGTTAACTTAAGAAAAACAGCAGATTGTGCCCATTCTGCCCTGTCAGCTCTACTGCCAGCTGTTTTCGCTATTTGCGGCTTTTAATATTATTTATCAGCACTTTACCAAAGTCTGAGGTAGAAAGCTCCGTTGCTCCATTTAACTGTGCGGCAAAATCATGGGTAACGCATTTTTGTGAAATGGACTCTTCCATGGCTTGCACAATCAAATCAGCTGCCTCATTCCAGCCGATATGTCGCAGCAGCATCTCTGCAGACAGAATGATAGAACCAGGGTTAGCCAGACCTTTGCCCGCAATGGTAGGAGCAGTACCGTGAGTGGCTTCAAAAATAGCACAATCCGCCCCGATATTGGCTCCCGGAGCTATACCTATACCCCCCACGATAGCGGCCAGAGCATCTGAGATATAATCACCGTTCAAATTACAGGCTGCCACTACATCATAGTCTGCAGGATACAGCAGGATATTCTGCAAGAAAGCGTCCGCAATTACGTCCTTAAGCTCAATCAAGCTGCCAGTGTGCGGATTTTTAAAGAAGGTACGCCCTTGATCATCTTTAAATGCCCCATATTCACGCACAGCCAGATCATATCCGTAAGCCTTAAAAGCCCCTTCAGTGAACTTCATGATGTTGCCCTTGTGTACCAGGGTTACAGACTTACGGTTTTGTGCAATGGCATAGTCAATTGCCGCACGGATCAGGCGCTCTGAGCCTTCCTTGGAGACTGGCTTGACCCCAATGCCGCAATGTTCGGTAAAGCGGATCTTGTGCACGCCCATTTCCTGTTCAATAAAGGCGATCACCCGCTGCGCTTCCTTGCTGTCAGCCGCCCATTCGATCCCGGCATAAATATCCTCAGTATTTTCGCGGAAAATGACGGTATCAGTAAGCTCAGGATGTCTTACCGGGCTGGGTACCCCCTTGAAATAACGCACCGGGCGTAAACAGACATACAGATCAAGGCGCTGACGCAGGCTGACATTTAAAGATCTTATTCCACCGCCCACCGGAGTCATTAAAGGTCCTTTAATTGCCACATGGCAATCCCTGATGATGTCATAGGTTTCCTCAGGCAGCCATTGCCCCTCACCGTACACCTCCACGCTGCGGCCACCTGCAAAAATTTCCATCCATTTCAGACAGCGCTGACCCTGATAGGCCACAGCCACCGCAGCATCAGCCACCGCCCGCATCACCGGGGTAATATCAGCACCGATACCATCTCCACGGATAAAAGGAATAATGGGATTGTCAGGCACCTGCAGGCTGCCATCTGCCCCTCTTTGAATTTTGTTGCCCCCCTGGGGCCAGATCACCTTGCTTTGAAAAGTCATGCCTTAAGTCCTGTGCTTGGTTTTATGAAATTAGTGCCGCTCATTGTAACGCGCTTTGCCCACAGATTAACGCCCCGCCCAGACAAGAGGCATGGTGAAACAGAAAAAACACAAAAGCTCTGACAAGGCTGTTGGGAGCAGTACTTTCCTGGCTTTTGCCATGGTAAAATTTGCGCTTTCAGACCTGGTGATAAATTTATATTTGGAGAAGGCGCACTGCTGCCTGTTTACCGATGACTGAACGTTTTAAACCCTTTGCTACTGTAGCCTTAATCATCGAACATGAAGGGCGTTTTTTAATGGTGGAAGAGCTCGATGAATATGGCAAAAAAGTTTTTGGTATGCCCTCCGGGCACATTGATGCCAAAGAAGGTATCATTGCAGCTGCCCTGCGCGAGGGAAAGGAAGAAACCGGCTGTGCGATTGAGCTTACTGCCCTGACCGGTATCTATGATTATGTCAAGGATTACGAAACCATCTACCGTTTCTGCTTTGCAGCAAATCTCAAGGAGATCCCGGAAGAATTACATGCTGCTGATCCAGACGGCGAGATTTTAAAGGTAAGCTGGTACAGCCGCGATGAAATCTATGCCCACAAGGACAAATGGCGTACCCGCCTGGTTGGTATGTGCATGGATGACTATTTAAGGGGTCAGCGTTTTCCACTTTCCCTGATCACGCATTTAGTACCTTAACTAGTACTTTAGCGTCAAATAAAGCTCTTTTACAGCTGTGACGCCTTACGTGCCGGATTTTACTTGCAGGTATTGGTTACTATACGGTTTTTGACATGACTGAATTTAATTACGCAATTCCTTATGCTGAGCTTGCAGGCAAGCATGTAGTATTGGGGCTTTCTGGAGGAGTGGACTCCTCTGTCAGTGCGGCTTTGCTAAAAGGGCAGGGGCTGCAGGTTACTGCCTTGTTCATGAAAAACTGGGAGGAGGATGACACTGACACGGTTTGTGCTGCGGCGCAGGATCGGGAAGATGCGCAAAAAGTCTGTGACCGTCTGGGGATTGAGCTTAAAACCATCAATTTTGCTGCTGAGTACTGGGATCGGGTATTTGAGCATTTTTTAAGCGAGTATGCGGCAGGCCGTACCCCCAATCCTGACATCCTGTGCAATAAAGAAATAAAGTTCCGTGCTTTTTTTGACTATGCGGTGAAAATTTTAAAGGCAGACTTCATTGCCACCGGCCATTACGCTCTGCGCTCCTTTGATGCAGCTGACGGCAGAGTACATTTGCTGCGCGGACTTGATCCCAACAAGGATCAAAGCTATTTCCTGCATGCCATCGACGGCAGCGTACTGCCGCGCGTGCTCTTTCCGGTAGGCCACCTGCTAAAACCACAGGTGCGGGCTCTGGCCGAGAAATACGAGCTTGCCACTGCACGCAAGAAAGACAGCACCGGCATCTGCTTTATCGGTGAAAAGCGTTTCCATCAGTTCCTTGAACATTATCTGCCGGCAAAGCCTGGTAATATCGTCACCACTGAAGGCAAGATAATTGGCCGTCATGACGGCCTGATGTTTGCCACCATTGGCCAGCGCAAGGGACTTAATATAGGCGGGCAAAAGGATGGTAGCGGGGAAGCTTGGTACGTGGTGGACAAGAACGTGCAGACCAACGAACTTATTGTCACCCAAGGACATCAGAGCAAATACCTTTACTTCAAGGCAATCACCCTGATTAAACCCACCTTTATCCTCGGCCTGCCAGAACTGCCCTTAAAGTGCAGCTGCAAGGTGCGCTACCGTGCCCCTGACGTGCCCTGCACCCTGTATCAGGATGAAAACGGAATCCTGCGCGCAGAATTTGACACTCCGGTACTTGCTGCCGCTGCCGGGCAATCGGCTGTGTTTTATCAGGGCAGCGAATGCCTGGGCGGCGCTATAATAGACAAAACATTCCGCGCTTGAGCGCTTACTTTTTTCTGCAAAATCGGACACATATGAGCGACATCGCACACGAAACTTTAGCTTTGGCGGCTCTGTTTCAGGCCTGTACCCAAATCCAGCGCGTAGCCCGTACCGGCTATGTTGATCCGCATGCCGCCGCTGCGGTGATCCGCGGCCTTATCATCACCAATCCTAAGACCTGTGAGGATATTTATGCCCCCAATCAGCTCCTGGTAGGTTTCCGGCAGCTGTCATCCTCCTTCAGCCCTCAGGGTGGGGATAAAAGCGCCCAGACCATTGAGATCACCAAGAATGCTTTCAAGCTGATTGGACTTGAGCTGACCATTGAAAAAAACGCCACGGTCTTTGCCAAATTAGGTGACGACATCGATAAGGCACGTAACTCTGTCTTAGAGCGTTATCCGGATTATGAATCTGGCCGTCCTGAGGTGGTATTAAGCCAGGACTGCCTGCACGATTTTTCTGAACTCTACCAATCACTCATCTCCCCTAATTTCCCGCGTCTTATGATCTACGGAGAAGAAGAATATTTAAGCCGCAGCGAAAATCAGGAAATGATCCGCTCGCTGCTGCTTGCCGGGATCAGGGCCTGCGTGCTGTGGCGGCAATTAGGAGGCCGCCGCCGCTTCCTGATTTTCAGACGCAAGGCCATCGTGCAATACGCCCGCAATGCCGCCGGGAACATCAATTCTTAACTGTGAGGAATCATCATGGAATTATCTGAATTAACCGCCATCTCCCCGCTTGACGGCCGTTATGCCGCAAAGACTGCCGATCTGCGCTCCATCTTCTCTGAATATGGCTTAATGCGCTTTCGCGTGCAGGTGGAACTGACCTGGCTCAAGCAGCTGGCAGCCTGCGAGCAGATTCCGGAAGTAAAGCCGTTTAGCGCTGAGACCATTGCCTTTATTGACAGCATCATGCAGAACTTCTCTGTTGCAGATGCCCTCGATATTAAAAAGCGTGAAGCCGTCACGAACCATGATGTCAAGGCAGTAGAATATTTCCTCAAGGATAAAGTAAAGGGCAACGCTGAACTTGAGGCTGCCCGTGAGTTCATTCACTTTGCCTGTACCTCCGAGGATATCAACAATAACTCCCATGCCCTGATGCTCAAAACTGCCCGTGAGGAAGTGTTACTGCCAGTAATGGACAGCGTGATTGAAAAAATCACCGAGCTTGCCCACACTTACGCAGATCTGCCGCTGTTAGCCCGTACCCACGGCCAGCCGGCATCCCCGACCACCCTGGGCAAGGAAATGGCCAATGTGGTTTACCGTTTAAGGCGCCAGCGCGATCAGGTGGCAGCTGTTCAGATCATGGGCAAGATCAACGGTGCCGTAGGTAATTACAATGCCCATCTTTCCGCCTATCCTGATGTAGACTGGCTGGAGTTTGGCAAGCGCTTTGAAGAAAGCCTGGGGCTTACCTTCAATCCCTATACCACCCAGATCGAGCCGCATGACTATATCGCAGAGCTCTTTAATGCCCTGCAGCGCTTTAACACCATCATGATCGACTTTGACCGCGACATCTGGGGTTATATCTCCTACGGCACCTTCACCCAGAAGACGGTAGCAGGTGAGATTGGTTCTTCCACCATGCCCCACAAGGTCAATCCGATTGACTTTGAAAACTCTGAAGGCAATTTAGGACTGGCCAACGCCATCTTTGCTCACTTGGCTGCCAAGCTGCCGATCTCCCGCTTCCAACGCGATCTGACAGACTCTACCGTGCTGCGTAACCTGGGCGTGGCCTGCGGCTATTCCCTGCTGGCCTGGAAGTCCACCCTGAAGGGTATTGCCAAATTGCAGGCAAATCCGGTGCACACCGCCGCTGAACTTGACGCCAACTGGGAAGTGCTGGCTGAGCCCTATCAGACCGTCATGCGCCGCTATGGCATTGCCAATCCGTATGAAAAGCTCAAGGAGCTTACCCGCGGGCACAGCGTCAGCAAGGAAACCATGCTGCACTTTATCGACACCCTGGATATTCCTGAGGACGCCAAGGAGCGCCTGCGTGCCCTGACCCCTGCCACCTATACCGGCAGGGCTGCACAATTTGCCAGGGAAATTTAAGAAAATTTAAGGAAATTTATGCAAAATCCTGCCGATAAGGCAGGATCTTACTGCTGCCATAGCGCCCGCATAAACGCTATGGCAGTTTTGTTATGCCCTTATCGCCAGGTGTTCACTTAAGGAAAAATTTACTGCTGCGCTCTGTGCGCTGCATCCTTTACAGTAAAGCCAGGTTGCGTTATCTTGAGGCTGTAAGCTTACAGTAACGGGATCTGCTGGCTGTGGCAAATTTGCAGCTTTCAGGCTAAGTACAGGTTTACTGCACTGCCTGACACTTAGGCCTGCAAATCAGGGCCTGGCTTTCAGACAGGCAAAAGTCGCAGCCTGCGCTCTACAACCTTCTACAAAGGTTGCAGCAGTTGCCAGTAATTGCTAACGAAACGGTAAAGTTGCTTTTACAAAAAAGAGCATTGACTTAAAATATCAAAGTATCTTTATCCGGAATCTGGATAAAATTTAAAAAACAATAAATTGCCGGTCACAGGCAATATCACTTTACTTAAGGCGCTTTAAAAATATGTTTAAGGCACTGCATAAGGAACTTAATTACGGCACGGTGATCTACCGCCAGATCTATTCTGATCTGGGATTGCCTGATTTTTTTAAGCAAGCGGCAAGCAAGGGGATAGCTTTTTCCCTTGATGCTGTGATTTTTGCTATCTGCTATTTTAATATCGAACACAAGCTCAATGAGCCCCTGGACTTAAATGCTCTGGACAAACGCCGCAGCATTTTTGACTTCAGCACCGCCACCGCCAAAAACGTGGCACAGGCCCTTGAGATCTTTAAAACCTTAGAGCCGGTGTTTGTGCCCCTGATCAATGAGAGGACGCAGCACCTTATCAAGTCAAAGTCACAGGCAGTCAAGCACTCCCCTAATCCCAAGGTAGTGCTCAAAAGCCTTGCCTACATGATCCGCTGCCTCTTTATCAAGCGGGTTCAAGATGCTGGCTACAAGGTTCCCAAGGAACCGCTCTTCACCCTGTTGAATGAAGGCACCCTGTTAAAACGAGAGTCTCCTGAAGTAAGTCCCTACCGCAAGGTCAACAAGGCCTTTGGCATCTATGGCGAGGAAGGCAAGACCCTGACGGTACGCAAATTAATGGAGATCTTTGGCATCGATGCGGCAAAACCGATGCGCAATTATGCCGAGCTGAAGGCTGCGCTTAAGCCGGACTTTCCCTTAAATCCGCAAATTGCTAAGGAAACTCCACATAAACTGACTGAACCGGAACAGGCTCCTGCCGATATTGACGACAAACCTGCCACCGATCATCACGTCAAGCAAAACACCATGGATTATATTTTTGCCCAGCGGCGCATCGAAAAAAGCCTGCATGACACAGCTGGCACTGGCAGGCATGGGGAGGAGTCATGAGTGACGGTTCTGAGCAGAATCTGATGCCGTCTGATTCCAGTGCATCTGAACCTGAAAAGACCGCCGCGCGCAAGCGCGGTCGGCAGGCCATTGATCCTGCCCTCAAGAAGGTGCAAATTTCAGTCACCCTCACCCCCGATCTATTGCAGCGCCTTACCTTAAAGGCGCGCGAGCACGGCATTTCCAGATCCGCCTTCATCTGCCTGGCGCTCGACAATGCCTGCAAAAATGGCCTGAGTCCCTTGTCAAAGGACGATTTCATCAAGGCCTTAAAAGAGCTCTCCTCAAACTAAAAAATGCCTGTATAACAGGTTAATAATGATCGGTTTGTCGATTCCTGCCCCAGGCAACTGTAAAGTCCTAGACCTCTGCAACTGCCCCTGCCCTTTGGGCTGCGCCTGACGCAGCCCCGTCATCTTCCTTGACTCAGACAAGAAGCAAACAGCGGGACACCAACATGTCAGTGCAATAATTTCATATTGCAGGCTCAGTCCTGTTGCAAGCCAGCTGGCAGCGCAAAGCTCTTGACTGTTGCACTTTCCCCAATTCCTTCCACTGCGGTCATGCCATGACCCTTAAGATGGGACAAAATTTCATCTACCACGTACTCCGGTACTGAAGCGCCGGCACTCAGCCCTACTGCCTTGGCATCCTTAAGCCAGTTCGGGTCAATTTTAGAGCTGTCTTCCACCAAATATGCCTTGCATCCTGCTTTTTCGGCCACCTCACGCAGACGGTTTGAATTTGAAGAATTGGCAGAGCCGGCAACCAGGATCAGATCGCATACAGCAGCCAGTGCCTTTATAGCGCTCTGACGGTGTTGCGTGGCAAAACAAGTGTCATCACGCAGCGGCCCCTCGATAAAGGGAAAACGCTCCTTTAAAGCCCTAACGGTTTCAGCCGTCTCATCTACCGACAGGGTAGTCTGCGTGGCAAACACGGCACGTGTCCCCTTAAGCTCCAGTTTCTGCACATCTTTAGCTGTCAGGATCACATGCACCTTATCAGGATCCCCGGTATACTGTCCGATGGTGCCCACCACCTCCTGATGTCCCTGATGGCCGATCACCACTGCATCAGTACCAGCAGCACCAGCCTTATTCATCTTCTTGTGGATACGTGCCACTAGCGGGCAGGTGGCATCAATTACCGCAAAACCAAGATCCTGTGCTTTGCGCACAGTATCCAGGCCTACCCCATGCGCAGAGAAGATCAATACAGAGCCTGAAGGAACCTCAGACAGGCTCTCCACAAAATGCGCTCCCTTTTGCCTGAGCTCATTTACCACATGAAAGTTATGCACCACCTCATGTAGTACGTACACACGGTTGCTCCCATATTTTTCCAGCGCTACATTGACGGTTTTGATGGCACGTTCGACGCCAGCACACATGCCGCGGGTATTGGCAAGATAAACTTTAAAACTCATAATTATCCTCACTATTAATCAAAAAACTTTTACAAATAAAAAGATCGTACGCCTGTGCAAAATCTGCCCGACGATAGATTCAGAAAAGGTTAAGGTGATTTTTCACTGCTTATTATTTGTTATATAAGCAGATCATAACGCTAAGATTTTACTGCTACAGTAAACTGCAGGCTCAATATGAAAAGATCGGGAAATGATCACTTGCAGATAAGTGCAAACGGATAGAATCAGAGCAGAAACAGCCGAAGTTTTGCTCTCAGTATGAATATTACTTGGCACAGGAAACAAAGGCCTTGCGATGTTAACATCTGTCCTTTGCACTATGTAACGCAATAGCCCGGGTAAACCGGGCCAGGGATCAATTCACGTTTTTGGGATTCGTTATATTAGAAGGTGTAACGGGCACCGATAGAGTAGAGATCCTCCTCGTAGTTAGTGACACCGGCGCTCAGACTATCGTAGCCCTCATCAGTATCAACATCCCAGCGAGCCTCTGTCCAGACCTTAAAGTTAGGGGTGATCTGGTAGTCAAACTCTAAGTTAACTACTGAAGCATCCAAGTCGTTCTTAAAACCATTAAATTCAGCTTTTTCGGCATCGTCCCAATCAATATTCTGCCACTGATAGCCAGCGATCACTGACATACCATTCTGGAAGCCATAGCGCACCACGAACTCAACGCCCTGCACGGCATAATCACCCCAATGAGGATCGGCGTACAATGAGAAATCGCGATTTGAATACATCACTGCAGTATAAAGGCCAGTATCCCCACCCCAGCTTAAGGAAGCAGCCCACTGCTTATAATCGTCATACCCTTGGTTACCTGTAACATTGCGAGAATCATTAACAATTGCCCATTCACTGTTCTGCTGGAACTTGGCGTAGCTGTAACCGGCCTTGATGGAAATCGGTCCGAACAGCACATCCGGAGAGGTATAACCGGCAGACACAGCAAAGCCGGAGTCAATGTCAAGATTCTCATTAGCATCACCGGTATAGTATGCACCATCAACCTGCTGGTTGTTGTTGGCAGTCTGACCGCTTAACTTGAAATCAACGCCCCAGCCTCACCACTCGTACATAGCTTGACCTGCACGGCGATCATCGTTACCTAACTGAGCAACGCAGCCGAAGTCCTCAAAGATATCAGTAGGAGCGATGGCATACTTGATAGCGTCTTCAAACTTACCAAACTTGATGGAACCGAACTGACCAAAGTCCAGACCTACCCACAGGTAACGGGCATTGAAGTCGTCTTCACCACCTTCGCCATCATCACCGTTTGCAGCTTCCCACTCGGCCTTGGCAAAGCCATCGACCCAGGAGGCCAGCTGAGTGCGCATGTCTAAACCTAAACGGGCAGAAGCGTCTAAGGAATTGTCACCAT